>CAZWQS010000295.1:0-1516 GCA_964635925.1 uncultured Terricaulis sp. | reverse complement strand
TGAGACCGAGACGGAGCATGCTCGGCTTATGGACGCCCGCGAGGGCGCCAATCAAGCCAGCGCCGCCGCGGCGCTTTGGTTTCGCCCTGGATCGGAGGCAAGAATGAGGGATGCGCCGATTTGGCCTTGCCGTTCTTCTGCTGCTTGCCGCTGTCGCGCCGGCGCGCGCCGAGCCGCTGCACGACGCGGTCGACGCCTATGCCCTCTTCCAGAACGACGTCACTGACTTGCTCTCGATGGACGTGACGGACGAGTCTGATATTGGCCAGGCTTTGGCGCTTGCCGCGCGGCACGATCCTGAACGCCTCACCAGCGGCTGGATCGCTTACGGCGTGCTCAGCGCCGCGCAATCGCCGGCGTTCGTGGAAGGCGTTCGCAGCCGGGTGCGCGCAGCCGGACGCGCGCCTGTGATCCGACAGTTGCGCCGCGACGCAGCGTACGCGCGCAATCGCCCGCCAGGCTCAGCCGAAGCGATCGGTCTCATGCTCTCAGCTAACGCCGCCGACAACGCGCGACTTGCATCCGCGAGCCAGCGTTTCAGCGGCGTCGGCAGCGCCTACGCATCGCTTACGCCGCACGCGGACAGCGCCGCGCGCGAAACTCGCAACACCAATCTCCGCGCCCTTGCCGGCGCCACGCGTCAACTTGATGCCGGCGTCGCGGCGCGTGTTCATCCCACGGTGCTGAGCGCTGCCCCGCTGATAGACCCGAGCGCCTTCGGCGGCGGCCGTTTCTGGGATGCGCTCGGCAACCGCCAATCGTCCACGCCGCCAGCGTTTACCTGGCGCGAAAATGCAAACGCCCCGCCCGCCGTGAACCGCATGCTGACGCTCGCAGGCCTCTATATCGTGGATGCAACAAGCAGCGAAGGCGCCCGCGTGCGCGAAATGCTCACCGATCGCCGCCTTAGCGAATGCTTGGCCAGCGAGCAGCTTCACTTGCGCCAGTGCGCTTCAGTTTCCGCGACCGCAAACGAGGACGCCTTCTGCATCGCTCGGCACGGCTTTGCCGGGCCGAGCGCCTGCATGAGCTTGGCCGAAGCGCCCTAGCCGCGCGCGGCGTCCCACGCAGCGACCGCCTCCGCGTCGCGCGGCGTGATGTCGGGGTAGCGCGGATCGGCGGTTCCGGGATCGAAGTACTTCCACGACCGCGCGCATTTCACGCCCGGCGCCTTCTCGATCACCACCGCAACGCCGGGCGTTTCAGCCAAGCGGAACGCATCGGCCGGTCCGTCGCCTTCCACGATGCTGACACCGCTGGTGATGCAGAGTTCGGCGAAGTCCACGGCCTGCAACGACGCGCGCAATGCGTCGTCTTTCACGAACACGCGCGGCGCCGCCTCAAGCGCCGCGCCGATCACCTTATCGCGTCGCGCCACTTCGAGCGCACCGGTCACCACCGCCCGCGCTTCGCGAAGCTTCGCCACTTCCTCGCCCGCGAAATCATCGCGCCAGGCATCCGGCGTTTCCGGGAATGTGCGCAGGTGAACGGAGACGCCGTCTGGGAAGCGCGTCAG
>CAZWQS010000294.1:0-1578 GCA_964635925.1 uncultured Terricaulis sp. | reverse complement strand
GTCGCGCTCGCGCCGTCTTCATCGATGTAAAGTGCGTCCACACCCCTATCCAACGGCCCATCCGTCAACACCTCTCTGAGTTCTTGGACATGCCTTGGAATCAGGTGAGATAACATGAGCAGAGCGAAGGCTCGCGATTGGTCATCGAGGCCTTCCAAATCAGAGAAGGCTTTAACTTTCGCTTCGATTAGCTGGCGGCCAAGTTCGGTAATAGCCATCGGTTCGCACCCAGTTGACGCGACCGGTAAGCTCATCTGATTCGCGCGGGACGTGCAAAAATCTTGTAGTTCGGACTCGCGCCAGCGGGCGAAGGGGATCAATCCCCCATCTCCTCCGTCTCCTCCTCCCGTTCCACGCGCAGCGCAGTGATCTGGTTCCTCTGCCGCCGCAGCACCTGAAACCGATAGCCGTGAAACGCGAAGCGTTGGCCGGGTTCGGGGATGGCTTGGGCTTCGTGGATGACGAGGCCCGCGACCGTCACCGCTTCTTCGTCGGGCAAATCCCAATTCATGGCGCGGTTCAGATCGCGGATCGGGACCGTGCCGTCGACGTTCACGCTGCCGTCGGGCTGGGGGCGCACGCCGACGACGGCGATGTCGTGCTCGTCTTTGATGTCGCCCACGATCTCTTCGAGAATATCCTCGAGCGTCACCAGGCCCATCAGCGCGCCGTATTCATCCACCACCAGCGCGAAATGCGCGCGCCGGCGCAGGAATTCGGCGAGCTGATCCTCGGCCTCGGTGGTGACGGGCGTGAACCACGGCTCGCGCATGATCTCGCGCACGTTGAAGCCGTCGCGCCCATGTTCGGAGACGGCGCGCAAGAGATCGCGCGCGTGCAGCACGCCGACGATGTTTTCCGGCTCGCCCTGATAGAGCGGCAGGCGCGTGTGGGCGCTGGCCATGGCCTGGGCGATGATTTCGCGCGGCGGCAGATCGATGTCGAGCGTCTTCATCGCTTTGCGATGGATCATCACGTCCGCCACGGTGAGCTCGGAGAGATCGAGCGCGCCTAGGAGGCGATGGCGCTGCTCGGCCTCGACGCCGCCCTCTTCGGCGTGTAGCTCCACCGCGCCGGCGATTTCCGCGCGCGCGGCGGAGAGCACGTCGATGTTTTCATCCACGCGCACGCCGAACAGTTTGAGCCCCTGGTTCACGATCCATTGCACCGCCCCGACGATGGGCGCGAGGATGCGCACCATCCATTGCACGGGGCTGGCCACGTGGCGCGCGATCGGATCGGCGGCGGTGATGGCGAGCGTCTTGGGGCCGACCTCGCCGAAGATCAGCAGCAGCGGCGTGAGCACGAGCGTGGTGATGAGCGGGGCGAGATTGCCGTAAAGGCTGCCGAAAATGCTGGCGCTGATGGCGGAAGCGGCGACCTGTACGAGGTTCGCGCCCAGGAGCACCGCGCCGATCATGCGTTCGCGGTCTTCGTTCAGCTTGTTGACGCGCGCGGCGAGTTTATCGCCATCGCGCTCGAGGCTCGCCATGCGCGCGCGGGAGGCGCCGGTGAGCGCGGTTTCGGCGGCGGAGAAAAACGCATTTAGCGCAATGAGCGCGGCGATAACGAGAGCCG
>CAZWQS010000293.1:0-1594 GCA_964635925.1 uncultured Terricaulis sp. | reverse complement strand
CTCGCGCACGCCGAGCGTCGTCCATTGCATATTGGCCGCGCCCGTGCGCGCGGGCAACGATAGCTGCCGCCATGCGCGCGACCGCGAGTGCGACGAGCCCGATATCGGCACCGGCGCCTGCACCATGGGCACAGACTATTCCGATTGCCGGGCGCTGCGCGAAGGCGACAATGATAGCTGCCGCTGGGCGCGCGACGGCGAATGCGACGAGCCCCATTTCGGCACCGGCGCCTGCACCCAGGGCACCGACCGCACCGATTGCGGCGCCATCGCCTGGATGCGCAACCAGACCGATTCTTGCGCCACCGCTTTCAACGGAATGTGCGAAGAGCCCGGACGGGGCGACGGCTCCTGCGCCGCGCGGACAGACCGTAGCGATTGCCATGGCCGTGAACGCGCTATGAGCATCAATGACCATTTCTTCGGCCGCGACGACCGCGTGCTGGTGAACGTGGCCGAGGCGCCCTGGCGCTTCATGGGCCAGCTCACGATGGACACCGGCGAACGCTGCACCGCAACGCTGATCAGCGCCAACGTGATCGTGACGGCCGCGCACTGCATCCACACCGATCGCGGCGTGAACGCCGCCGGCCGCTTCACCACCGCGTCGGGCGAACATAGCGCCGCGACCATCACCTATTTGATCAGCCCGCGCTTCAATTATGCGCGCTTCAACTCCACCGATGATATTGACGGCCTGGATTGGGCGCTGCTGCGGCTTGACCAGCCGCTGGGCGATCGCGTGGGCTTCGCCCAAGTGCGCTCCATCACCGGCGACAGCACCGGCGCGCTGAACACCGACCTGATGCAGGCCGGCTATTCGTGGGATACGGGCGATCACCTCTCAGGCAATCAACGCTGCCGCATGGTGCGCGTCTATCCCGACCACACGTTCGCGCATGAATGCGACACCACGCGCGGCGATTCCGGCTCGGCGTTCGTGGTGCGCAACGGCGATGGGTTCGACGTGGTGGGCGTGGATTCGAGCTTCCGCACCAATCCAGGCGGGCCGTTCATCTATATCGCCGTCAGCGCCCAGAATTTTGCGGCCAGCGTGCCCGATTTCGTGGCCGGGCGCACCGGCCGGCGCGTGACGCGCGCGCCGGGGGCGGCCAAGCCGCCTACGCGCGGTTAAGCATGGCGCGCCGTTGAGTTTGCCCGCGCGCGCCGATAGGGTCGCCGCCCACACCCATGGCTGACCAAACCGCCCCCGATCCGCGCCTGGCCGTCACCATCGACGCCATCCGCGCCGCCGCTCAGCGCCTCAACGGGCGCGTGGAGCGTACGCCTATGCGCCGCTCGCGCGCGCTTTCGGAGGCCACCGGCGCCGATGTGTGGGTGAAATACGAGAACGACCAATACACCGCGGCGTTCAAGGAGCGCGGGGCGCTCAACAAGCTGTTGCAGCTCACCGACAAGGAAAAGCAACGCGGCGTGATCGCGGCGTCCGCCGGCAACCACGCCCAGGCGCTGGCGCACCACGCGCGCGAGCTCGGCGTGCCGACCACGATCGTGATGCCGCGCGGCACGCCGAACGTGAAAGTGGAGCAAACGCGCGCGCGGGGCGCGACCATCGTGCTGGAAGGCGAAACCT
>CAZWQS010000292.1:0-1607 GCA_964635925.1 uncultured Terricaulis sp. | reverse complement strand
TATGGCCGCGAGAAGCAGGCCTATTCGATCTGGCGCAAGCTGCAGCGCAAGAGCGTTGAGTTTTCCGATCTGGCGGATGTGTATGCGTTCCGCGTCGTCGTGGATAATCCCGACGATTGCTATCGCGCGCTCGGCCTTATCCACCAGACATGGCGCTGCGTGCCTGACCAATTGGAAGATTACATCTCCAACCCCAAGCCGAACGGCTATCGCTCGATTCACACCACGGTGATCGGGCCGGGCAATGTGCGCGTGGAAATCCAAATCCGCACCGAGGAAATGGATAAGCTGGCCGAAGTGGGCGTCGCCGCGCACTGGCGTTACAAGAACGAAGCCTACGGTTTCGATGAGGAGCAAGCGGCCTCCGCCGGGCTCGACGCGCGCGAAGCCACGCGTTCGCTGCTGGAAATCGCCGAGCACGGCGGCACCAACGAGGAATTTCTCGAGCACGCCAAGCTCGAAATGTACCAGGATCACGTGTTCACCTTCACGCCGAAGGGCACGTTGATCGCGCTGCCGCAGGGGGCGACGCCGCTCGATTTCGCTTACGCCGTTCACTCCTCGATCGGCGACCATTGCGTGGGCGTGAAGATCAACGGCGTGGAGCGCCCGCTGCGCGCGGCGCTGCGCAATGGCGACGTGGTGGAAATCATCGCCGGCGACAAGGCCGCGCCCGTGCCCGGCTATGAGGCGCTGACCAAGACCGGCCGCGCGAAATCGGCGCAGCGGCGCCTGGAGCGCAGCGCCCGGCGCGAGGAATTTTTGCGCCTGGGCCGCGATCTCGTCGCGCACGCGCTGCATCGCTACGGCCACGAACTGGCGGAAACGCAGTTGAAGGACGCCGCCGAGCGGCTCGGCAAGCACGACGAGGATGAACTTTTCATCGCCGTCGGCGAAGGCGCGCTGAAGCCCAGCGCGGTGGCGGTGGCGGCGTTCCCTGGCCTTGAAGAGCGCGTGCGCAAGGATCAAGGCCGCAAGCCGATGCAGGCCGAGAAGGCCAAGCTCTATGTCAAAGGCGGCGATCTGACGCCGGGCGTCGCACTGCATTTCGCCGAATGCTGCACGCCCATCCCAGGCGACCGCATCATCGGCGTGCAGCAGCCCGGCAAGGGCGTGATCGTGCACACGATCGATTGCGAGACGCTGGCCGCGCTCGATGATTCAGATATCGAATGGATCGATCTGGCGTGGACGCAAACGGCGCTGAACCGCACGCTCGCGGTGGGGCGGCTGATCGCCACGGTGGAGAACAAGCGCGGCGTGCTGGCCGATCTTTGCCGCATCATCGCCGAGAACGAGGGCGACATCCTGAACGTGCGCATGGCTAAGCGCACCACCGATTTCTTCGACATGATCTTCGACGTCGAAGTCGCCGACGCGCGCCACCTCACCAACATCCTCGCCGCCATGCGCGCCAGCAAGGCGGTGAAGGAGGCCGAGCGCGTAAAGGGCTGATCGACGCGCGTGCCCCGAACCGTTACATAGGCCCCATGAATCAAGACGAAGCCCTCGACGAGTTCCGCGCGGCCGGCGCGCTGCTGGAGGGGCATTTTATCCTCTCCTCGGGGCTCCACTCCCCTGTCTTCTTCCAGAAGAACGCCGTGTTC
>CAZWQS010000291.1:0-1642 GCA_964635925.1 uncultured Terricaulis sp. | reverse complement strand
GCGCGTTTTCCGGCTGAAACGGCGTGTACGCCGTGAGGTATTCGCTGGGCTGGATCAGATGATCCTCGCTCGCCGGCACGTGATGGCGATAGGCGCCGGCGCCGAGGAAGAACGCGGTGCGGCCAGCGGGTGTGTTCTTTTCCGCCAGGCGCTGGAGGTGGCGATGCACCTCGATCTCGCCGTGCGCGCGCGGCAGATCGATTAAATTCCTCAGCAGCGCGCCCTTCGGCACATCGACGAAAAGTTCGTCAACATTCTTGGAGCCGATGACGCCGAGCATTTGCTCGCGATCGGCATCGGTGAGCGGCAAATAGCGCATCAAAGCCCTTTCACGTAATCGGCGTACGCGGCGCCATCCATCAGCGCGTCGATTTCGGTTTTGTTCGATGGCTTCAGCTTCACGAACCAACCGCCGGCTTCGGGCTCGTTGTTGATGATTTCCCAGTTTTCGCCGGTGATCGCCGCGTTCGCCTCCACGATCTCGCCGGAGATCGGCGCGTACACGTCCGAGGCGGTTTTCGCGCTTTCGACCACGGCCATGTCCGCGCCTTGCGCGAACGTCGCGCCGACGGCGGGTAGCTCGGCGTAGACGACATCGCCCAATTGCTCGGCTGCGTAGGCGCTGATGCCGATGACGACGACATCGCCCTCAAGGCGGACCCATTCGTGATCTTTGGTGTAGCGGGTGGTCATCTCACTTCCCCTTGCGAACGTAATTATGCGGCACGAACGGGAGCGGCACGATGGTGGCGCTGCGCGGCGCGCCGCGGATCATCAGGTCAACGACGTGGCCGGGCTCGGCGTGCGCGCTTTGCACGTAGCCCATCGAGATCGGGCCGTTCAGCACGGGCGAGAAGCCCCCGCTCGTCACCACGCCGATCTGCTTGCCGTCCTTGTAAATCTCCACGCCCTCGCGCGCGGGCGCGCGATCATTCGGGCGGATGCCGACGCGTTTGCGATCAGCGCCCAATTCGTATTCGCGCAGAATGCGCTTGGCGCCGGGAAAATCCTTCGCTTCGCGGCGGCGTTTTTGGATCGTCCAGCCAAGATCGGCTTCGATGGGGCTGGTGGTGGGATCCAGATCGTGCCCGTAAAGGCAAAGGCCGGCTTCCAGGCGTAAACTATCGCGCGCGCCAAGGCCGATCGGCTTCACCTCCGGGTGCGCGAGCAGCTTTTCCGCAAGCTCCGTCGCGTTTTCCGCGCGCACCAGAATCTCAAAGCCGTCCTCGCCCGTATAGCCGCTGCGCGTCACGGTGATGCGCCCGAACGCGTCGCAACGCTTCACGCTCATGAAGCTCATCTCCGCCAGCGCGGGATCGATGATCTCAGCGGCGACCTTGTGGGCGGCAGGCCCCTGCAGCGCGAGCAGGCAGCGATCGTCGGCGCGCACGAGCCGCGCTTCATCCTTCGTGGCGTCCTCGATCAGCGCCCAGTCCTGATGTTTGCAGCCGGCATTGACGACGATGTAGAGATCGCCCGCCGCGCCAGGCTCAGCCGGGCGCGCGATCATCAGATCGTCCAGCACGCCGCCGTCCTTGTTGGTGATCATCGTATAGCGGACCTGGCCCGGCTTTAGCCCCTGGATGTCCGCCGGCACGAGGCGCTCAATCAGAGACGCCACCTTTTTGTGCGCTTCGTCGCC
>CAZWQS010000290.1:0-1674 GCA_964635925.1 uncultured Terricaulis sp. | reverse complement strand
GCAGCGCGCAGACATACTCGTACGTCCGGTGATCGCCCATCACGCCAACGGTTTTCACCGGCAGCAGCACCGCGAACGCCTGCCAGATCTTATCGTAAAGGCCGGCCTTGCGGATCTCATCGAGATAAACCGCATCGGCTTCGCGCAGAATATCGAGCTTCTCGCGCGTGATCTCGCCCGGCACGCGGATCGCCAGCCCCGGCCCCGGGAACGGATGGCGCCCGACAAACACCTCCGGCAGCCCAAGTTCACGCCCAAGCGCCCGCACTTCGTCCTTGAACAAATCGCGCAGCGGCTCGACCAGCTTCATCTTCATGTTTTCAGGCAAGCCGCCGACATTGTGGTGCGCCTTGATCTTCACCGAAGGGCCGCCGGTCGGCGATTGCGACTCGATCACGTCCGGATAGAGCGTGCCTTGCGCCAGGAATTCCGCGCCACCGATAGTGGCGGCTTTCGCATCGAACACATCGATGAACAGCGCGCCGATGGTTTTGCGCTTGGCCTCCGGATCGCTGACGCCTTCAAGCGCGGTCAGGAAGCGATCGCTCTCTTCGGCATGGATCAGCGGAATGTTGTAATGATCGCGGAACAGCGAGACGACCTGCTCGCTCTCACCCTTCCGCATCAGCCCGTGATCGACATAAACGCACGTCAATTGATCGCCGATCGCTTCATGGATCAGCACCGCCGCGACGCTCGAATCGACGCCGCCCGAAAGCCCGCAAATCACTTTGCCATCGCCGACCTGCTCGCGAATCCGCGCGATCGCCTCTTCGCGGAACGCCTTCATCGACCAATCGCCTTTCATGCCGGCGATACGGTGGGTGAAATTCTTCAGGAGCTTTGCGCCATCCGGCGTATGCACCACCTCCGGGTGGAACATCGTCGTGTAGTAGCGGCGCTTCTCATCGACAGCGATCGCGAACGGCGCGTTCTCGCTTGTCGCCACCACTTCGAAGCCCTCGGCCAGTTTCGTGACGCGGTCGCCGTGGCTCATCCACACCGGATAGCGCCCACCGACGTCCCACACGCCTTCGAACAGCGGCGAGGCCTTCTTCACCTCAACATCCGCGCGCCCGAACTCACGCGCATGCCCGCCTTCGACAACGCCGCCAAGCTGCACCGTCATCGTCTGCTGGCCGTAACAGATCGCCAGGATCGGCACGCCAAGCTTGAACGCTTCGTCCGCCGCGCGGGGCGAACCTGCGTCCATCACGCTCGCCGGCCCGCCGGAGAAAATGATCGCCTTCGGCCCGAAGCGTTTCAGGAACGCGCCGTCGACCTGATTGTAGGGATGGATTTCGCAATAGATGCCGTTCTCGCGCACCCGCCGCGCGATCAGCTGCGTCACCTGACTGCCGAAATCGATGATGAGAACGTGTTCGTGGTGGGCTGCGGAGGCGGTGATGCCTTCAGGAGCCGTCGCTGTGTTCTGCGCCATGGCCTGAAATGGAGTGCGTCGCGCGGGGCGTCAATTCGCAGGAATGCATAAGGCGCGTCCATTTCGAGCCCTGAGCTTGTCGAAGGGCGGTCCCGTCACGCCGCCACCGGCCTTCGACAAGCTCAGGCCTCTACGAAGGACATACTTGCGAGCCATTCGCAACACGACTATTTTCAACCGATGCGCCTCGCCCTGAAAACCGGCTCCTACTCCCTGATGCACCTCACGGTTGC
>CAZWQS010000289.1:0-1713 GCA_964635925.1 uncultured Terricaulis sp. | reverse complement strand
GCAGAGATCGGCGATTTCGTTGATGAAGGTGATCTTCATCGCCAGGAACGCATTGGCCGCGTACTTGATCAGTTCGGAGGTGCGCCGCTCGGTGAAGATGATCGGCGTTTCGTTGAGGAAAAGCGGGCGATAAAGTTGGCGCATCAATTCGCGCGCGCGTTCGTCATTGGTGCCGACGACGACGCGGTCGGGCCGTTTGAAATCGTTGATGGCCGCGCCTTCGCGCAGGAATTCGGGGTTGGACACCACGGCGAAATCGGCGCTCGGGTTGGCCTTCTTGATGATCGCCTCCACCTCATCGCCGGTGCCGACCGGCACCGTCGATTTAGTGACGACCACTGTGTAGCCTTGCATCAATCCCGCGATTTCCTCGGCGGCGGCGTAAACGTAGGAGAGGTCGGCGTGGCCGTCGCCGCGGCGCGAGGGCGTGCCAACGGCGATGAACACCGCGTCCGCATCGCGGATGGCGGCGGTGGGGTCGGTGGTGAACGAAAGCCGGCCTTGCTCGACGTTGTTTTTTACCAACTCGTCCAGGCCCGGCTCAAAGATCGGGATTTCGCCTTTTTGCAGGCGCGCGATCTTGCCCGCGTCCTTATCGACGCAGGTGACCACATGGCCGAAATCCGCGAAGCACGCGCCGGAAACAAGGCCGACGTAACCGGTGCCGATCATCGTCACGCGCATGAATTAGATCTCCTGATTATAAGCGCCGACCTCGGCGAAGCGCGCCAGGCGCGGCTTCACTTCTTCGCGGAACAAGGCGCGCATATCGTCATCGCTGGTCATGCTTTCAACCACGACCACCAGTTCGGGTTTGTTGCTCGAGGCGCGCACCAGAACCCAGGCGCCGTCCTCCAAAGTCACGCGCGCGCCGTTGACGGTGTTCACGTCGCGAATGGCGCGGCCGAGGATTTTGCCGCCATCCTTGGCGAGTTGCTGATATTGGGCGACCACAGAATCGACGATGCCGTATTTTTTCTCGTCATCGCAATGCGGGCTCATGGTGAGCGAGGTGTAGCTCTTGGGCAGGGCCTTCTTCAGCTCCGAAAGCTTTTTGCCCGGATTGCGGTCCAGCATCGCCAGAACGGCGGCGGCGGCGACGATGCCGTCGTCATAGCCGTAGCCCAGCGGTTCGCGGAAGAAGAAGTGGCCGGACTTTTCAAAGCCGGCCAGGGCGCCAAGCTCCGTAGTGCGGCGCTTGATGTAGGAATGGCCGGTTTTCCAATAATCGACCTTGGCGCCATTGGCTTTCAGCACCGGATCGATCGCGTAGAGCCCGGTGGACTTCACGTCGGCCACGAACACCGCGTTTTTGTGCGAGGCGGAGAGATCACGCGCCAGCATGAGGCCGACTTTGTCAGCGAAGATTTCCTCGCCTTCGTCGTCCACCACGCCGCAGCGATCGCCATCGCCATCGAAGCCCAACGCCAAATCGGCGCCGTGCGCTTTCACGGCGGCGGCCATGTCATGCAGCATTTCGGCGTCTTCGGGGTTGGCGTTGTAATTGGGGAAGGTCCAGTCGAGCGCGGTATGGAGATCGATCACCTCCGCGCCCATGCGGCGCAAGGCTTCTGGCGCGAACGCGCCGGCCGTGCCGGTGCCGCAGGCGGCGATGACCTTGAGCGGGCGGGAAAGTTTCACGCGCGAGGCCGCGTCGGCGATGTAGCGCTCGGCCATGCCGTCCACGCGCACATAAGCCGCGCCCGCGTCAAC
>CAZWQS010000288.1:0-1789 GCA_964635925.1 uncultured Terricaulis sp. | reverse complement strand
GCTGCGTGAGCGCAAGGAAGACATCGCGTCGCTGGTGCAGCGCTTCATCGCGCGCTTCAATGCCGAAGAAGGCCGCAACGTGCGCGGCGCTTCGGAAGCTACTATGCAGATGCTGTACGACTTCGATTGGCCCGGCAACGTGCGTCAGCTGGAAAACAGCGTGTTCCGCGCGGTGATCCTGTGCGAAGGCGATCTGCTGCAGCCGGAAGACTTTCCGCAAATCTCGGGCTTGAAGCCTCTGGTCGCGGCCAATGACGCGATGCCCGAAGGCGTCGCCGTGCCGGCCAATGACCATCATGTCAGCGCGTCGCACGCGGCGCTGAACGCGGCGGTGCAAGCCGCGGTCGATACGCCGCTGCCGCCTGTCAGCCTCTATGATGAGCAGGGCCACCTGCGTCAGCTCGAGCAGGTCGAACGTGATCTGATCGAACTCGCGATCGATCATTACGCTGGCCATATGAGCGAAGTGGCGCGCCGGCTTGGCATCGGGCGCTCGACGCTTTATCGCAAGCTGCGTGAGTACGGCCTTGAAGAGAAGGCCGCCGCCGAAGGGTAAGAGCGATGGCGGTGATGTCGCTGCTTACGTTGGTGTCCTGGGCGCTGATCAACCTCGTGGCGTTCGCTGCGTTTGAGCACGACAAAGGTCAGGCCATCGCGAATGGCAGGCGCGTGCCCGAGTCGGATTTGCTGGCGCTGGCTCTGTGTGGCGGCGCGCTTGGCGCGCTCCTTGGCCAACAGGTGTTTCGCCACAAAACGCGCAAGCAGCCGTTCCGTTCGAATCTCATTGCAGCCGCGCTCGTGAATCTCGCGGTCGCCGCGCTGGTGCTTTTGCCGGACTTGAGAGCATTCGCGATTGGGCTTGTGACGGGTTAAGTCATTGGCATCGGACGCGATGCGCTTTATCAAAGCTGCGCATGCGCGGCCTGCCGCCGAGGATAAACGCAATGGCCGTCTGGGTGTGGATCGCGATCGGAATTCTCATCGCGCTCAACGTCGCGGCCTTCGTCTCCTTTGGGCTCGATAAGCAGCGCGCGCTGCGCGAGCGTGAGCGTTTGCCGGAATGGCATCTGTTGACGATGGCGTTTCTCGGCGGCGCGGCGGGTGCGGTGCTGGGCCAGCAGATCTTCCGTCACAAAACGCGCAAACAGCCGTTCCGCACCATCCTGATCGGCGCGGTGGTGTTGAACATTGTGGTCGCGGCGTTCGTGCTTTCGCCGGAGCTGCGAGAGTACGTGATGGGGCTGGTGCGCTAATCCTCGCGCGAAGGGCGCTCGCGCTTCTTCCAACCCAACGGCTTCTTGGTCTGCAACCCTTTGCGCTTCTTGCCGCGCGCTTTCGCGGCGATCTCTTTCAGCTTCACGGTTTGCAGCGCCGAGAGCGCGTCGTCCTTGCGGCCTTTGCTTAGGTCCGCGAAGGCGCTGCCGTATTTCTCTAAGCGTTGATCCACCTCGGTGAGAAACTCGTTCTCCCACGCGGAATAATCCGCCGCGCCTTCGCCCGGTTTCACTTCGCCTGTTTCTGGATCAATCGTCTCTGGCGCAGCCCCCTTGGCGGCGAGCTTGCGGATTATCCGCAGCGCCTTGCGCGTCTGTTTGGGATCGACGTCGCGGGGCATGGCGCGCGCAGCTTATGCGCGCGCGCCAATCAACGCAAAGATGCTAAATCTCGCCCAGCGCGTGCAGGTAGAGCTCGCGCACTTGCTCTTGCTCTTCGCGTTCCTGGCGGTCTTGTTTACGCCAGCGCACCACTTGGCGCAGCACCTTGGTGTCGAAGCCCAGCGCCTTGGCTT
>CAZWQS010000287.1:0-1797 GCA_964635925.1 uncultured Terricaulis sp. | reverse complement strand
GCCCGTGGCTGAAGCTCTGGCGCACAGTGCCCCCGCTCGTCGTGCGGGTCAGCGTCAGCGGCTTGCGGCCGGAAGCGCCTTCTTTTTGTTCAGAGCCGTCACTCATGCGTTCGAAAAAACCTCAAAAACACCGCCTCAAGCGGGCGGGCAGTTCCACTTCCAAATTCCATCGCCCGGCGCGCCCCTGGCTTTAGCCGCCAGGACCCGCACCGCCCAAACCCCACGCGACTGAGCGCCAGGAAGCGGGCCAAGAGTTTGGAACGCTGGCGCGAAATCCCGCGAGGCGGCCGATTTCCGCCGCCCAGACCAGCGCCAAACGCTCTTGAAGCAGGCTAGCGTGTATCACACGTTCCCGCCCCAGCGCCACGCCCAATTCGCCCGCTTGGAAGCATCCGACAGCGGGCGGGGCCGCGCCCCAGAGCCCTATATGGAGGCTCATCAGCTTTTCGCGACCCTCTGCGGCGCCGTCGGCGGCTTCAATCAGCAAAAAAGAGGGTCTGGCGCGGATCGACTGTTCCACCTTTGTGGCGCCCACCGCCAGCGCGCCGGCGCGATTGGCCATACCCAGCAGATCCAAACACCGCCGCGCCAGCAGCGCTTCGGTGAAACCGGCGAGATCGTCGGGAACTTTCACCGCCGCCTTGAAGGCGCGCGCGAAGGCGCCCTTCTTGGCGGCCTGCGCCACCATCTCCCGCCGCGCGGTGACCCACGCACCCCGTCCCGGCAGCTTGGCCGCAACATCGGGCGTCACCACGCCGTCGGGCGACAGCGCGAAGCGGATCAGCCCCGCGCCGCTTTCGCTCTCGCCGCTGACGATGCAACGGCGTTCGCGCTCAGCCTTGGTCTTCGTCGGCGCTGGCTGCATCCGCCTCTTCCTCCGGCGGCGCGTCGATCCAGCCCGCGGCGATGCGAGCGTTCAGCACCAGGGCGTCGGCCTGCTCTTGCGCCAGTTGGAAATCCTCGAGGACGCCCGGCTCGCGCACGCGCTCGCCGCCCTTGGTTTCAAACCAGCCGCGCAGCTCATCGCCGGTCAGGCCGGCGAAATCATCGAGCGTTTTCACGCCCTTCTCGCCCAGCGCCACCAGCATTTGCGCGGTAAGACCAGGCACCTCCTTCAGCGCATCCTCAACGCCCAGCGCCACGCGCTTAGCTTCCAGTTCGGCGGCCAGCTTTTCGAGATATTCGCGCGCGCGCGCTTGCAGCTCGTCGGCGATTTCATCGTTCAGGCCCTCGATCGAGGCGAGCTCGATTTGGTCGATGAAGGCGATTTCCTCGACCGTCTCGAAACCTTCCGACGCCAGCAATTGCGCGAACATCTCGTCCACTTCGAGCGCCTTGATGAAAAGCTCGGTGCGCGCGGCGAATTCCTTTTGGCGGCGCTCGCTCTCTTCGGCCTCGGTCAGAATGTCGATCGACCAGCCGGTAAGCTGGGAGGCGAGACGCACGTTCTGGCCGCGCCGGCCAATCGCCAGCGAAAGCTGCGCTTCGCCCACCACGACCTCAACCCGCGAATCTTCCGGATCGAGCACGACCTTGGAGACTTCCGCCGGCTGCAACGAGTTGACGATGAACGTCGCCGGATCGGGCGACCAGGGGATGATGTCGATCTTCTCACCCTGCAATTCGCCGACAACCGCTTGCACGCGCGCCCCGCGCATGCCCACGCACGCGCCGACCGGATCGATCGAGCCGTCATGGCTTACCACGGCGATCTTCGCGCGCGAGCCCGGATCGCGGGCCGCGGCCTTGATCTCGATCACGCCTTCATAAACTTCCGGCACTTCCTGCGCGAACAAA
>CAZWQS010000286.1:0-1814 GCA_964635925.1 uncultured Terricaulis sp. | reverse complement strand
ACAAGAAGCGTGAACGCTTGGCGAAAAAGTTCGCCGCGCGCCGCGCGAAATTGCGTGCGGCCGCTTTGAACGAAAGCCTGCCTCTTGAGGAGCGCTTTGCCGCGCGCCTGAAGCTGGCGCAGTTGCCGCGCAACTCGTCCGAGACGCGCGTGCGCAATCGCTGCGAGCTGACCGGCCGTCCGCGCGCTTTCTATCGCAAACTCCGCATCTCGCGGATCGCGCTCCGTGACCTGGCCTCCAAGGGCCAGATCCCGGGCATGGTCAAGTCGAGCTGGTAAGGGGCGCGTCACATGAATCTGAACGATCCCATCGGTGATCTCATCACCCGCATCCGCAACGCCCAATTGCGCGGCCGCTCGAAGCTGCTGACGCCCGCGTCCACGCTGCGCGTGCGCGTGCTCCAAGTGCTCAAGGACGAAGGCTCCATCCGCGATTTCCGCGAAGTGGAAAACGCCGGGCACAAGGAAATCGAGGTCGAGCTGAAATATTTTGAAGGCGCGCCTGCGATCCACGAGATTCAGCGCGTGTCCAAACCTGGCCGCCGCGTCTACTCGTCCATCAAGGACCTGGGGCTCGTGCGCAACGGGCTTGGCATCTCGATCATCTCCACGCCGAAGGGCGTGATGAGCGATGCGGCCGCGCGCGACGCCAATGTCGGCGGCGAAATCCTCTGCGAGGTCTACTAATGTCCCGCCTTGGTAAGAAACCGATCTCCGCGCCCAACGGCGTCACCGTTACGGTGAAGGGCCAGGACGTGAACGTGAAGGGCCCGAAGGGCGCGCTGGATTTCCGCGTGCACGATGACGTGGCCGTTTCGTTCGGCGACGGCGCCCTGTCCGTTAAGCCGCGCTTTGAAACTCAACGCGCCCGCGCACAATGGGGCACCGCGCGCGCGGTGCTTGCCAACAACGTGAAGGGCGTGACCGAGGGCTTCGAGAAGACGCTGGAAATGACCGGCGTGGGCTATCGCGCGGCGATGCAGGGCAAGAACCTGCAGATGCAGCTCGGCTACAGCCACGAGATTCTCTACAAGCCTCGCGATGGCGTCACGCTCGCCACCCCGAAGCCAACCGAGATCAAGATCACCGGCATCGATCCGCAAGCCGTCGGTCAAGCCGCCGCAGAAATCCGCGCGTTCCGCCCGCCCGAGCCCTACAAGGGCAAAGGCGTGCGTTACCAGGGCGAGCACATCCGCCGCAAAGAAGGCAAGAAGAAGTAAGCCATGGCCCGCAAGCTCGATCCCAACGCCCGTAGGGCGCAGCGCAACCGCACGCGGCTTAAGAAAAACGCCGGCGAGGGGCGTCTTCGCCTGTCCGTCAATCGCTCGTCGAAGAACATTTCGGCGCAGCTCATTGACGACACGAAGGGCGTCACCATCGCCGCGGCCTCCTCGCTTGAGGAAGCCGTCAAGGCCAAAGGCTCGAACAAGGAAGGCGCAGCCGCTGTCGGCAAGCTCCTGGCCGAACGCGCGCTGGCCAAGGGCCAAAAGAGCGCCGTGTTCGATCGCGGCCGCTACATTTTCCATGGCCGGGTGAAAGCCCTGGCCGATGCCGCCCGTGAGGGCGGTCTCGAATTCTGAGGAAGATCCGATGACTGACGAAACCGCAGGCGCTCCGCCTTCTGACTCGCCGGATCAACCGCGCGGTCGCGGCCCACGTGGTCCGCGTCGCGGCGGCCCCGGCGGCGGCCGCGGCCCAGGCGGCGGCGATCGCGACAATCGCCGTCGCGGCCCGCGCGATGCGCAAGCCGGCGAAGAACGCGCCGAAGGCGAACTGATCGACAAGCTCGTCGCCATCAACCGCGTCGCCAAGGTC
>CAZWQS010000285.1:0-1838 GCA_964635925.1 uncultured Terricaulis sp. | reverse complement strand
ATGCGCGAACGCGCGCTCGACGAACTCGCGCACCGAATGCATTTCTCCGGTGCCGAGCACGTAATCGTCGGGTGCGTCCTGCTGCACGATGCGCCACATGCCTTCGACATAATCGCGCGCATGGCCCCAATCGCGCCGCGCTTCGAGATTGCCGAGGAAAAGCGTATCTTGCTGGCCGTGTTTGATCGCCGCGACCGCGCGGGTGATCTTGCGCGTAACGAAGGTTTCGCCGCGCAGCGGGCTTTCGTGATTGAACAGGATGCCGTTCGAGGCGTGGACGCCATAAGCTTCGCGGTAATTCACCGTGATCCAATAGGCGTAAAGTTTCGCGGCGGCGTAGGGGCTGCGCGGATAGAATGGCGTGGTTTCGCGCTGCGGCGTTTCTTGGACCAGCCCGTACAGTTCGGAAGTGGAGGCTTGATAGAAGCGCGTCTTCGTCGTCAGGCCCAGAATGCGGAGCGCTTCAAGGATGCGCAGCGGGCCGAGCGCATCGGAGTTCGCGGTGTATTCCGGCGTTTCAAAGCTCACTTGCACATGGCTTTGCGCGCCGAGATTATAAATCTCGTCCGGCTGGGTGGATTGCACCAGGCGAATGATATTGGTGGCGTCCGTCAGGTCGCCGTAATGCAGAAAAAAACGCGGATCGCTTTCGTGGACGTCCTGATAGATGTCGTCCACGCGCTCGGTGTTGAACGAAGACGATCGCCGCTTCACGCCGTGAACGACATAGCCCTTTTCGAGCAGCAGGCGCGCCAGATACGCGCCGTCCTGGCCGGTGACGCCGGTAATGAGAGCCGTCTTTGTCATAGGGCCGTTCTGGCTTGAACGCCGCCCTTAGGCAAGGCGTCGGCCCGCCTCAGCGCAGCCTGGCGCGGAATAGGGCGCCCGCCAAGGCGTCGCCGGCGCTCGCGCCGATCGCGGCGGAAGTGACGAATAGGTCGGTGCATGCATCGTTCACGAAGGCGCATGAGGTGGGGCGCTGCGTCGGGATGGGAAGCGCGCCGAGGCGTCGCCCCTCCGGGGAGAGTTTCTCGATGCGCGCGCCGTCCCACATCGCAACCCATAGATCGCCCGCGCGGTCACAGGTCATGCCATCGGGATAGCCTTCGCCCTCGCCGAACTGGATCAGCACGCGCCGGTGCGCAGCTTGGCCGGCAGCGTCGAGATCGAAGGCGTAGATCACTTGGCGCGCGGAATCGGTGTGATAGAGCGTGCGCCCGTCAGGGCTAAAGGCGGGGCCGTTGGAAACGATGTAGCCGCTATCGATGCGGGCGGCGGCGCCGTCCGGCGCAAACGCGTAGAGGCTGCCAGAAGGCTCGCTTTCCGCATCGTGCATGGTGCCGGCCCAATAACGTCCGTCAGGCCCGGCTTTGCCGTCATTGAAGCGATTGCCGGTTTGGCCGGGCTCCGGGTGGGAAAGCGCTTGGAATAAAATGTCATCGCCCGCCACGCCAATCCAGCCAAAGCCGGGCTCGGCGCAGCCGATAAACCAATGCGCCGTTTGCACGGGCGGGTTCCAGTGCGCCGGCGGCGTATCGAGCGAGTAAATGCGATGCGGCGGCGCCCATGTGCGTTTGGCGCCTGTCGCGATGTCGAGCGCATGAAGGCGCGCGCCCTTGATATCGACCCAATACACCGCCCCGCTGCGCGCATCCCAGCACGGGCCTTCGCCCAAAACGGCGCGCGCGGGCCAAACGCATTCCACGTCGGCTGCGATCTCCATCTCCGCGCGCTCCCTCCGTTCGCCCCTGGGACTTGCTCAAGATGCGGCCGGCTTCGTAGGATGCGGCCGCGATGTCTCCGCAGCTTTCAATCATCACGGCCAGCCTCAATCAAGG
>CAZWQS010000284.1:269-1844 GCA_964635925.1 uncultured Terricaulis sp. | reverse complement strand
GGGCGCCCAGCGCGATTTCGAATCGATCGCCTTCTATCTGGACGACACGCTCGAAGATCCGATGGAGCATGAACTGCTCAGCCAAATGGCGCGAGAGCAAAGCTATCACCGCACGGCGCTGCGGAGCGCCAAGGCCGGCCTCTTCCGCAATGTCGTCGCCGCCAACGCGGCGTATCCGCTGATCGACATTCCCCAACGCGTGCAATCCGCCGGCCGTCCCGAGCCGGCTTTGGTGCTGGCGATCATCCGCCAGGAAAGCGAGTTCGACGCGAGCGCCATTTCCAGCGCCAATGCGCGCGGCCTGATGCAGCTCATTCCTTCCACGGCGCAAGCACAAGCGCGCCGCGAAGGGCTGACCTTCCAGCGCGGCGCGCTGACCAGCGACCCGCAATACAACATGACGCTGGGCGCGGCTCACTTGGCCGACCTGATCGATGATTTCGGCGGCTCCTACGTACTGGCGATCGCCGCCTACAATGCGGGCTCGACCAATGTGCGCAATTGGCTGTCCGATTGGGGCGATCCGCGCAGCAACAGCGTGGAT
This sequence comes from uncultured Terricaulis sp., assembly GCA_964635925.1. GTDB lineage: Bacteria > Pseudomonadota > Alphaproteobacteria > Caulobacterales > Aquidulcibacteraceae > Vitreimonas. The sequence continues at coordinate 1,300 of CAZWQS010000284.1, read as the reverse complement.
ACGGTGGACTGGATCGAACTCATCCCGTTCGCGGAAACGCGCAATTACGTGCAGCGGGTGACCGAGAACCTGCAGGTCTATCGCCACCGCCTCGCCGAAGCACCGACGCCGATCACGCTGGAGCGCGATCTCAATCGCGGCGAACGCTAAGCGTTCAGCGCCGCGATGAACGTCTCGCGGTCCACGTTGCCGCCGCTGGCGACGATGGCGACGGTTTTGCCTTTGATCTCCACCGCGCCGGTGAGCGCCGCGGCGAGGCCGATGGCGCCGGACGGCTCAAGCACCAGCTTCAGATGGCGGAACGCGAACGCCATCGCGCGTTGTACGGCGAGTTCCGGAACAGCGACGGCGCCGGCAAAGCGCGTGCGGGCGATTTCATAAGTGATGTCGCCCATCTCTTCAGTCAGCAGCCCGTCGCAGATGGAGCGGATGCCGGGCGCGTTGCGCTCGCGTTTGCCGGATTGGAGCGAGCGGGTGATGTCGTCATGGCCCTCAGGCTCGATGGCGAAAACACGCGTGTTGGGCAACGCGATGGCGACGCCCGAGGTCAGCCCCCCGCCGCTGCCGGGCACGAGCGCGATATCGGGCGTCAGTTCCTGGCCGATCTCCAGCCCCGCCGTGCCTTGGCCCGCGATCACGAACGGGTCGTCGAACGGCTTGATCAGCGCCAGGCCCCGGTCGCCGGAAATTTTCGCGCCAATCTCTTCGCGGCTTTCATTCACGCGATCATAGGTGACGACCTCCGCGCCATTGGCGCGCGTGGTCTCCAATTTGATGCGCGGTGCGTCGGCCGGCATGACGATGGCGGCGTTCACGCCAAAAATCTTGGCGGCGGTTGACACCGCGATGGCGTGATTGCCCGAGGAAAACGCGATCACGCCGCGCTTGCGCAGCTCGTGGTCTAGCGCGGCGATGGCGTTGGTCGCGCCGCGCATCTTGAAGGCGCCGCCGCGTTGCAAATTTTCCGCCTTCACCCAAATCTTCGCACCCGTCGCCTCGTCCAGCGCGTCGTTGCGGATCAGCGGCGTGCG
>CAZWQS010000284.1:0-259 GCA_964635925.1 uncultured Terricaulis sp. | reverse complement strand
GACGCCTTCAATGCGCTTGGCGGCGGCGCGGATGTCATCGAGCGTGGGGATCATCAGGAGCCTCTTGGTTTGGCGCGGCGCGTGGGCGCAGCGCTGAGCGGATCGTCGGGCCAGGGGTGCTTCGGATAGCGCCCGCGCATGTCGGCGCGCACGGCGGCGTAGGAGCCGCGCCAGAAGCCCGGCAAATCCTTCGTGGTCTGCACCGGGCGATGCGCTGGCGAAAGCAAGCGCAAGGTCAGCGGCGCGCGCCCGCCCGCCT
>CAZWQS010000283.1:0-1854 GCA_964635925.1 uncultured Terricaulis sp. | reverse complement strand
CGCGCGAAGCGCAGGGCGCGTTGCGGCCCGATCTGCGCCTAGTGGTGATGTCGGCCACTTTGGACGCCGCGCGCATCACGGCGCTGCTAGGCGATGCGCCGGTGGTGGTGAGCGAGGGGCGCATGTTTCCAGTCGCGCTGCGTTATCGCCCGCGCGATCCGCGCGCGCCGCTGGAGGAGGAGGTCGCCGCCGCCGCACGCCGGGCGCTGGGCGAGGAAGCGGGCAGCGCCCTCGTCTTCTTGCCGGGCGTGCGCGAGATCGAGCGCACGGCAGATCGGCTGCGCGCGGCGCTTTCCGATACAAGCATCGACGTGCGCCCGCTTTACGGCGCCATGAGCGGCGCTGATCAGGATGCGGCGATCGCGCCCGCGCCGGCGGGGCGGCGCAAAGTGGTGCTGGCCACCTCCATCGCCGAAACCAGCCTCACCATTGAAGGCGTGCGCATCGTGATCGACGCGGGGCTGGCGCGGCGGCCGTCGTTCGAGCCGAGCCTTGGCCTGTCGCGCCTGGAAACCGTGCGCGCAAGCCAGGCCGCGATCACTCAGCGCGCCGGGCGCGCGGGGCGGCTGGAGCCTGGCGTGTGCGTGCGGCTTTGGAGCGAGGGCGAAACACGGGCGCTGCCGGCGTTCGACCGGCCGGAAATTCTTGACGCTGATTTGGCCAGCCTTGCGCTCGATCTTGCGGCCTGGGGCGCGAGCGATCCTGGCGCGCTTGCGTGGCTCGACCCTCCGCCCAAGCCGGCTTGGAGCGAAGCGGTGGCGCTGCTGAAGCGCATCGGCGCGCTCAATGACGCCGGCGCGTTGACAGCGCATGGCCGTGCAATCGCCGCCATGCCGTTGCCGCCGCGCTTGGCGCATATGGTGATCAGCGCCGCGCGGGCGGGCGATGCCTTGCTCGCCGCGCGCATCGCCATGGTGTTGACCGAGCAGGGCCTTGGCGGACGCGGCGTTGACCTCCGCGATCGCTTGCAGCGCTTCGCTGGCGAACGCGGCCAGCGCGCCGAGGCCGCGCGCGGCCTTGCGCAGCGCATCGCTGAGCGCGCCGGCGGCGGCAGGAGCGAGGCGATCGATCTGGAGCGCGCCGGCGTGGTGCTCGCGCTGGCGTTTCCCGATCGCGTGGCCAAGGCGCGCGGCGGCGGCTTCGGCATGGTCAACGGCCGCGCCGCCTCGATGGATGCGGCCGAGCCGCTGTCGCAATCGCCATATCTGGTGATCGCCGATATTGCTGGCGCGGCGGGGCGCGCGCAGGTGTTGCTCGCCGCGCCGATCACGCTCAGCGATATTGAAGCGCTGTTTGGCGCGGGCATCGAAACGCGCGCCAGCGTGACGATCGATCCCGCTACGGGCGCCGTGCGCGGGCGGCGTGTCCGCGCGCTGGGCCGCCTCACATTGAGCGAAGCGCCGCTTGAACGGCTCAGCGGCGCTGATTTGGCCGACGCCTTGCTGAATGCTGTGCGCGAGCAGGGCTTGGCCCTGCTTGATTGGGATGAAAGCGCTGTGCAGGCGCGCGCGCGTGTGCAATTCATGCGCGCGCTGGAAGGCGAAGCTTGGCCCGATTGGAGCGATGTCGGCTTGGACGCCGCGCTCGTCGATTGGCTGGCGCCCGCGCTGAACGGCGCGCAGCGCCTCAAGGATGTGCAGGTTGCGCAGGCGCTGTTGAACAGCTTGCCCTACGATCTGCGCCAGCGCCTGAGCAGCGATGCGCCGGCAAGATTTGAAACCCCGGCAGGCTCCTCGCTCGCCATCGATTACGCCGCCGAGGGCGGGCCGGCGCTTGATGTGCGCCTCCAAGAATTGTTCGGCCAGGATAAGCATCCCAGCATCGCGGGCGGGCGCGCGCCGCTGACCTTGCGCT
>CAZWQS010000282.1:0-1925 GCA_964635925.1 uncultured Terricaulis sp. | reverse complement strand
AGGAAGAACTCGATCGCTTCGAAACCCACCCGCACCCGGTGGAATTCGACATGTATTACAAGGCGTAATCGCCACATCGTTTGATGCGCAACGGGCCGGGGCTTTCCCGGCCCGTTTTGTTTGCATCCGCCGAGTTGGCGTATCGCACGGCGCGCTTTATCACTCGCGCCATGGATCGGCGCCTTTTCATTCTCGGCGCGCCAGCGGCGCTTGGCGCATGCGTTTCGACCGCGAAACCTGATGCGCCCGGCGATGCCTGCGCCATTTTCGAGCAGCACTCGTCTTGGTGGCGTTCGGTCAAACGCGCGGAGCGCCGCTGGGGCGCCCCGCCGGCGCTGCAATTGGCGATCATCCGCCAGGAAAGCGGCTTCGATCACAACGCACGCCCGCCGCGCGGGCGCTTCCTGTTTTTCTTCCCCGGCCGTCGCGCCTCCAGCGCGCACGGCTACGCGCAGGCGCTGAGCAGCACGTGGGAGGAGTACGAGCGCGCTGTCGGCGATCGCGGCGCCGATCGCGATGAATTCCGCGACGCCGCCGATTTTGTCTCATGGTATTGCGGGCGGACACGCCGCGAACTCGATCTCCCGTTCGCCAACGCGCGCGGGCATTACCTCGCCTATCACGAAGGGCGCGGGGGCTATTCGCGCGGCTCCTATCGCGGCAATCGGACTTTGCTAGCGGCCGCTGGGCGCGTGCAGAGCTGGAACGACGCCTACGCCGCGCAGCTTGCGCGCTGCGAGGGCCAGTTGAATCGCTGGTGGTGGCCGTTCTGAGGAAAAAATGGGCCGGAGTCGCCTCCGGCCCATGTCGCGTTCTGCGATCGACGAAGCGTTAGAATTTCACGACGCCGCCAAGACCGATCGTGTCGGTATCCAGATCGCCCTCAAGGCGCGTGTAGTCGGCGCGTACGCCAAACCGTTCGGTCACGTTGAACGTCGCGCCCACGCCGTAGGCCAAGCCATCCGCGTCCGCGCCGCCGAGTGGCGTGTCGAACTCGGTTTGCTGATAACCGACGCGCCCATGCAGATCGAAGCGCTGGCCAAGCGGCAAGATGCCGACCGCGTACGCGCCGATGGCGTGCTCCAATTCGACCGTGTCGTCATCTTCCACGCCGAACGTGCCCTCGCCTTCGACAGCGAAGTTCGGATTAAAGCGATAACCGACGCGCCCGGTGACGCCGCCGATGTCGCCGGAATCCGTGTCGTAGTGGGTGTAGCCGGCGCCGACATAGACCTGCGCGTGCGCGGCGGCGGGCAGCGCAACAGCCGCACCCAGCGCGGCGGCCGCGCACAAAAGAAGCTTATTCATTCTTGAACTCCTCGTCTCTCGCCCCCGTTGAAGGGGCATTCAGACCGGGCGAACGGCCAAAAAGGGGCGAGGTTTCCCAATTTGCTGTAATGCGCTGCGGCGGCGGGCGCGGCCGTGGCTGCGCGGACACTCAATGCGTCAACAATTTGGCGTTTACCCCTCGCACACCAAATCCTGTTCCGTTCGCGCCACTGGTGAAAGATTGCCCGCGGCGCGCGAAGCGCCTTAAGAGAACGTCATGGCGCAAGCGCAGAAGAAGTCTTCCACGCCCAAAACGGGCAATTCCGACGAATCACTTTGGGATTCTGGCCTGTTCGGCGAGAGCGGCGCCCCGCCCGCCGCGGCGGCCGGCGGCTACACGGCGAAAGACATTGAGGTCCTTGAAGGGCTTGAGCCGGTGCGCAAGCGGCCGGGAATGTATATCGGCGGCGTCGATGAGCGCGCACTGCATCATTTGTTCGCCGAAGTGCTCGACAATTCGATGGACGAAGCAGTCGCGGGTTTCGCCGATCGCATCGAGGTCGAGCTTGAGGCGGACGGCACGCTGCGCGTCACCGACAATGGGCGCGGCATGCCCGTCGATCCGCACCCGAAATTCCCGAATAAGTCCGCGCTCG
>CAZWQS010000281.1:0-1933 GCA_964635925.1 uncultured Terricaulis sp. | reverse complement strand
CACGCCATCGGCGGTCTGCGAGACATCAACTTCGAGGAACGCGCCGGGGGCTTCGTGCAACGTGTTCTCGAATGTCGGGATCGCGTTCTCGGCGAAGCCGGGCGCGGGGCCGCCGCGATGGGCGGAGATCGCCGCGAAGCCGCGCTCGCGCAAACAATCGAAATACGCAGGCAGGTTCGATGGCGCACCAGTGGCCTCGCTCAAAACGGCGCCGCCGTTCGCACCGTGGTCGCCGACATCGGCATCACAAACCGCAAGCGCCAACGCCGCCGCAATCAACAGCGCCCGCTTCATGCGAGCGTCCGGTTCAAGAACGCGATCGTACGTCCGTCGGCCAGCCGCTTCGCGGCTTCGTCGTAGTGCGCGCCGCCTTCGCGCGTGAACGCGTGATCTTGCTCTGCGTACTCGCACACGGTGACGAGCGGATTGCTCGCAAGCGTCTCGCGGATGGTGTTGAGCGCTTCGACCGGGATGAAGCCGTCCTTCATCGGGTTGTGCAGCAGCACCGGCTTCTTGATGGCGCCCGCTTCGCCCAGCGCGGTGTGGATGCCGCCGCCATGATAGGCGACGCTGGCGTCGCTATCGGTGCGGGCCGCCGCCAGGAAGGCGATGTAGCCGCCCATGCAATAGCCCATGACGCCCGCCTTGCTGACGCCTTGGCCGCGCGCCCAGGTCAGCGTCGCCTGCACGTCGCGGACGCTGGCGTCCTTGTCGAGCGCGTTCATGTAATCGATCGCCTGCTTCCATTCGGCCTCGGTCTGATCGGTGATGTCGATGTCCTTGCCCACGCGCCAGAACAGATCCGGCGCGATCGCCAGGAAGCCCTCGCGCGCCAGCCAATCGGCCTTGCCGCGCATCACAGCGTTCACGCCGAAAATCTCCTGGATCGCCACCACCGCCGCCTTGGGCGTTCCCGCGGGGCGCGCCACGTAAGCGCGGAAGGCGCCGTCCGGCCCGCTGATCTCTACCCACTCACCCATGACAACCTCCGTCCTGTCTCATTCGATCAGGGCGGGTTATAGACGCCCCAGGCGACAAACGCGCGGAAGGAATTGGGCCGATGAAGTTCACCGTCAACGTGGAATGCAGCCCCGAGGAGGCGCGCCGCTTCATGGGGCTTCCCGATGTCACGCCGATCAACGACAAGCTGGTCGAGGAGATGGGCAAGCGCATGGAGGCCAATCTCAAACTGATGAGCGGCGAGAACCTGATGAGCTCGTGGATGAGCGTGGGCACGCAAGCGCAGGACGCGTTCGTGAAGCTGATGACCTCGGGCGTGACGGCGGCAAGCGCGGCGGCTTCACGTGAAAAGCCCTAAGCCCGGCTTAGAAATTTTCACATGAAACCCGAGACGATCATCGCCCTGGCCTCCGGCGCAAGCCGCGCTGGCGTGGCTTTGATCCGGCTTTCGGGGCCGGATGCAGGCGCCGCGCTGAAGGCGCTGACGGGCCGCGATCTGCCCAAGCCGCGCGTGGCGACCCGCGAGGCGTTCTGCGATCCGCGCACGGGCATGTCGCTGGATGACGGCCTGGCGCTCTGGTTTCCTGGCCCCGCCAGCTTCACCGGCGAAGACGTGGCCGAGCTGCACGTGCATGGCGGGCCGGCGGTGATCGCGGCGGTGATCGATGCGGCGCTCAGCCTGCCCGGCGTGCGGCCCGCCGAGCCCGGCGAATACACCCGCCGCGCCTTCGAGCACGGCAAGCTCGACCTGGCCGAAGCGGAGGGCCTTGCCGACCTCGTGGACGCCGAAACCGAGGGCCAACGCCGCCAAGCCCTGCGCCAGCGTCGCGGCGCTCTGAGCGCGGTCTATGAGGGATGGCGGGGCCGTCTGATCGAGGCGGCGGCTTTGATCGAGGCGGAGATCGATTTCCCGGACGAGGACTTGCCAGGCGCGCTGGCGCAGCGTGCCGGGCCGCTGCTGGAGCGCTTGGCC
>CAZWQS010000280.1:0-1947 GCA_964635925.1 uncultured Terricaulis sp. | reverse complement strand
CTCGGTGAGCCAGCTGCCGGCGTAGCCCAGCGCATGTGCGGCGAGGAGTAAATTGAAGCAGACGGCGCCCGCCGAGAGGATTTGCTCCCACTCCGGCACTTTCGGGCTCGGGCGCGGCGCGGAGACAACCATTACGCATGCCGGCGCACGATTGAACCAGCCGCGGACAAAATCACGCCGCGCGCTATCGACGCCTTCGTCATTGTGGATCACGCGCTCCAGCGCGGCCCCTGCGCGGGCGCGCGCCTCGCCGTCGATAATCACGAAGCGCCAGGGTCCCAGTTTGCCATGATCCGGCACGCGCGCGGCAAGCTTGATCAGGGCCTCGAGTTCATCTGCGCTTGGCGCCGGCTCGCTGAGGCCCATGAGCTTGGTCGAACGGCGCCGTGCGAGCAGCGCCAGTGTCTCGGCGCTTTCGTGGGCGGCGTTGGCGGGCTCATTTTCATGTGGCGATGCGGGAATTGCGGAAAGCGGGAGGGGCATGTCGTCTCCGTGGCGCCGGGGCGCGCTCGAGGCTAGACAGATAGGATGAGTGATAGCTGGGATGAAGGCGGCAATCCGTGGATCGTCAAGGGCGTGACGCACGCCTTTGAGAACGATTGGTTCCGGATCGACGAACACGACGTGACACGCCCCGACGGTGAGGAGGGGTATTACGGCGTCATTCGTGTGCGCCGTTTGGCTGTTGGCGTGCTGCCGATCGAGGCCGACGGGCGCGTACACCTGGTGGGACAGTGGCGGTTTCCGCTGGGCCGCTATTCCTGGGAGATGCCCGAAGGCGGCGCCGAGCCTGGCGAGGACGCGCTGGGTTGCGCTGAGCGCGAATTGGCGGAGGAGACGGGGCTCCGCGCCGGCGCGTGGCTCAAGGTGTTGGAGATGGACCTCTCCAATTCACTTACCGACGAGCAAGCAGTGATCTTCATCGCCACTGGTCTGACGCCGGGGCCGGCGGAGCCGGATGCAACCGAAGTGCTGAAGCACCGCACGGCGCATTTTCTCGATGTGTTGGCGCGGGTGTCCGATGGCCGCATTCGTGACGCCATGACGGTTGCCGCCGTGCTGCGCGCCCACCACATGGCGGTGACGGGACAGTTGCCGGCGCCGCTCGCGGCGGCGATGCTTCGGCAAGGAGACCAAGCGCATGGCTGAACCACGCGTGTTTGAGGCATCGGGCGGCGTATGGGCGCAATTGCGCGTCGAGGCGATGCAAGCGGCGGCCGAGGAGCCGTTGCTGGCGTCCTATCTGCACGCTTCGATTTTGCACCACGACCGTATCGAGGATGCGCTTTCCTATCACTTGGCTCAGAAACTTGGTCACGGCGACTTGCCGGCGCTGCAGCTGCGCGAAGTGGTCCGTGAGGCGTACGTTTCTGATCCTGAACTCGTAACGCAGGCGACGCGCGACATGCGCGTGGTGCGTGAACGCGATCCGGCGTGCCGGACTTACCTGCAGCCATTCCTCTACTTCAAAGGCTATGGCGGGTTGCAGTCCTATCGCATCGCCAACTGGCTCTGGCGTCAGGAGCGCGAAATCCTCGCGTATCACCTGCAGAGCCGGGTCTCGGAATTGTTTGCTGTCGACATCCATCCGGCCGCCAAGATCGGCGCGGGCGTGTTCATCGACCACGCGCACGGCATCGTCATTGGCGAAACGGCCGTGGTCGAGGATGACGTCTCCATGCTGCATTCGGTGACGCTCGGCGGCACCGGCAAAGAGGGCGGCGATCGCCATCCGAAGATCCGCCGCGGCGTGATGATCGGCGCCGGCGCCAAGGTGCTCGGCAACATCGAGATTGGGGAGGACGCGCGCATTGCCGCGGGTTCGGTTGTGCTTGCCGACGTCGCGCCGCGTTGCACCGTCGCGGGCGTGCCAGCGCGCCCGATCGGCGGGCCTTGCTGCGAAGGCGTGACGCCGGCAGAGGTCATGAACCAGCGCATCGAGTAGCG
>CAZWQS010000279.1:0-1965 GCA_964635925.1 uncultured Terricaulis sp. | reverse complement strand
GATGGAATTCTACGTCTACGAACTCGACCGCACGATCAAGGCCAAGCAGCGCCCGATCATCATCATCACCTCGAACAACGAGAAGGAATTGCCGGACGCCTTCCTGCGCCGCTGCTTCTTCCACTATATCCGTTTCCCCGATGAAGAGACGATGCGCGCCATCGTGGAGAGTCATTATCCCGGCGTGAAGACGCGGCTCGTGAACGAAGCGCTGAAAATCTTCTACGACATGCGCAAAGTGCCGGGCCTCAAGAAGAAGCCCAGCACCAGCGAGCTGATCGATTGGCTAAAACTGCTGCTGACCGACGACATCGATCCCGAAACGCTGAAACAGCGCGATCCGAGCAAGCTGATCCCGCCCATGGCCGGGGCGCTGCTGAAGAACGAAGCGGACGTGCAGCTTTTTGAACGCCTCGCCTTCCTCGCGCGGCGGGAGCAACGGGGCGGGCAATGAGCAAAGCTTGGCGCGGGTTGATCGTAGCCGCCGCATTCGCGGCCGCCGCCGCGCCGGCGCTCGCGCAGGAGAGCGGGCCTTCGCGCATCGCCGACGCGCGTGCGATGATCGAACGCTTCGAAGTCTCCGACATCTTTGAGCCCGTAGATGACGACAACGTCACCGTGCGCCACGCGGCAAGCGGCCTCAGGTGCCAGTTCTATGACGATGAAACCACGGCGCGTTTGGTCGCCTTTTCCGGCCTGACGCGCGGCGAAGATATTGGTTGCGTCAATGAGCGCGCGGACCAAGCGCGCACGCTTTACGCCACGCGCTACCCCGGAGAGATCACGCCAGCGCAGGCGATGGCGGACGCCGTCGCCTCGATCCGCAACCGCTTTGCTGACGCACAGCCAACGCCGGCGCGGCTGCACATGCGCAGCGAAGGCCTGCCGGACGTTCTGGATCAGCATTTCCTGATCATGCTCCGCGAAGAGCAATGGCTCACCAGCGTATTCGTTGCCGAACACGATGGCTGGATCATCAAGTTGCGCTTCACTATGCGCGCGATCGATGAGGACGCCATCCGCGCGGCGCAACTGGAAGCAAACGCCGCCTTCACGGTGGCCCTGCTCAGACTCGCTGAGGCTGCGCCATGACGCTGCCGCGGCGTGCGCTTCTGGCGGCGGTGTTCGCCGCACTCGCGTCGCCCGCGCGCGCCGAAACAGGCCAGCTCTACTGGCCCGTCGTCACTGATCATCCGCGCTGGAACGTCATCTCAGCGCAGCCTGCGTGCCCGAACTTGCGCTGCTTTGGCGCGCCGCGGCCGGTGTCGCAGCTTGATAATCCGCGCCGCCACCATGCGGGCGTCGATTTGTTCGCGCGCGCCGGCGATGCGGTGATCGCGATCGAGGCGGGCGAGGTGATCGGCTTTTACCCCTTCCTGCGCGCACGCACGGGGGAGATGAGCTGCGCCCTGCTGATCGCGCATGCGGGCTATGTGGCCAATTACGCGGAGGTGCGCGATCCAGCGCTTGTCAGCGTCGGCGATCAGGTGAGCGCCGGCCAGCGCATCGCATTGATCAGCGACACCGCGCAGCTCCATTTTGAAACCTACACGCCCGGCGCCACGCGCAACCGCTCTTGGGCGCACGGTGCGGCCCAGCCTGCTGGCGTGATCGACCCGACCGAGCGCCTGCGCGATCTGGCGCAGCGCGGGGTGCGGATTTTGCCGTAGGGGCAGCTAGCGCGCGCCGCGCCTGAGGCTTAGGTTAGCCCCGTGTTTCAACGCTTCTTCACCGAACTCCGCGCCGCGCGCGTGCCTGTGAGCCTCAAGGAATATCTGGTGCTGGTGGAAGCGCTGGATAAGGAAGCGATCGATCTCAGCGTGGAGGATTTCTATTACCTCTCGCGCGCCGCGCTGGTGAAGGATGAGCGCCATCTCGACAAGTTCGACCGCGTGTTCGGCCATGTGTTCAAAGGGTTGGAAAACACCGGCGACGCCGTGAACGCGGAAATCCCAGCCGAATGGC
>CAZWQS010000278.1:0-1966 GCA_964635925.1 uncultured Terricaulis sp. | reverse complement strand
GCGCCGGGTTTTGGCGCGGGCGCGGCGCTGAGCTTTGAAGGCTTCGTGCTGGGCAATCTGGGCGCGCTGAAAGGGCCGCTTGATTTGGGCTTCCTGAAACCGCTGATGCGCCGCGATTTCATCGCCCGCCATAGCCTCGCCTATCGCCCCGATCTGCGCTTGGGCGAGGATTATGAATTCTACGCCCACGCCCTGGCGCTGGGCGCGCGCTTCGTGGTGGGGGGCGAAGCCGGCTATATCTCGGTGGAGCGCGAGGGCTCGTTAAGCAAAACGCACAGCCCGGAGGACCTGCGCCGCCTGCGCGATTGCGACGCGGGGCTTGCAGCGCTGCCCGGGCTGAGCAGCGCTGATCGCGCGGCCCTCAAGCGTCACTGGCAAAGCGTGGATTGCCGCCTGCAATGGCGCCTGCTGATCGAGGCCGTGAAAAAACGCGACGCCGGTGCTGCGCTGCGCACTTTCCATAATCCGCAAGCCGCGCTTTACCTCGCCGCGCGGCTTGGCGAGCAAGTTTGGCTCAGGGGCGGCGCCTGGGTGCGCGGCGAAGGGCGATCTTCACAGAACTTGCGCGCTTAAGCTTAATAAGGGTCGCGTTCGCCCGGAAAAGCGCCAAGGTGCCGGGGGCGCTCGCCCGGCCCTTGCAAGGGCGCGCCGAGGGCGCGGGGAAAAGTGGAGAACCATCGCATGACGAAGCCGATTTGGCACACCCGCCGTTCGCTGTTGCGCATCCTGGCGCTGGGCGCGGGCGCCGGCGCGCTCTCGGCCTGCGGCACCACGAGTTCGACCCCGATCGAAGTGGCTGAACGCTCCGAGTACCGATTGGGCTCGGGCGACGAATTGCGCATCACCGTGTTCGGCGAGGCGGAGCTGACCGGCCAATTCCTGGTCGGCTCGCAAGGCACGATCGCCTACCCGCTGGTGGGCGATGTGCACGCCGCGGGGCTGACGGTGGGCGAATTCACCCAATCGCTGCAGCAGGCGCTTTTGGCCTTCATCCGCACGCCGAACGTGAGCGTTCAGGTGACGAATTATCGCCCCTTCTACATCCTGGGCGAGGTGCAGCGGCCGGGCACTTACCAATATTCCACCGACCTCACGGTTCTGAACGCGGTAGCCACGGCGGGCGGATTCACCTATCGGGCGAACCGCCGGCGCGTTTACATCCGCCGCGCGAATGAAACCGAGGAACGCGCCTACCCGCTCACCATCGCCACCCCGGTCCTGCCGGGCGACACCGTGCGCATCGGCGAGCGGCTCTTCTAACGCGGATTTCGCGCCACACGCGCGGCGCGGACCATGCATAGACGCTAACGGGACACGACATTCGCGAAGCCGGTGTGCTAGCGTGAGCCGTTTCCCAGCCCGCGCGCATCACGCGCGCTGGAAACAAAGGGGCCAGAAGACGCCGATAGAGCGTCTGGGCTGCGGTGGTCGTTAATGAACGTCATGAACTCGGATCCGTCGGGTCAACCTCCGGGCTATCCCTCCTCGGCGCCGCAAGGGCTGGCCGAGATGTTCGGCGTCACCGCCGCGCTCCAGATGCTGCGCCGGCGCATGCTGATCATGATCATCATCGGCGCGGCGGCCGCGATCGCCGCGTTCGCGTATCTGATGATGCGCCCGCCGGAATACACCGCGACCTCGCTCGTCATCATTAATCCGCGCCAGGAGCAGGTGCTCCGCTCGGAAGACATTATCGGCCAATTGCCGCGCGATTCATCCACCATCGATTCCGAGATCGAGCGCCTGCGCTCCTCGGCGCTGATGGGCGAGCTGGCGGAAGCGCTGGGCCTCGCCGCGCCGAGCGCCAATGGCGACGCGCGCCCGACGCAAGGCATTGGCGGCACGATTAACGTGCGCCGCCGCGGCATGACTTACGTGATCGAGATCAGCGCACGCTCGACCGATCCTGAGCGCGCGCAGCTCATCGCCAACAAGCGCACTGTCGTGCCCAACACGCGCAGCACTG
>CAZWQS010000277.1:0-1967 GCA_964635925.1 uncultured Terricaulis sp. | reverse complement strand
CCAACTTTGGGAGATAAAACTGAAAGCAAACCCGCAAGCGCCGCGCGCTGTGCGGGGCTCAAGCGTCCGCCGTCGCCAGATCCAGCGAATAGCCGGCGCTGCGCACGGTGCGGATCGGATCGGCTTCGTCGCCCACGTTCAGCGCCTTGCGCAAGCGGCCGATGTGCACGTCCACCGTGCGCGCTTCGACGTAAACATCCGAACCCCAAACGGAATCCAGCAATTGCTCGCGGCTGAACACGCGCCCCGGATGCTGCATCAAATGATCCAGGATGCGGAACTCGGTTGGCCCCAGATGCACCTCGCGCCCGCCGCGCTTCACGCGGTGCGATACGCGGTCGAGCACGATATCGCCGCACGTCAGCCTGTCATCGGCCAAGGCTGGGCGGATGCGGCGCATGACCGCGCGCAGGCGCGCCAAGAGCTCGTTCATCGAGAACGGCTTGGTGAGGTAATCGTCCGCGCCGGTATCGAGGCCGCGGATGCGGTCGCTTTCCTCATCACGCGCGGTGAGCATCACGATCGGGGTGTTGCGCGTTTCCTGGCGCGCGCGCAGCCGGCGGCACACCTCAACGCCCGACGCCTTCGGCAGCATCCAATCGAGCAGGATAAGATCGGGCGGGCTCTCTTCGGCCACCACCATCGCCTCTTCGCCGTCCGTGGCGACGTTCACGCGATAGCCTTCGCGCTCGAGATTGTATTTCAGAAGATCAGCCAGAGCGGCTTCATCTTCGACAACCATAACCTGCGGGGCTTTGGCCATGATCAAATCCTACGGGTTGCCCGGTTCGCTGCTGGCGCGGGGGCGCTGCGTGGCGATTTCTTCGCCGGTGACAAGGAAGTGGATGTATTCCGCAATATTGGTGCCGTGATCGCCGATGCGCTCGATATTCTTGGCGATGAACAGCAAGTGCGCGCACGAGCTGATCATGCGCGGATCTTCGATCATGTAGGTGAGCAATTCGCGGAACAGCGAATTGTAATGCGCATCGATATTGTCGTCCTGCATCCACACGCCGATGGCGGCCTGCACATCCTTGTTGGCGTACGCATCGAGCACCTGCTTCAGGTGCGCGCCGGCGATCTTGCCCATGCGCTCGACGCTACGCGTCAATTGGATCGGCTCGGACTGGTTGAGGATGAGCGCGCGCTTGGCGATGTTCTTGGCCAGATCGCCCACGCGCTCCAACTCGCCCGCGATGCGCCAGGCGGTCAGCACCACGCGCAGATCGCCCGCCATGGGCTGGCGCAGCGCGAACAATTTGATGGCGCGCTTTTCCACCTCGCGCTGGGCGAGATCGATCTTGGCGTCGCGCTCCATGACGGCGTGCGCCAGTTCGGTGTCGCGGCGCGCGACAGCGGCGAGGCTGTCATTGACGGCGGTTTCGGCCAAGCCGCCCATACGAGCGACCTCCTGGGTCAGCCCGTCCAATTCTTCGGTAAACGCTTTAACAGTATGGTCGGCCATGCTTGTTTTCACCCGGCGCGCGAGCGCCGCGGAAGCAGGCGCTTGAGATCGCTTAGGCTCGGCCATGAATCTCAGCCGAACCGGCCAGTAATATAGTCCTGTGTGCGCGTGTCGCGAGGGTTTGTGAAAATCTCCTCGGTCGCGCCGGTCTCAACCAGCTTGCCGAGGTGGAAGAACGCGGTCTTTTGGGACACCCGCGCCGCCTGGGCCATCGAGTGGGTGACGATGATGATGCAGTAATTTTCCCGCATCTCGTCGATCAGCTCTTCGATCTTGGCCGTGGCGATGGGGTCCAGCGCCGAACACGGCTCGTCCATCAGGATGATGTCGGGGTTCACCGCCACCGTGCGGGCGATGACGAGGCGCTGCTGCTGGCCGCCCGAAAGGCCCGTGCCGGGTTGGCTCAGGCGATCCTTCACCTCTTCCCAGAGGCCGGCGCGGCGCAGCGATTTCTCGACGATCACATCCATATCGGCCTTGTTCTTGGCCATGCCGTGGA
>CAZWQS010000276.1:0-1996 GCA_964635925.1 uncultured Terricaulis sp. | reverse complement strand
GGCACGTGCGCAGCGGCGGCGAAGGCCCGCCGCGCGCCATGCTGCGCGCACTCGATCTGGAAGATTTACTGGACAAATGGCCTCGCACGTTTGTCGATCCCGGCGCGATCATTGCGCCTTTGTCGCGCGTCGCTGCGGAAGCGCTGAACCTCCCCGCGGGCATCCCCGTCGTCCAGGGCGGCGCCGATGCGTTTATCGCCATGGCGGGCGTCGGCGTGGTGCGGCCGGGCTCTATCGCGCTCATTACCGGCTCCTCGCATCTCCAACTCGGCGTAACGGACGCGCCGCTCAGCGGCGCAGGCATATGGGGCTCGTACCCCGATGTGCTGCGCCGGGGCGGCTTCGTCGTCGAAGGCGGGCAAACCTCGACCGGCTCGATCATCAATTGGTTCCGGCGCACATTAGCGGCCAACGCTTCCTACGCGGAGCTTGACCATGAAGCCGCGCAGATTCCGATGGGGTGCGACGGCCTCACCGCGCAAGATCATTTCCAAGGCAATCGTACGCCCTACACCGACCCAGCTTCCCGCGGCGCCTTCACCGGCCTCTCCCTCAAACACACGCGCGGGCACATGTTCCGCGCGCTGCTTGAGAGCGTCGCTTTCGGCACAAAGCTTGTGCTGGAGACGATGCGTGCGCGCGGCGTCGCCGTTGACGAAATCGCACTCTGCGGCGGGGTGGCTCGCTCCGACCTCTGGACCCAGCTCCACGCCGACATTATCGGCCGCCCGATCAAGGTGTCGCAGGCTTGCGCGCCAGCGCTGGGCAGCGCCATGTTCGCGGCGATCGGCGCAGACATCTATCGCGACCTGGGCGAAGCCGCCGGCGCCATGGTCTCCCGCCATCGCGTCGTCGAACCTCGCGCGGGCGCCTCAGACTATGCAGACGCCTACGCGAAGTATCACAGCGCGTATGCCGCGCTCAAAGGTATTCATGCGTGAGGCCGTTGTCGCCTGAACTGCAGGCGGTGCTGCGGCGCGTCGTCCCGCATGCAGAGCGCCCGCCGCCGCCGAGCGCGGACGACTTGCCTGCTTGGCGCGCTCTTCAGCAGGACATTGAAGAACGCGCCAAGCCCGCCTGCGAAGTAGCTGTCGCGCATGCCCAGGCGCGCCTTATTGAACGCCGCGTTGCAGGCATGCCGGCGATCGAGATCGTCCCGCCCAACGCCCGTGAGATCGCGCCGGCGATCTTCCTTCACGGCGGCGCCTATACCGGCTTCTCCGCGCGATCGAGTCTCTTCGCTAGCGCGCCAATCGCACGCCAGCTCGCTCGCCGCGTGATCGCACTCGACTATCCGCTCGCGCCACACGCAGAATTTCGCACCATCGTGCCGGAAACCGGCGCTGCGATCGCCGCCATCTGCGCAACGAACGATGGCGCTGCGTTGATCGGTGATTCCGCTGGTGGTGGTCTAGCGCTCGCAGCGACACGCCACGCGCTGGCCGCTGGCGCATGCCCACGCGTACTCGCGCTCATCTCGCCCTGGACCGACCTCACCAACACCGGCGTCAGCCATCGCACCCACGCGGCGCGCGACTTGCTGCTAGCTTACGAACCGGGCCTGCGGGTCAGCGCCGCCGCCTATGCCGGCGATGAGCTCTCTCACCCAGACGCCTCTCCCTTGTTCGCCGATTATGACGAGACCTTCCCGCCGGCGCTGATCATTTGCGGTTCGGAGGAAATTCTCCTCTCCGATTCCACACGCATGCGCGACGCGCTCGACCATTGCGGCGCCGAGCTCAGCGTCTTCGATGGTCTATTTCACTCCTTCGCCGCGATTGCGCCACAAGCGCCGGAATCCCAAGCCGCGATCGCGCGCATCCGCGCCTTCATCGAACAGCGCCACTAGCCGTCATACACCACGCGCAATCGAGCAACCCCCACACCGGGACCGCGCGCATCATGACAATATCGACAAAAACACCGCAGCGCGGAAATGCGCACCTCGATCAAAATCGAACGCGACCGATTGATTCCGATAGTACCCGTCACTCCC
>CAZWQS010000275.1:1345-2008 GCA_964635925.1 uncultured Terricaulis sp. | reverse complement strand
TCTGCCCAAGCTCGTCACCGGCGAATGGACCGGCACGATGAATTTGACGGAGCCGCATTGCGGCACCGATCTGGGCCTCCTGCGCACCAAGGCGATTCCGCAGGCGGATGGCTCCTACCGCATCACCGGGCAAAAGATTTTTATCTCCGCCGGCGAGCACGATCTCGCGTCCAACATCATCCACCTCGTGCTCGCGCGCATCGAAGGCGCGCCGGGCGGCACGAAGGGGATTTCTCTCTTCATCGTGCCGAAATTCCTGCTCGACAAGAACGGCGCGCCCGGCAAGCGCAACGGCGTCGTCTGCGGCAAGATCGAAGAGAAGATGGGCATTCACGGCAATTCGACGTGCGTGCTGAATTACGATGACGCCACGGGCTTCCTCATCGGCGCGGAAAACAAGGGCCTCATGGCCATGTTCACGATGATGAACGTGGCGCGGCTTGGCGTGGGGCTGCAAGGGCTTTCCCAATCGGAGGTCGCCTATCAAAACGGCGTCGCTTACGCGAAGGATCGCTTGCAGGGGCGCTCCATTACCGGCGCGAAAAACGCCGACGGCCCCGCCGACCCGATCATCGTGCACCCCGATATCCGCCGCATGCTGATGGACGCCAAAGCCTTCAACGAAGGCGCGCGCGCGTTTACGTTCTGGACCGCGCTTTATGG
>CAZWQS010000275.1:0-1335 GCA_964635925.1 uncultured Terricaulis sp. | reverse complement strand
ACCATTCGCCGGATGAAAAAGTGCGCGAGAAGGCCGGCGATTACATGGTGCTGATGACGCCGGTGATCAAAAGCTACCTCACCGACAAGGGCTACGCGAACGCCACCAATTGCCAACAAATCTTCGGCGGCCACGGCTATATCGAAGAACAAGGCATGAGCCAGTTCGTGCGCGATGCGCGCATCACCATGATCTATGAAGGCGCCAACGGCATCCAGGCGCTCGATCTGGTGGGCCGCAAGCTCGGCGCCAATGGCGGGCGGGCGATCTTCGCCTTCTTCAACGAGATCGATGATTTCACGCACGCGCACGAGGATGATGCCGAGCTCAAGGATTTCGTCGCGGCGCTGACCGCCACGAAAGCCCAATTGCAGGACGGCACGATGTGGCTGATGCAAAACGGCATGACGAATTTCGACAATGCCGGCGCGGCCAGCCACGATTATCTCAACCTCTTCGGCATCACCGCGCTCACCTATATGTGGGCGTTGCAGGCGAAAGCGGCGTTGGCGGCGAAGAAGGGCGGCGGCGCTGATCCTTATTTCGACACCAAGCTGGCGACGGGCCGTTATTTCCTCGCGCGCATGGCGCCTGATGCGGGCGCGCATCTGGCGAAGCTGAAAAGCGGCGCTGACCCGGTGATGGCGCTCGCGGCGGAGGCGTTCTGATGGCGGCTTACACCGCCACCATCGCCTGGAAGCGCGGCGATCAGCCGTTCACCGATAACCAATATTCGCGCGCCCACGAGATCGCGTTCGATGGCGGATTCTCGATCGTGGGCTCTTCTTCGCCGCACGTTGTGAAAGTTCCGCTCTCGCGCACCGACGCGGCTGACCCGGAAGAATTGCTCGTGGCCTCGCTTTCGAGCTGCCACATGCTTTGGTTTCTCGATCTGGCGCGCCGCGCCGGCTTCACCGTGGATTCCTACATCGACACGCCCGAAGGCGTGATGGGCAAGGATGAGCGCGGCCGCATCGCCATGACGCAAGTGAAGCTCAAGCCGAAGATCGAATGGAGCGGCGAAACCCGCCCCGCGCCGGAAGGCGTGCGCGAACTGCACCATCGCGCGCACGAAGCCTGTTTCATCGCCAACTCGTTCCGCGGCGACATCGCCATTGCGGAGGGTGAGGCGCACTAGTTTTGCCGCGCTCGCGCCGGCCCGGCGTGAGTGGTCAGCGGAGTAGGCGCGAGCATCGCGCCGCGGGACGACTCCGGTCCCATCCAGGGCGGTTGCGGCGCGGGGCGCCGCGAACTGGAGTGAAGACTATGGCGGTGGGCGATATATATGACGCGGTGCGGCCGCCGCGCGGCCAAGGCAAGCCAAACGGCGCGCTG
>CAZWQS010000274.1:0-2025 GCA_964635925.1 uncultured Terricaulis sp. | reverse complement strand
CGACGTGCAGCGCGGCGGCCCGTCCACCGGCATGCCCACGCGCACGCAGCAATCGGATCTGTTGCTCGCCGCCTACGCCAGCCACGGCGACACCAAGCATCCGATGCTGTTCCCCGGCAACCCGACCGAGGCGTTCGAGTTCGCCGCCCAATCGTTCGACCTCGCCGATTTCTTCCAGACCACGATCTTCGTGATGCTGGAGCTCGATATCGGCATGCAGGAATGGCTGACGCCGCCGTTCAAATGGGATGAAAAGCGTCGGCTCAATCGCGGCAAGGTGCTGAGCTACGAGCATTTGGAGCAGGGCGTCGAATTCGGCCGCTACCGCGATGTCGATGGCGACGCCGTGCCGTATCGCACTTATCCCGGCACGCACCCCACCAAGGGCAGCTATTTCACGCGCGGCTCAAGCCACGATAAGGACGCGCGCTATTCAGAACGCGGCGAGGATTACACTGAAGGCATGCAGCGCCTGCTGCGCAAATGGGAGACGATGAAAGCCCACGTGCCCGCGCCCATCCGCAAGGACGCCAAGCGGCGTACGCCCGATGGGGTGATCTATATCGGCTCCACCGATCCGGCCATGGAGGAGGCGCTTTGCGCGCTGGAAGGCCATGGCATCCATCTGGACGCGCTGCGCATCCGCGCCTTCCCGTTCTGCGACGAGGTGTTCGCCTTCGTCCGCGAGCACGAACAAGTGTTCGTGGTGGAGCAGAACCGCGACGCCCAGCTCAAATCGCTGCTGGTGAACGAGGGCGGGGTGCATCCCGCGCGCTTGGTTTCCGTGCTGCATTATGACGGCACGCCGATCACCGCGCGCTTCATCATCAAGGACATCACCGAGAAGCTGAAGGCGGGCCATGCCGCAGCCCTCCCGGAGCAAGCGCAATGACCTACATCGCCAAGCCCAAACTGCATCACCCCTCGCTTGAGCGAAACACGCTCGGCTTCACGCGGCGCGATTACGAGGGCAACATTTCCACGCTCTGCGCGGGCTGCGGGCATGATTCCATCAGCGCTTCGATCATCCAGGCGTGCTTCGAGATTGACCTTGCGCCGCATCGGCTGGCGAAATTTTCCGGCATCGGCTGTTCGTCAAAGACGCCGGACTATTTCGTCAGCCCCGCGCACGGCTTCAACGCCGTGCACGGGCGCATGCCCTCGGTGCTGACGGGCGCCAACATCGCCGCGAAGGATCTGATCTATCTTGGCGTCTCCGGCGACGGCGACAGCGCCTCGATCGGCCTCGGCCAATTCGCGCACGCGGTGCGGCGCGGCGTGAACATGACCTACATCGTCGAAAACAACGGCGTGTACGGGCTCACCAAGGGGCAATTCTCGGCCACCTCCGATAAAGGCTCAAAAGCCAAGAAGGGTGCGGAAAACAAGGATAGCCCGATCGATCTCGTCATGCTGGCGCTGCAATTAGGCGCGACCTATGTGGGCCGCTCCTTCTCCGGCGACAAAACCCAGCTCGTGCCGCTGATCAAAGGCGCGCTCAGCCATAAGGGCACGGCGATCCTCGACGTGATCAGCCCCTGCGTGGCGTTCAACAACCATGTCGGCTCCACCAAGAGCTTCGATTATGTGCGCGCGCACAACGAAGCGGTAAACCGGATGGACGTGATCACGCCGCGCGCGCCGATCACGGCCGATTACAAGCCGGGCGAACTGAAAGAGGTGCGCCAGCACGACGGCTCGATCCTGCGCCTGCGCAAGCTGGAAGATGATTACGATTCCACCGATCGCAACGCCGCGCTCGGCTATCTCGCGCGCAAGGCCGCCGAGGGCGAAATCGTCACCGGCCTTTTGTACGTCGATCCCGACGCGAGCGATCTGCATGACGGGCTGGGCACCGTCGATTGCGCGCTCAACAAATTGCAGGACGCCGAACTCGTGCCCTCGCTCGGCGCGCTGGAAAAGATCAACGCCAGCCTGCGCTGAATAGGCGGATAGAGCGCGCCTCTATCCCACACCTCACCCGCTTCCCGGACGCAGCCCCGGCGAAAGCCGGGGTGCGAGCCG
>CAZWQS010000273.1:0-2028 GCA_964635925.1 uncultured Terricaulis sp. | reverse complement strand
TGAAGGCCAGGTGCTGACGATGAGCATTCTGGATATCGATCTGGACGGCGAAGAATAGCGCCTAAAAGAAAGCGCCCCGGCGTCGAACGCGGGGCGCTAAGTCATCATTGAAGTCCAACCCAGGTCCAACCACGCGGCTCCGAAGAGGAAACGGCGTGGGCGCGGCGCTTACAAGACACCCAGCATGGACGCGACCAGCGGGTGTCGGACGATGTCAGAGTCGCCCAGGCGGCACACGGCGATGTTGGGCACGCCTTCCAGCTTATCGGCGACGGTGTGAAGCCCGGAGAGGTCAGGCAGCAGATCGGTTTGCGCGGGATCGCCGGTGACGACCATGGTGGAGTGCCAGCCAAGGCGCGTCAGCAGCATCTTGATCTGCCCGTAGGTGCAGTTCTGCGCCTCATCGATCACCACGAACGCGTTGTTGAGCGTGCGCCCGCGCATGAAGCCCACGGGCGCGATCTCGATCAGCCCTTCGGCCATGAGCGCCTTGAGACGCTTGGCCGAGAGGCGATCCTGCAGCGCGTCGTAGAGCGGGCGCAGGTAAGGGGCGAGTTTGTCTTCCATCGCGCCGGGCAGGAAGCCGAGCGATTCGCCGGCCTCCACCGCGGGGCGTGAGAGCACGATGCGCCCCACCTTGCCGCTTTCCAGCGCCTCCACCGCCTTGGCGATAGCGAGGTAGGTCTTGCCCGTACCGGCGGGGCCGAGCGCGAGCACCAGCGCGTGCTGATCGATCGCCTCCATCAAGGCGGTTTGGCCTTTGGATTTCGGACGGACGTTTTTGACGAAGCTCGTGTCGCGGCCTTCATTGGCCGGGTGGAAACCGCCGTCGAGCACTTTGAGATTGCGCTGACGGCGGTCGTCGCGTTGAAATTCCTCAACATTGAGCACGCCTTGTGCGTGCCGACGCTTAGTGCTGCGCTTCGCCATACGTATCTCCTTGCTGGAGCGGCCAAGGCCCGCGCGGCTTCTGCCGGGCGGGTTGAAAAGTGGAGATGGAGGAGTCGTCGAGGGATGCGCCGGGCGGCGATTTTGTCGTTGCGCTGATCTTGCGCCGTTCGCCCACGCTCTCCCCCACTTGCGAGCCGAAGCCCTGGAGACGGGTGGACCGGGAAATCCCGATCCGATGTTCTCAGGAGACGCCGAACCGGTTAACGAGGCGTTGAATACGTGGAATGTCTCAAAAATTTCGCACACGAAAGGTGAGCCCATGCCGATCTACGCCCTCGCTGACGCCGATCTTGAGGTCGAGGATGAGTCAGCGTTCTGGGTCGCGCCGGGCGCGGTGCTGACCGGGCGCATCGTGCTCAAGAAGAACGCGTCGGTGTGGTTTGGCGCCGTTTTGCGCGGCGATAACGAACCGATCGTGGTGGGCGAGAATTCCAACATCCAGGACGGCTCGGTGCTGCACACCGACATGGGCGCGCCGCTGACGATCGGGGCGAATGTCACTATCGGCCATCAGGTGATGCTGCATGGCTGCACGATCGGCGACAATGCGCTGATCGGCATCAAGGCTACGGTGCTGAACCACGCGACCATTCCCAGCTTTTGCCTGGTCGGCGCGCACGCTTTGGTGACGGAGCGCAAGACGTTCGAGGAAGGTTGGCTGATCACCGGCGCGCCCGCGCGCGGGGAGCGGCAATTGGATGCGGCGCAAAGGCAGGTCCTCCCGATGGCGGCGGCGCAGTATGGCGACGTCGACTGGGGACGCGGCCATATGGGGTGGGGCGGCTCCATGATGAGCGGCTTTCGCGATTTCGACGGCCCGATGATGGGCGGCGGACGGCGTATGGGCGCCTTCGTCGAGGAGCGGCTGGAGGAATTGAAGAAGGAGATCGAGATCACCGCGGCCCAGGAAGATGCCTGGAAGGCCTATGCCGACGCGGTGACGGCGCGCGTAAAGACGATGCGCGACGCGCACCGCAATGTGCGCGATTCGATCGAGGACGGCACGGCCCCCGACCGCATCGGCGCCCGCATCGCAATGATGGAAACACATCTCGAGGCGATGAAGGCGGTCAAGGC
>CAZWQS010000272.1:0-2034 GCA_964635925.1 uncultured Terricaulis sp. | reverse complement strand
GCGCTGAAGCTGGTGACGCGACTGATTGTCGGCGTGATCTTGGTTGCTGTCATAGCCGTCGTTTTCTTCGGCGTTCACCTCAGCGATTTCGGCATCCGCCTGGGCGGATAAATAGGCCGGCGGGGCCCTTGCGCGCCTCCGGCGCCACACTAAGTCAGGGGCACAACAGCAAACATGCCACCTTGATCCGCCGCAATGGGGGTTAACGTGGGACGCCTTAGGGGTCGCTCATGGATATGGAAAAGCTCACCGAGCGCGCGCGGGGATTCCTGCAGGCGGCGCAAACCATTGCTCTGCGCGAGCAAAACCAACAACTCGAAACCCAGCACCTGCTTAAAGCGTTGCTGGATGACCGCGAGGGCCTCGCGGCGGAATTGCTGCGCAAGGCGGGCGCCGATCCGAAGAAGGCGGCTGACGAGGCGGACGCCGCGGTGCGCGCGCTGCCGAAGGTCAGCGGCGGCAATGACCGCATGTATGCGGCGGCCTCTTTCTCCCGTGCGCTCGACGCCGCCGAGCAGGCGGCCACCAAGGCCGGCGACAGCTATGTCACTGCTGAGCGCATGTTGTTTGGCCTCGCCATCGCCGAGGGCAAGGCGGGCGAGATTCTGAAGAAGGCGGGGCTGACCCCGCAGAAGCTGGAAGGCGCGATCGCGGAGCTGCGCAAAGGGCGCACCGCGCAATCTTCCAGCGCCGAAGATCAGTACGATGCGCTGAAGAAATACGCGCGCGATCTCACCGAGGACGCGCGCAAGGGCAAGCTCGATCCTGTCATTGGCCGCGACGAGGAAATCCGCCGCACCATCCAGGTTCTGAGCCGCCGCACCAAGAACAATCCGGTGCTGATCGGCGAGCCGGGCGTGGGCAAAACTGCGATCGCGGAGGGCCTGGCGCAGCGCATCGTCAATGGCGACGTGCCCGAAAGCTTGAAGCACAAGAAGCTGCTCGCGCTCGATATGGGCGCGCTGATCGCCGGGGCGAAATTTCGCGGCGAGTTTGAAGAACGCTTGAAGGCGGTGCTTTCCGAGGTGCAAGCTGCCGAGGGCGGCATCATCCTGTTCATCGATGAAATGCACACGCTGGTCGGCGCCGGCAAGGCCGATGGTGCGATGGATGCGTCGAATCTCTTGAAGCCCGCTTTGGCGCGCGGCGATCTGCATTGCGTGGGCGCCACCACGCTCGATGAATACCGCAAGCACGTGGAGAAGGACGCCGCGCTCGCGCGCCGTTTCCAGCCCGTGTTCGTGAGCGAGCCCAGTGTGGAGGATACGATCTCCATCCTGCGCGGCCTCAAGGATCGCTACGAGCAACACCACGGCGTGCGCATCTCGGACGCCGCGATCGTGGCCGCCGCGCAGCTTTCGCATCGCTACATCACCGATCGTTTCCTGCCGGATAAGGCCATCGACCTGATCGATGAAGCCTCCGCGCGGCTGCGCATGGCGGTGGATTCCAAGCCCGAGGAGTTGGACGAGCTCGACCGCCGCCTAGTGCAGCTCAAGATCGAGTTCGAGGCGCTGAAGAAGGAAAGCGATCCCGCCTCCAAGGATCGCGCCGGCAAGCTTGAAAGTGAAATCCGCGATCTGGAAACGCGCTCGGGCGAACTCACAGCGGCGTGGAGCGCCGAGAAACAGAAGCTGCAAACCGCCGCGAAGGCCAAGGAAGAACTGGATCGACTCAATACGGAATACGAAGATTCCGTGCGTCGCGGCGATCTCTCGCGCGCGTCCGAGCTGAAATACGGCCGCATCCCGCAAGTGGAAAAGCAGGTTGCCGACCTGCAAGCCAAGGGCGAGGGCGAAGGCGGCCTGGTGCACGAAGTGGTCGATAGCGAAGCCATCGCGGCTGTCGTCTCGCGCTGGACGGGCGTGCCGGTCGAGAAAATGCTGGAGGGCGAAAAGGCCAAGCTGCTTGCCATGGAAGATCAATTGCGCGGGCGCGTGATCGGGCAAGAGCCGGCGCTGCGCGCGGTGAGCGACGCGGTGCGCCGCGCGCGCGCGGGCCTGCAAGACCCGAACCGGCCGATCGGCTCGTTCA
>CAZWQS010000271.1:0-2120 GCA_964635925.1 uncultured Terricaulis sp. | reverse complement strand
GGCTGCTGCAATATGAGCGCACCAACATTTCTGGCTTCGGCTCCGGCGCGCGGCTCGATGTGATCGATATCGCCAAGCAGAATGTTGGCCTCGAAGGCGGCGTGCTGGCCGATGGCGATCTGCGCGGGCGCATCGCCGCGCACAAGATGGCCGAACGCGCCTACGCGCTTTCGGTGGCGCGCGCGCAGGAAGAGGCGAAGGCGGGGCAGAATGTGTCCCACATGGCCTCGATGTTCAAAGTCGCGGGCGCGACGCTGAATATCGATCGCTGCGAGCTGATGGTGGAAGCCGCCGGCACGCGCGGTTTCGGTTGGGATGGCGATGGCTTCAGCCCCGAGGAGCTGGCCGTTACGCGCGGCTGGCTGCGCTCGAAAGGCAATTCGATCGAAGGCGGCACGACGGAGGTGAACCTCAACGTCGTCGCCAAGCGCGTGCTGGGCTTGAGGGACACGCAATGACGTTCACGTTGAATGAAGAGCAGCTTCTCCTGAAAGATTCCGCGCGCGCCTTCTGCGCCGAGCAGGCGCCGGTGACGCGGCTGCGCAAGCAACGCGATGCGAAGCAGAACGGCCGCGATCCGGAATTGTGGGCCGAGATGGCCGCGATGGGCTGGGCCGGCGTGATCGTGCCGGAAGAGTTCGGCGGCGCGGGGCTGGGCTATGTGGGCCTTGGTGTCGTGCTGGAGGAAACGGGGCGCACGCTTGTGGCGTCGCCGTTGCACTCAAGCGCGTTGGCCGGCGCGAGCGCGCTGCTGCTGGCGGGCACGGACGCGCAGAAGGCCGAATGGCTGCCGAAGATTGCGGCAGGCGACGTGATCGCCACACTGGCGGTGGATGAAAGCGCGCATCACGCGCCCGGCAAAAGCGCGCTGAAGTTTGCCAGCGGCAAGCTGACCGGCAAGAAAACCTATGTCGCCGATGGCCACATCGCCGATCTGTTCATCGTTGTGGGCGCGGATGCGCTTTGTCTGGTGAAGGGCGATGCTGACGGGTTAACGCGGCGCGAACTCATCACAGTTGATAGCCGCGGCGCGGCCGATCTGACGTTTGACGACGTGGCCGCTGAAAAGATGAACGGCGGGGCGGATGTGATCGACGCGATCCTCGATCGCGCGCGCATTGGACTCGCGGCGGAGATGTTGGGGCAGGCGAGCGCGGCGTTTGAGATTACGGGCGAGTATCTGAAGACGCGCAAGCAATTCGGCCAAGTGATCGGCGGCTTTCAGGCGTTGCAGCACCGGGCGGCGAAGTTGTTTACCGAATTGGAAATGACGCGCTCATGCGTGCTGGCCGCGCTCGATGCGCTGGATCGCGGCGACAAGCGCATTGCCGAGTACGCCAGCCTCGCCAAAGCGCGCGCGGCGGAGACGCTGCATTTGGCCGCCAGTGAAATGGTGCAGATGCACGGCGGCATCGGCATGACCGATGAGCACGATGCGGGCTTGTATCTGAAGCGCGCCCGCGTGGCCGAGGCGCTCTATGGCGGCGCGAGCTTCCACCGCGATCGGTACGCGCGGCTGCTGGGGTTCTAATGCGCTCGCTTCCCGGACGCAGCCCCGGCGGAAGCCGGGGTGCGATCCGGGACCCAGGGCAACAAGCGCAAGCGTTTTGTCACTTCTGGGTCCCCGCTCTCGGCCCCGCTTGCGCGGGGCTTTCGGCGGGGAAGCGAGGTTCACCCCTTCACGCACACCACCTGACGCAGCGTGTGAACCACGTCCACCAGGTCCGCTTGCGCGGCCATGACGGCGTCGATGTCCTTGTAGGCCATCGGCGTTTCGTCGATCACGCCCGAGTCCTTGCGGCACTCCACGCCTTCGGTCGCCTTGCGGTGATCCTCCAGCGTGAAGGCCTGCTTGGCCTTCGTGCGCGACATCGCGCGGCCGGCGCCGTGCGAGCAGGTGCAGAACGACTCCTCGTTGCCTTTCCCGGCCACGATGAAGCTCTTTGCGCCCATCGAGCCGGGGATGATCCCGAGTTCGCCAAGGCCAGCGCGCACCGCGCCCTTGCGCGTCACCCATACGTCGGCGCCGAAATGGTGTTCGCGCGCCACGTAATTGTGGTGACAGTTCACGGCGTGCTTCTCGAGCTTGAACTTCGGCAGGTTGTCGCGGAGCGCACGCA
>CAZWQS010000270.1:0-2190 GCA_964635925.1 uncultured Terricaulis sp. | reverse complement strand
GGCATGGAGGGCATCTCCA
The DNA here is from genome assembly GCA_964635925.1 of uncultured Terricaulis sp. Taxonomy (GTDB): domain Bacteria; phylum Pseudomonadota; class Alphaproteobacteria; order Caulobacterales; family Aquidulcibacteraceae; genus Vitreimonas. The sequence goes on along the minus strand of CAZWQS010000270.1, from coordinate 2,171 downwards.
CGCGCTTTGCCTTCAAGGTGCTGGCCGCCACCTACAACCACGATACGACTGAAGTCGCCGCCGATCCGGTGCACTTGATGTACGTGCTGGAGCAGAACATCCGCCGTGAGCAATTCCCGCAAGAGCAGGAAGGCAAACTGCTGGAATTCATCAAGGGCGATCTGGCCCCGCGCTACGCCGAATTCATTGGCAACGAAATCCAGAAGGCGTACCTCGAAAGCTACCACGATTACGGGCAAAATCTGTTCGACCGCTACGTCGATTACGCCGACGCCTGGATCGAAGATATCGACTTCAAGGATCACGACACCGGCCAGTTGCTCAATCGCGAGCTGCTGAACCAGGAATTGTCGAAGATCGAAAAGCCCGCCGGCATCGCCAATCCCAAGGATTTCCGCAACGAGGTGGTGAAGTTCACGCTGCGCGCCCGCGCTAGCCATGGCGGGAAGAACCCGTCCTGGACCTCGTATGAGAAAATCCGCGAAGTGATCGAACGACGCATGTTCTCCCAGGTGGAGGATTTGCTGCCGGTGATCTCCTTCGGCTCGAAGAAGGATAGCGAGAGCGAAAAGAAGCACGAAGAATTCGTGCTGCGCATGACGGAGCGTGGCTATACCGAGCGCCAAGTGCGCCGCCTGGTCGAGTGGTACATGCGGGTGAAGCAAGCGGGGTAGGCGCGCCAGATGCACATCATCGATCGGCGCCTCAATCCCGGCGGCAAAAGCTTCGCCAACCGCCAACGCTTTCTGCGCCGTGCGCGCGCGCAAGTGCGTCGCGCGGTGCGGGAGGCGTCGTCTAGCCGATCGATCAAGGATGCGGGCAAGGGCGGGGAGATTTCCATTCCCGCCGGCGGCGTGCATGAGCCACACCTGCGCCGCGCGAACGAGGGCGGCGTGCGCGACTATCTCTTGCCCGGCAACAAGAAATACATCGAAGGCGACACCATTCCCCGCCCCGAACAGGGCGGCGGCAAAGGCTCGCGCGCGAGCGATAGCGGCGAGGGCGAGGATGAATTCCGGTTCGCGCTGTCGGACGAGGAATATCTCGATCTCTATCTTGAAGATTTAGAGTTGCCGGATATGGCTAAGCGCCAGATTGCCGGCGTGCAATCGGTGCAATGGCGCCAGGCGGGCTATGCCACGTCCGGACCGCCCTCGCGCATCTCGGTGCCGCGCACGCTGAAGCATTCGATGTCGCGCCGCATCGCGTTGAAGCGGCCGAAGCCGGAAGAAATCCAAGCCCTGCGCGATGAGATCGAAAAGCTTGAGCGCGAAGGCGGCCAATACGATGCGCTGGTCAAGCTGCGCGCCGAGCTGGAGCATCGGCTCACGCGCACGCAGCGCATTCCGTACATCGATCCCGTCGATGTGCGTTACCGGCGCCTTGAATCGACGCCAAAGCCGATCGCCAAGGCGGTGATGTTCTGCCTGATGGATGTCTCGGGCTCGATGAACGAGCACATGAAGGATTTGGCCAAGCGGTTTTACTCGCTGCTCTACCTTTTTCTCAACCGCCGCTACGAGCACGTGGACGTCGTGTTCATCCGCCACACGCACGAGGCGCAGGAGGTGGATGAGCAAACTTTCTTCTATTCGCGCGAAACTGGCGGTACGGTGGTCTCCACCGCTTTGTTCAAAATGCAGGAGATCGTGCGCGAGCGTTACCCAGTGGATCAGTGGAACATCTACGCCGCGCAGGCCAGCGATGGCGACAACACCTCAAGCGACAATGCTGTGGTGCTGGCGCAATTGAAGGACGTGATCCTGCCGATCTGCCAATATTACGCCTATGTCGAGGTCGGCATGGACGAGGATGACGATCATCCGGGCGCCGGCGAGCCGAGCACCAATCTTTGGCGTGCGTATCGCCGCGTTGGCGATGACGAGCCGTTCGCCATGCGCAAGGTCAAGCATCGGCGCGACATCTATCCGGTGTTCCGCGAATTGTTCGCGCGCCAGCCGCAAGCGGCGGAGACCACATGAGCCTCGTGGCTGACAGCAAGCTGCTCTATCAGGGGCCGGATTGGGATTTCGATCTCATTCGCCGCGTGCACGAGGCGTGCGGCGAGATCGCGATCAATGAAATGGGGCTGGACCCATACGCCAATCAGATCGAGGTGATCACCACCGAGCAGATGCTGGATGCGTACGCCTCCACCGGCATGCCGCTGT
>CAZWQS010000269.1:0-2204 GCA_964635925.1 uncultured Terricaulis sp. | reverse complement strand
CGTCAGCGCCATCGAGATGATCACGATCGCGGTCATGATCGCGGCGATGCGCGTATCCATCACCCCGCCCGAAAGCGCCGCGGCGTAGAGCACGAAGGCGAATTCGCCGCCCTGCGCAAACAGCGCCGCGCGGCGCAGCGATTCGTGATGATCTGCCTTGAACAGGCGCGCGACGCCATAGATGCCGAGCGCCTTCACGATCATGAACGCGACAACGCCGGCGGCGATCAAGCGCCACTCGGCCAGCACGGTCGTCACATCGAGCGACATGCCCACGCTGATGAAGAACAGCGCCAGCAGGATGCCGCGGAACGGCTCGACATCGGCCTCAAGCTGATGGCGGAATACGGAGTCCGAGAGCAGCACGCCCGCGAGGAACGCCCCCATCGCCATCGAGAGCCCGCCCCATTCCATCAACAGCGCCGCGCCCAGCACGACCAGCAGCGCCGCCGCCGTCATCACCTCGCGCGCGCCAGAGCGCGCCAGAACGCCGAACAGCGGATTGAGCACGTAACGGCCCGCCACGAACACGCCGGCGACCGCAGCAAGCGCAATGGCGATGCTCTGCCAGAGCGGAGGCGCATCCGCGGCAACGCCAACCGTCAGCCCCGCGATCACCGCCACGCCCGCCAACAGCGGCACGATCATCAAATCCTCGAACAGAAGGATCGACACCGCGCGCTGGCCGGCGACGGTGGCCGTATCGCCTGCATCGTCGAGCATCTTCATGATCACGGCGGTCGACGACAGCACGAATCCAGAAGCGCCAATGACCGCCGCCGCCCACGGCAAGCCCGCCGCGATCCCCACGCCCGACAGCAACACGATGCACGCGCACACTTGCGCCGCGCCAAGCCCGAAAATCTCCTTGCGCAACGCCCAAAGCTTTGCCGGGCGCATTTCGAGACCGATAATGAAAAGGAACATCACGACGCCGAATTCGGCGGTGTGAAGAATGCTCTCCGGGTCGCGGAACAGCCCCAGGCCGAACGGGCCGATCACCAGGCCCGCCGCGAGGTAGCCCAGCACCGAGCCCAGGCCCAACCGGCGGAACAGCGGCGCGGCGATCACCGCCGTCGCCAAGAGCGCCACGGCGTGCTCCAGCCCCAAACCTCCGCCCGCCGCCGCGTGCGCCGCCTCAGCCGCCATGGCCCGTTTCTCCGTCCGTCATCGTTCCTGCTTGCACGAAACCCGCACCGGGGCGCGAATCATTTATGATTGGCCCCTTCCCCAAAAGGAGCGCGCGATGATCGATAACACCAGGCTGACGGCGCTTGTCGCCTCGCGCATCTGCCACGACATGGTCGAGCCGATGAGCGCGATCATCCAGGGCCTGGAAATGATCAAGGGCGGCGACGGCAAAACCGATCCCGATGCTCTCTCCCTGCTCGACCACGGCGTGGGCAAGGCGTGGGCCAAGCTTGAATTCTTCCGCTTCGCGATGGCGGGCGCGGTGGCGGAGGGGGAAAGCGAACTTGAGGAAGGGCGCGCCGTCGCCATCAAGCTCTATTCCGTTTTGAAACCGGAATTGGTGTGGAGCGCCCCGGCGGTGGCCATGCCGCGCCCGGCGGTGCGGGTGATCGTGAACTTGTTGCTGATCGCCAACGAATGCCTGCCGCGCGGCGGCAAGGTCGAGATCAGCGCGGCGAAAACCGCCGAGGGCGGCGAGGTGATCGTCACCGCCAGCGGCCCGCGCGCCAAATTGCGCGAACCGACGGCCGCGGCGCTGCGCGGCGACGGCGAAGAACTGACCGGCCACACCATCCAGCCGACGCTGACCGGGCTTCTTGCGCGCCAGGGCGGGGTCGATCTGTCGGCGCGAGAGAGCGAAGAGAAGGTCGAGCTGATCGCGCGCTCGGCGGCGTTCAAGCTCTGAGCCGTTTACAAGCATTAACGCTACAATAACCGCATCGGCGGAGTGTCGGAGTGAATCCGACGGAGTTCCGCCCATGAGACGCTGTCTCGTTGTTGACGACAGCCGCGTGATCCGCAAGGTCGCGCGCCGCATCCTTGAAGACATGCGCTTTGAGATTGAAGAGGCCGGCGACGGCCTTGAAGCGCTGCAAGCGTGCCGCCGCCAGATGCCGGATGCGATCCTGCTCGATTGGACGATGCCGGTGATGAGCGGCATCGATTTCCTGAAGCAGCTCCGCCAAGAGCCCGGCGGCGATAAGCCGATCGTGGTGTTCTGCACGACGGAGAAC
>CAZWQS010000268.1:0-2225 GCA_964635925.1 uncultured Terricaulis sp. | reverse complement strand
AAGCCGCGCGCCCCCGCTTATGAAGCGCCGCCGCACTTGGCAAGGAGAAGCCCGCTCATGTTGGATCAGTCCGCCATCGCGCGCCTCATTCCACATCAAGGCGCCATGTGCCTGCTCGCGCGCGTCGTCGCGCACGACGGCGCGTCCATCACCTGCGAAGCCGTTAACCATGCCGACCCGTCCAACCCGCTGCGCAACGCCGGCGGGCTGCCGGTGACCGCGGGCATCGAATACGCCGCCCAGGCCATCGCCCTGCACGCGGCGCTGCGCAAACAGGGCGGCGCGCCAGCCGGGCGCGGCTATCTGGCGGTGCTGAGCGACGTGCGTTGGCGCGAGGAGCGCCTCGACCACCTGCCCGGCCCGCTGCTGATCCAGGCCGAGCTGCTCGCCGACACCGGCGGCGGCCTCCAATACCGTTTCACGGTCGCCACCCCCGGCCAGCCCCCCGCCATCGAGGGCACGCAAGTCATCGCAAAAGCTTGAGAGAAAAGGTTATTCTGATGAATCAGCCCTGATCAGACGTTTCAGCGCGATGGCCTTTCCCGATCCGGACTTGAAGTAGATTTCAAGCTCACGTGCATGAGCTTCGGTTTCGACCGCGACGTATGATTTGAGGATCGCAGGTAAGAGAGCCCGGGTCGACAAGACATGTCCGGCGCGGTGAGAATTCACCCTCCGCTTCAAATCATTAGTCGATCCGACGTAGATGTCGCCGTTCCGCAGGCGGAGGAAGTAGACGTACCACACGGCAACCAGTCTCCCTGCGCTGCTCCGCAGCTTCGGGAGATCACCCTACGCCCCGTGGCGTGCCACCCGAAGCCCCCAGCAGGGGCGTAGGGTGGCGGAGACGCAGGGATTCGAACCCTGGATACCCGGTTAAGGTATGCTCCCTTAGCAAGGGAGTGCCTTCAGCCACTCGGCCACGTCTCCAGCGGGCGCCACGCTTAGCCTTACCCCGCCTCTCACCGCAAGCCGGCAAATTCGCCGCTCGCTTGGTTAAGTGGCGCGGGCCTTGCGCGAGCGCTTAGGCGAGAACTAGTCCGAGGGGCGAATTCCAGATGAGCCAAGCCGCTTTGCAGCTTGCCGGCGCCGAATTGGCGCAGGCCGATGCGGTGACCGAGAGCCCCGAGGCGCGTGAGGCCCAGCGCTTGGCTGAGCAAGCCGCCGCCTTCTGCCTATTCGGCCTGCGCATCGCGCTGGACGAAGCCGCCTGGAACGCCTCGGCGGAAGCCGCCTATCAGGCCGCGCCTGAGGCGCCGCCGGCGCCGGCGAACGATCCTGCGCCGCGTTTTGCATTTCCCGAGCTGGGCGCGCGCGGGCCGCATCTGCCGGCGACGCTGCCCGCGCGCATCATGCAAGCGGTGGATTGGGTGCTGATCGCCGCCGCCGCTGAATTCGCCGCGCTGTGGGGCGCAGGCGCTGGGCTCATGAGCCTCAGCATCGGCCAAGCCGCTGCGTTCGTGCTCGCGGCGCTTTCGTTGAAGGCGGGCCTCTGGATCACGGAATCCTATCGCTTCTCGCCAGCCAACATCCGCGCGGAGCGCGGCGTCGGCGGCTTGGCGCTGGGCGCCATCGCCGGCCTTGGCGTGGCCACCTTCATCGCGCCCGACGCCAAAAGCGCCGGCGCGCTCGCGGCCACTTTGCCGATTGTCGCCATGGTGATGGCCGGCGCGCACGCCGCGCTCGCGCTGTGGACGCGCGCGGCCCATCGCATGGGCGTGTTCGCCGAAACCGTCGTGCTGATCGGCGCGACCGACGCCGCCCAACGCATGGCCGCGCGCGCCGCGAAAACCGGCGAAGCGCGCGTTGTCGCCATCGTCGATGACCGCCGTGCGCGCAGCCCCGCATGCGTGGGCGAGGCGCCCGTCGGCGGCGGCGTCGAGGATCTGCTCGCCTGGGAGGGGCTGCCCCACGTCGATCGCATCGTCATCACGGTGACGCACAAAGCCGAAGCGCGCGTACGCGCGATGATCGAGCGCCTGCGTATCACGCCCAACCGCGTGGACCTTCTGCTCGATTACCAAACCCACAGCGTGCGCGGGCGCGGGGCCGAGCGCTTCAACGGTGCGGCTGTGGCCTGCGTTTCCGGGCGTCCGCGCAATTTCGCGCGCATCGCCGTCAAGCGCGTGCAGGACGTCGTGTTGAGCGCGGCGCTGCTGGCGCTGCTGGCCGCGCCCATGCTGGCGATCGCGCTGGCGATCCGTTGCGAAAGCCGCGGGCCCGCG
>CAZWQS010000267.1:0-2260 GCA_964635925.1 uncultured Terricaulis sp. | reverse complement strand
TGCCCTTCGCTTGGGGCGTGTTAGCCGTCTTGATGAAATAGCGGCTCTCGATGCGCAGCGCCGCATCGATCGGCACCTGCATGCCTTCATAGATGCAGGAGAGAATGTTGCGCTGGGCGGGATAGTTCAGATTGGTCTGCTTGGAGACCATCGCGTTGCCGCCAACAGCGGCCATCGCGCCGGCCGGCGTGTACGGGCCGTCCTTTGGCTTGTAGCCTTTCACATCCCACGGCGCGATCGACTTGGGGTTCGGGCCCTTTTTGTAATCCCAGTCCAGCGCCGGCTGCAGCCACGCCTTCGCGGCTTCGATGGTTTTGCCGGGTGGCACGACTTCGTTGACGTAGCCGAGGCTTTTGGCCTCCTGCGGGCTCTTGTCGCCGCCTTGTAGAATAATCATCGCCGCGTTCTGCACGCCGATCAGGCGCGGCAGGCGCTGCGTGCCGCCGGCGCCGGGCAGCAGGCCGACCTTTGCTTCCGGCAGGCCAAGTTTGATCTTCGGATTATCCGCTGCCACGCGGTAATGGCACGCCAGCGCGATTTCGAGCCCGCCGCCGAGCGCGAGACCTTCCAGCGCCACCGCCACCGGCTTGCCGCAGGTTTCCAGCGCGCGCAGCGATTTGTTGAGCGTGAAGCTCTGCTCAAATTGCTTCTTCAGCTTTTCTTCTTCGCTCTTGGGCGCCTCTTCCTTGGCCGAACCGCGCTGGTTCAACTCGCCAAGGTCCGCGCCGGCGCAGAAGCCGGTTTCCTTGCCGGAGGCGATGACGACGCCCTTGATCTTGTCATCGGACTTGATGGTCTCCACCAGCGTGATGAGATCACGCATCACCGAGCCGGTGATCGTGTTCATCGAGCGCCCGGGCACGTCGAAGGTGACAAGCGCGACGCCATCGCTATCGAGTTCGATCTTGAAGTTTTCCATCGCACCTACCCTTTGTCTGTTCTCAACTCGCGGAACGCTCTCCACCCATCCCCGGGCTCGCCGTGATGCGGCGCCCCGGAGGATGGATGGAGGCTCCCGTCATCAATTCACCCGTTCGATCACCGTCGCCGTGCCCATGCCGGCGCCGATGCAGAGTGTGACAAGCGCACGTTCCTTATCCGCGCGCTCCAACTCATCGACCATGGTGCCGAGGATCATGGCGCCGGTGGCGCCGATCGGGTGGCCCATGGCGATCGCGCCGCCATTGACGTTGACCTTCTCCATATCGAGATCGAACGCCTGCACCCAACGCAGCACGACCGCGGCGAACGCTTCGTTTAGCTCCCAAAGATCGATGTCGGACTTTTGCAGCTTCAGCTTCGCCATCAGCTTCTGCGTGACGAATTCAGGGCCCGTCAGCATGATCGAAGGCTCCGAGCCGATCGAGGCGCCGCCGAGGATCCGCGCGCGCGGCTTCAGGCCCAGCGCCTCGCCCATTTCCTTCGAGCCGATCAGCACGCCGGCCGCGCCATCGACGATGCCGGATGAATTGCCCGCGTGATGCACGTGATCGATCTTTTCGATCTCCGGATAACGCTGCTGGATCACCGCGTCGAAGCCCGGCATCATTTCGCCCTGCACTTTGAAGCTGGGCTCCAGCGCGCCGAGCGATTGCAGCGTGGTTTCCGGGCGCATGAATTCGTCATGATCAAGCAGCGTGACGCCGAGCTGATCTTTCACGGGAATGATCGACTTCTTGAAGCGGCCTTCCTTCCACGCTTGCGCCGCGCGCTGCTGGCTTTGCACCGCGTAGCTATCAAGATCGGTGCGCGAGAAGCCGTGTTTGGTGGCGATCGCATCGGCCGAGACACCTTGCGGGGTGAAATAGGTTTTCATCGCAATGGAAGGATCGGTGGCCCAGGCGCCGCCGGTGGAGCCCATCGGCACGCGGCTCATGCTTTCGCAGCCCCCGCCGATGACGAGTTCGGCTTCGCCGGATTTCACTTTGGCCGCGGCGATGTTGCAGGCTTCCAGGCCCGACGCGCAGAAGCGCTCCACCTGAATGCCGGCGACGCTTTGCGCATAGCCCGCGTTCAGCGTGGCGATGCGCGCAAGGTTTGAGCCCTGCTCGCCGATCGGCGAGAGCACGCCAAGGCAAACGTCATCCACTTTCGAGGTGTCGAGATTGTTGCGGTCACGGAGGGCTCCGAGCACTTGCGTGGCCAATTGCAGCGAAGTCTGCTCATGCAGCGCGCCGTTTTGCTTGCCTTTGCCGCGCGGCGTGCGCACCGCGTCATAGATATAGGCCTCAGCCATAGTCTTCACTCCAGTTCGCGGCGC
>CAZWQS010000266.1:0-2264 GCA_964635925.1 uncultured Terricaulis sp. | reverse complement strand
CGTGATCCATTTCAACGGCCTGCCGCCGGAAGTCGTGCGCAACGTCGTGCAGAAATTCATCATCCAGCTCGAAGCGCAATTGGCCGAACGCAATGTGCAGATCGAAATCACCGATCGCGCCGCCGATTGGCTGGCCACCAAGGGCTATGACGAAAGCTTCGGCGCGCGCCCGCTGGGCCGCTTGATCAACGAGCAGGTGAAAAAGCCGATGGCGGACGAATTGCTGTTCGGCAAGCTGAAGAACGGCGGCATCGTCAAGATCGACCTCGATCCGGCCGATGCCGAGAAGCTCAAATTCACCTACCTGCCCGAGCAGCGCGGCCTGTTGAGCTTCGGCAAGCGGCCTGAGAAGGCGTAAAGTCGGCCTAAAGATTCAACGCAACCAAACGCCTCGTGGAAACACGGGGCGTTTGTGTTTATGGCGGGCGGCATGAAAGCCCAAAGCCTTATCGCCGCCCTCGTACTCGCCGCCTGCGCCAGCGCCTCCGCGCAAATCGCGCCGCTGCCCATGGCCGCCTGCGCCGGCTGGGAAGGTCGGCGCGTGTGCGAGACGCTGCATGAGGACGCGATGATCCGTGTGCTCCGCTGCACGTTCCCGCCGAATGTCGGCCATGAGCCGCATTTTCACCCGCCGCATTTTGGCTACACGCTGGAGGGCGGAACCGTGCGCACGCGTGCGGAAGGGCAGGATAATGTTACGCGCACGATCGCAAGCGATGGCTCCTGGGCGATGGAGGCGGAAAACCGCCACGAAGCGCTGAACGTCGGCGACAACACGATGCGCTATCTGATCGTCGAAAAGAAATACGCCGACGAACGCCCCGCCAGCGCTGTGGCGCACGGGCTGTGTAGCGCGGACTAACCTTGGAGCGCCGGCGTCTCGCCGGCACGCGTTCCTTTCGTTCACGCGGCGGGTGCGGGAAACGTGGTTTGCCGGCGAGGACGCCGGCGGTCCAAAAGAGCCGTCAGTCTATCGCCGCCGCAATCGCCGCCGCGATGTGCTGCAATTCCGCGATATCGGCCTGCTGGCCGTGGCTGTGGCCCTTCAGCCCCACGCCCTCCCAGCGCGGAATGATATGGACATGCAGATGGAAAATCGTCTGCCCCGCCGGCGCGCCGTTGAATTGCGTGATGACCACGCCATCCGGCTTCAGCGCCTTTGTGACCGCTTGCGCCAGCTTATGCACGCGCGTCATCAGCGGCGCCACGCGCTCGGCCGGCAGCTCCAGAAAATTGCGCGCCTTCACGTTTTTCGGAACGATCAGAAGATGCCCGCGCGATTGCGGGAAGAGGTCCATGAAGGCCAGCACCTCCTCATCCTCAAACACCTTCACCGCCGGAATCTCGCCGCGCAGGATTTTGGCGAAGAGGTTGTTGTCGTCGTAGGTTCCGTGAAGGCTCATGCAGGGCTCCTTTGCGTCAGCCTAGCGGCGCGCGGGAGCGGGGGCTACATTCAGCCTATGAGCAGCGACAACACGTTCCGCCTCAACCCAGACGAAAAGCCGTTCGATCCGCCCGATGGCGAAAAGCCGAAGGTGGTGAAGCCGCGCGATGCGGCCACGCTCATTCTCGTGCGCGGCGGCGGGGAGGTGATGATGGGGCAGCGCTCCAAGGGGCACGTCTTCATGCCGGATAAGTGGGTTTTCCCCGGCGGCGGGGTCGATCCAGGCGATGTGCGCTTGCCGGCCGCCGCCGAGCTTACGCCGGAAACCGAGGCGCTGCTGCGCCAGGGCGGGACGGTGAGGCGCGCGCCGCGCGCTTTCGCCCTGGCCGCCGCCCGCGAAACCCGCGAGGAGGCGGGGCTGACCCTGGGCGACGGGGCCGGCCCTGATCTTTCCAAGCTGGTCTATGTCGCCCGCGCCATCACCCCGCCTTACCGCCCCCGCCGCTTCGACGCCCGCTTTTTCATGGCCGACGCCGCCGAGGTTTTGTGCGACGATTGCCCCATCCAGGGCGAAGAATTGCTGCATATTCGGTGGTTTAGCCTCGATGAGGCCGAGAGCCTGGACCTGCCCTCGATCACCCGCTTCGTGCTCAAGGAGGTCCGGGCGCGCCTCTCCGGGGAGCCGGTGAAGCCCCCGTTCCTGCGCTTTAACCGCGGGGCGCACCAATTGGAGCGGCTGGGCTAGCGGGATCAAGTTGACTTCCCCGCCGCGATCCGTATTTTCCCGCGCTCTTTCCTACCCTTGTTTTTGAGAATTTTGGGCCCGCGCCATGGCTAAGCCGACTGTCATCAAGATCCGCCTGAACTCGACCGCGGACAC
>CAZWQS010000265.1:0-2344 GCA_964635925.1 uncultured Terricaulis sp. | reverse complement strand
CCCGGCGTGGCGATCAGCACATCGACGCCGCGCGCGAGCAGGGCGTCCTGATCGCCGAACGAGACGCCCCCGATCAGCAGCGCCTTGGTGAGCTTGTGATACTTGCCGTATTTGTCGAAGCCCTCGGCCACCTGGGCGGCGAGCTCGCGCGTGGGCTCCAGGATCAAAGTGCGCGGCATGCGCGCGCGCGCGCGGCCGGCGGCCAGGATGTCGATCATCGGCAGCGTAAAGGCGGCGGTCTTGCCGGTGCCGGTTTGGGCGATGCCGAGCACGTCGCGGTTCTTCAGCACCTCGGGGATGGCCGCGGCCTGGATCGGGGTGGGGATGTTGTAGCCGCTCTCGGTGACGGCGCGCAGCGTCGGCTCGGAAAGGCCGAGATCGGCGAAGGTCACTTGCGGTTGGGATTGCGTCGGTTCAGCGCCAGAGTTCGCCTCTGGGGACGCGGTGTTTTCGGAGGTCATTCAATCTCGCTTGCGCCGCCGCCTGCGCAAGCTGCGGGGGCGGGGGCGTCGGGTTGGCGCTTCCGGCCGGCGTCGTCTCCGAATGAGACGGGGGCGTTCAGCAAGGGCGAGCACGCCCTCGGGCGCGCACAACGGACGCGCTGGAGATGGGGGCGTTCAGCCGAAAAGTCAACATTTGCGCGGATTTTGCGTCCTGGGCGGGCCGTATTCATCCAAAGTGCGACGCTAAACGTCCACGTCCTCCACGAACCGCGCGTTTTCCTGGATGTAGTTGAAGCGCAGTTCGGCCTTTTTGCCCATCAACGTCTCAACCAGACCCTCAAACGCGGGCAGGCCGTCCTCGTCCAGCACCACGCGCGCAAGGGTGCGGGTGGCGGGGTTCATGGTGGTGTCTTTCAGGTCCGCCGGCATCATTTCGCCGAGGCCTTTGAAGCGGCTGATCTCAACCTTGCGGCCTTTGAATTGGCCGTTCAGCAGCGCCTCTTTGTGCGCATCGTCGCGCGCGTAGATGCTCTCCTTGCCCGCTGTGATGCGATAGAGCGGGGGCATCGCCAGATAGAGCCGGCCGGCGCGAATAAGGGCGGGCATTTGCTTGTGGAAATAGGTGATCAGCAGCGAGGCGATGTGGGCGCCGTCGACATCGGCGTCTGTCATGATGATCACGCGCTCGTAGCGCAGATCGTCGACCTTGAATTTCGAGCCCATCTGCACGCCCAGCGCCAACGCGAGATCGGAGAGCTCCTGATTGCCGCTCATCTTCTCCGCCCCGGCGGAGGCGACGTTTAGAATCTTGCCGCGCAGCGGCAGGATGGCTTGCGTTTCGCGTGAGCGCGCCTGCTTGGCCGAGCCGCCGGCGCTGTCGCCTTCGACCAGGAAGATTTCCGTATCTGCTTCGCCCGCGCGCGAGCAATCGGCGAGCTTGCCGGGCAGGCGCAGTTTGCGCGTGGCGCTCTGGCGGGAGACTTCCTTCTCCTTGCGCCGGCGCATGCGCTCTTCGGCTTGCTGGATGGCCCAATCCAACAGGCGGTTGGCTTCGTTCGTGTTGGCGGCGAGCCAATGGTCGAACGGATCGCGCACGGCTTGCTCAACAATCTTCGCCGCTTCGGTGGAGACGAGGCGGCCTTTGGTTTGCCCCTCGAATTGCGGGTCGCGGATGAAGACAGAGACGAGCGCCGCGCCGGTGTTCATCACGTCTTCCGGCGAGATCAGCGAGGCTTTCTTGTTGTTCTTGAGTTCGGCGTACGCCTTGAGCCCCTTCGACAGCGCCGAGCGCAGGCCCGCTTCGTGGAACCCGCCGTCGGGCGTGTAGATCGTGTTGCAGTACGAGCGCAGGAAGCCATCGGCCTCGCCAAAGCCATCTGCCACCCAAGTGACGGCCCATTCCACGCGCCCATGGCCGTTCTTATCGCTCTTGCCGGCGAACGGTTCGGCGACGATGGCGCGTTTGCTTTTCACCAATTCCGCCAGGAAATCCGCGAGGCCGTTGGGAAAATGCAGGATCGCTTCGGCGGGCGTGTCGTCTTTGATGTGTTCGGGTGCGCATTTCCAGCGGATTTGAACGCCGCGCTGCAGATACGCTTTGGAGCGCGCCATCTGGAAGAGGCGCGCCGGCTTGAACGCCGCGCCCTCGCCGAAAATCTGCGCGTCGGGATGGAAGCGCACGGTGGTGCCGCGCCGATTGTGCGCGGGGCCGACCTCCACGAGCTTGGAGGTCGGCGTGCCGCGCGAGAAGGTCTGGCGATACAATTTGCGTTCGCGCGCGACCTCGACCTCGACCTTATCGCTCAACGCATTGACCACCGAAACGCCGACGCCATGCAGGCCGCCGGAGGTGTGGTAGACCTTGTCGGAAAATTTCCCGCCCGCGTGCAGCACCGTCATGA
>CAZWQS010000264.1:0-2356 GCA_964635925.1 uncultured Terricaulis sp. | reverse complement strand
GAAGACCAAGGCCTCGTCAAAGTGATCTTCGACGCGAAAACCGGCGAACTGCTCGGCGCGCACATGGTGGGCGCGGAAGTGACCGAGCTGATCCAGGGCTATGTCGTGGCGATGAACGCCGAGGTGACGGAGCAGGAGTTGATGGAAACCATCTTCCCGCACCCGACGCTGTCAGAGACGATGCACGAAGCGGTGCTGGATGCATATGGGCGGGTGCTGCACGTATAACCGCGCCGCCTTCCTCCCCCTGCAAGGGGGAGGCCAGGAGGGGGTCGGTTGATGTGCGTGAGGCCTCTACCCCCACCCATCCTCCCCCTTTTAGGGGGAGGGGTTTCTTGCGCTAAGCCGCTTTCGCTTCCGCAAACCGTTCCGCCGCCATGCGTTGCAGCACCACGTAATCGGTCTTCCCGCTGCCCAGCACCGGGATCGCGTCGATCGCGACTATACGCTTGGGCACGGCCAGTTCGCTCGCGCCATTGGCCTTGCACCAGGCCAGCAGCTCGGCCGCCTCGGCGCCTTCGTGGTCCGTGAACAGGATAATCCGCTCGCCCTTGCGTGAATCGGGCAGCGCCACAGCCGCATGCAACGCATTCGGCCACACGTGCGCGGCGTAAGCCTCCACCGCGTTCAGCGACACCATTTCCCCGCCCACTTTCGCAAACCGCTTCACGCGGCCGAGGATGGTGATGAAATTATCCGCGTCCACGTCCACCACGTCGCCGGTGTCGTGCCAGCCTTGCGGCAGGAGATCGATGCCGAAGGGTTTTGAAGGATCGAGATAGCCGCGCATCACGTTTGGCCCGCGCACGATCAGCTTCTTGCCGCCTTCAATTCCCGGCACGGTCTCAAGCTTCCACTCGATGCCGGGCAGGAATTGGCCCACCGTGCCCGGCTTGTTGGTGCCGGGCGTGTTCACGGCGATGACGGGCGAAGCCTCGGTCGCGCCATAGCCTTCTATGATCTCAACATCGAAGCGGCGCTTATACACCTCGCGCGTTTCATCCTTCACGCGCTCGGCCCCGCACACCATCAGCTTGATGGAGGAGAGATCGCCTTCCTTGGAATTGCGCGCGTATTGCTGGGCGAACGTGTCGGTGGCGAAGAAGACGTTGGCGCCGGTGTCGCGCACCAGTTTCGGAATTTCCTTCACCTGCAGCGGGGAGGGGAACAGGAACGTCTTGTGCCCGGTGAAAAGCGGCAGCAGCGTTCCGCCCGTCAGCCCGAAGCAATGAAACATCGGCAGCGGATTGAAGAAGCTCCAATCCGGCTCAAACGGCACATGCGCGTGCGCCTGCTCGACGTTCGCGACGATATTGGCGTGGCTCAGCACCGCGCCTTTCGGCGTGCCGTAGGAGCCGGAGGTGAAAAGAATGACGCCGGTATCGTCCGGCTTGGCCTTGGCGGCGAAGAAGCGCGGGGCGGCGCCCTTCACCAGCGCGATGATCTTGTCTCCAAAATCGATGCTCTCGCGGATGTCTTCCAGATAGATCAATTTGGCGAATTTGGAGAGCTCGGCCTCCAAATCCTTCAGCCCCGCCAATTCGATAAAGCGGCGCGAGGTCAAAATCTTGCGCACGTTCGCGGCTTCGCACGCCGCTTTCAGATTCATGACGCCGGCGGTGAAGTTCAGCATCGCCGGCGTGCGCCCGATCGCGTGCAGCGCAAAGAACGTCACCGCGCAGCCCGCACCCGTCGGCAGCATCAGCCCGGCGGTTTCGCTTTTGCGGATTTTGGTGTCGAGCTTGCCGCCCAGCGCGAACGCGGCGCGGACGATGTCGTCGTAGCTCAGAACCTTGCGCTCATGGTCCTCGAGGATTTTGTATTTGCCGCCTCTGGCGTCGCGCGCGCGGAGCAGGGCCTCGAACAAGGTGACGCGCGTGCGCGCGAGTTCGAATGGGCGTTGCGCCATGTGAGACTTGCCTCCGGACTGACCCGCCTCGGACGCGCCCTGTGGGAGGACAGGGCGCCCGACCCCCGTGATTATTGTTTCACGGTTGTAACAGAGACTACCGGGGGCAATGTGACACGGCAAGGGCGCGCGCCATGAAGCGGGCGTTCCCGCAGGGCTGGAATCCCGAGGCGGGCGTTGCGACGCGGGGCCGGCGAGGTCATGTTCGGCTCATGGCTACGTTGATCGATTTGCGCCAAAAAGGGGAAAGCGGCGAGCCCGCGCGCCCGCGCCACCCCGAAAAGGAGCATCGCCCCGATGCGCCGAGCCCGCGCAAGCCGGATTGGATTCGCGTCAAAGCCCCCACCAGCGCCGGCTACCATCAGACCAAGGAGCTGGTGCGCGATCTGAAGCTCCATACTGTCTGCGAGGAGGCGGGCTGCCCCAATATCGGCGAATGTTGGAGCC
>CAZWQS010000263.1:0-2381 GCA_964635925.1 uncultured Terricaulis sp. | reverse complement strand
TTTGACGAATTCGTGGGCCAGCCCGCCGCGAAGGCGAACCTTAAAGTGTTCGTGGAGGCCGCGCGCGGGCGCGGCGAAGCGATGGACCACGTGCTGCTGTTCGGCCCGCCGGGCCTCGGCAAAACCACGCTCTCGCAGATCGTGGCGCGCGAGCTGGGCGTGGGCTTCCGCGCAACGAGCGGCCCCGTGATCGCGCGCGCTGGCGATCTCGCGGCGCTGCTGACGAACCTCGAACCGCGCGATGTGCTGTTCATCGATGAAATCCATCGCCTCGCGCCTGCGGTGGAGGAAATCCTCTATCCGGCGATGGAGGATTATCACCTCGACATCATCATCGGCGAAGGCCCATCGGCGCGCAGCGTGCGGATCGATCTCGCGCCCTTTACGCTTGTCGGCGCCACCACGCGCGCGGGGCTGCTGGGCACGCCGCTGCGCGACCGCTTCGGCATTCCGGTGCGGTTTGAATTTTATGGGCCGGACGAATTGCTCGGCATCGTGCAGCGCGCGGCGGAAAAACTTGGCGCGCCGATCAGCGCGGAAGGCGCGATGGAAATCGCCAAGCGCGCGCGCGGCACGCCGCGCGTGGCCGTGCGCCTGTTGCGCCGCGTGCGCGATTTCGCGGGCGATGCGGTGATCGACGCGAAGGCGGCGGATGCGGCGCTGAAGCGGCTGGAGGTCGATAGCGACGGCCTCGACATGCTCGACCGGCGTTATCTGCATGCTTTGGTGGAAACGTATTCCGGCGGCCCGGTGGGCGTGGATACGCTGGCCGCCGCGCTCGCCGAAGCGCGCGACGCGATCGAAGACGTGATCGAGCCGTATCTGATGCAGCAAGGCTTCGTGATGCGCACGCCAAGAGGCCGCATGGCGGCGGCGAAGGCGTATGAGCGGCTAGGGAAAAAGGCGCCGAGCAAGCCGGTGGAGACGGGGACGTTGTTTGAGGGGAAGTGATTTGGCAACCAAACCCTTGCCGCGCCGCTTGGGTGCGGGTCTGCTCGGTCTGATAGGTGTCATCTGGGCCGCATTGCGCAAAGGCGACGAAGTCGCCGGTATTGGCGCGATGGTTTCGTCTGCCCCGTTCCAGGCCTTGTACGGTCTGGTCGCTGAGTGGGGTTGGATTCCGTTGTGCGCGCTGGCCGTTGGTGTGTTGTTGTGGGGCGATCCGCGGCTGTGGCCAGTCTGGCAACGCCAGCGCTCCGACTACATGACGCTGGCCGACGCAGTTAAGTACGTGGGCGAACGCTCAGTGTGGGCGCGTTCATGTCCGTTGAAAATGAGCGAGTGGAATACAAGCCTGCCGCGCGACATGCGAGATGCATTGTGCCTCGGGCATGTGCGCGCAACAGGCCGACCATCAAAGAATGGCGGCCACTCGCGGCAAAACGACAATGCACGCGTCCCGATCGTGCAAACATTCTGGGAGACGGCGTGGTTTCAGGCTATCCCCAACGTGATGGAGTACGGCGAAACTACGGACGTGGTGTATGTGCACAATGGCGGGGTCAAGGCGGCCTACATCGACGTTCAGCTACATCGAAAGGACGTGCGGAAAACTTGGCCACCGTTCCTGCCGTGGGAACGTGTAGAATCGTCGATTACCCGGGTTCGCACTGGCCAAAGCGATGAATAGCTACGCCACCATCCGCCCCAGCCTCTTCGGCGCCACCGCCACGTAGCTCTGCTTCAACCACCCGCGCAAAGTCTCCATCTCCGCCAGCACGTCATCCTCCGCGCCGAAATGCGCGGTCACCCAATTGTGCTGTTTGAACCAGCCGCGCGCGGGGCGCACGAACGGCAACCCCTCGGCCATCTCCGCCGAGATCGGCAATTTCATCAGCAGCGTCAGCGCATCGAGCGGTTCGCCCACGGCGCCGAACACGGCGAACATCTTTTTGCGCACGTAAAGCGCGCGCGTGGTTTGCCAGCCGGGGCCGGCATGCGTTTCGGGAAAGGTGAGGCCGTAGGCGGTGAGGTCAGCCTCGGCGCGCTGGTGCGGCGTTTGCGGCATGCGCGAAGCATGGCCGCCTCAGAGCTTCTCGGCCACCCGGATTTTCTCGCGCCGCTGCGTCGCGCGGAGCATTTTCGCCGTGCCGGACAGCGCATCGGTGACCAATGTCATCATCACGGCCAGCACCAGGATCGCGACGCCAAACTCCACCATGCCAGCCCTCCAAATCACGCTTCACGGTGCTAACGGCCTGCCTTGGCGGCGGTTCCCGGGTAACGTAACGGCACGCATTGGTGATCGGCGCGCGCATGGGGCATAGCTGCCCCATGTCCTCGCTTGCTTCCGTTGTCGACACGCTCACGCCCGAAGGCGACGCCTTCACCATCGCCGCGCCGCAGGATTGGGCGCAGGGGCGCACGCTTTATGGCGGCAT
>CAZWQS010000262.1:0-2410 GCA_964635925.1 uncultured Terricaulis sp. | reverse complement strand
TCGCCAGTGACGCCCGGCCGTCGCCGCCGGCAAGGCGAAAATCGTTTCCCCGCCCGCTGACGCGGCTTCGGTCGCGTGCGTGTGCACGCGACGCGGGCCCCACCATTTTCACCTTGCCCGCGCCGCCTCATGGCCGGGCTCGAAGAGCGCCGTCGCGGGCGAGGCCCGCGGCCCCGAACACCGGGAAACGCTTATCGAGGATCAATCCCATGACCAACCGCGTCACCATCTCCGGCACGCTCGTCGACGATCCCAAGATCCGTTCGTTCGAGCAAAAGGGCGGCACCATCGAAATCGTCTCGCTCTGGCTTGAAGTCAAAGACGAGAACCGCACCGACCGCTTCACCGTCGAGATCAATGACGGCAAGGCCGCAACCGCCGCCAAGGCGATGACAAAAGGCGTCACAGCCGAAGTGAGCGGCAAGCTCCGCCACGACCGCTGGAAGGACAAAGGCACCGGCCGCTGGACCGGAAAGGTCTTCGTCGCCGTCGATCCCGGCGAAGGGGCGATCAAGTCGCTCGGCAAGGCTAACGCGGCCGCCGCCTGATCGTGAGACGCCGCTTCCACCCAGCGGAGGCGGCGTCACTCAGCTCCGTTCATTCCATTCAATTGAGGAGACAGTTCCCATGTCTTCACCGACGCTCCGCGCCAGCGATCTGGCGCAATTCACCGGAAGCGAATGCTGGTATCGTCATCCGCTCTATCCTTCGATCACCTATACGGACGGCGCTCAGTATGTCGCCGAAGCGGGCGGCGCCTATTGGTTGCTCGACGCCATCGTTTCACACCAGCACGACGCCCGCGTGCGACGCGAACCATTCCAGGTTTGGACGCTGAAGGTCGCGCAAGACCGCCGCGCTGTGCTCACCTGCGAGGATGGCGATCACGGTTTGGTCGCCAGTCAGTCCATCGCGTTCACCGACTTCCCGCTCTCTGAAATCACGCTCTGGCTTCAGAACGATGTGATCCTTCTTCCTAGCGAGTATTGAGGCTCTGTTGCGCCGCAGCCGGAGCGTCATCTGGCCTTCGATCGCTTCGCGGCCAGCGTCAGCTCCGCGTCGATCCAGGTGAAGGCGCAGTGCGCTCCAAGGGCATCGCCCAACCGGCAGAGCCCGGTCAGGCGGCGGCCTGATCGATACGCGCCCGCGCCCCCGGCACGGGCGCCGCTTTGCAACCGTCCAGGCGTGCTGGACGTAGTTAATCCGGCGCAAAGCCGGGTGCGCCGCGTTGACGATTTCGATAGCCGGACCGAGTATAGTGCCCGCATGCGCCGGTTCTGGCTCTCTGTACTGATGGCATTCGCCTTTTTGGCTGGTGGGCTTTCGTCCGCCATGGCCATGAGCGACTGCCCGATGATGGCCGAGGCGGCGCAGGTCGCGGCGGCCCACGATTGCTGCCCCGACGAGCAAAAGCCGGCCGGCGATCAAGACGAGCCGCGCCACGACATGGACGGCTGCATGATGGGCATGGCGTGCCGGACTGTTTCGGCGGTAACGCCGACAATTGCGCCGATCGCTCTGCCGGTCAGCGCATTGCTGGTTGACGCGCCTGTGCTGGATGCGCCTGCGGCCGCGACTGGCCCGCTCCAGGAATTATTCCGGCCGCCGCGAAGCATCTGACTTCTGAATCATTCGTGACGCTTGGCGGGCGCTTTGGCGCGCACGCGCGTCTTCACGCATTCCGGAGCAGATCTCATGCGCAAAGCATGGCTCTTCTGCTGCGTCGCGGGGCTTGGCTGGCCCGCACACGCAGAACCTTTGAGTTTTACCGGCGCCATCGAACGCGCCGCCAGCGACAGTCCCCTTGTCGAAGCGCGCGCGGCTTCCGTGCGCGCCGCGGAATTGTCCGTGCGTCCCGCCGATCAATTGCCCGATCCGCAATTGGTGCTTGGATTGGAGAACGTGCCCGTCGAGGGACCCGACGCCTACCGGCTCGATCGCGACTTCATGACCATGCAGTCGATCGGCATCATGCAGGACATGCCGAGCGGGGCCGAACGGCGCGCGCGGCGAGCGATGGCTGAGGCCCAAGCTGGGCGTGCTGAAGCGGGCCTCGATCTGGTCCGGCTGGAAGCGCGGCTGAATGCGGCGCGCGCCTGGATCAGCGCCTATTACGCCGAGCAGCGCGTCGATGTCTTGACGACGCTCTCGCGCGAAGCGCGCGCTTCGGCCGAAGCGGCGCGCGGGCGCCTGGCGGCAGGGGCGGCAAGCGTTGACGAAACCATCGCCGCTGAAATCGAAGCTGCGCGCATCGAAGACCGCGGCGCCGATGCCGCGGCGGCGGTGATCGCCGCACGCGCGGAGCTCCGGCGCTGGATCGGAGACGACGCCAGCGAACCGCTGGCGGCGGAGGCGCCCGTCTTCACGGTCGATCCCGAACATTTGCGTGCGCACTTGGCGCGCCATCCTG
>CAZWQS010000261.1:0-2453 GCA_964635925.1 uncultured Terricaulis sp. | reverse complement strand
CGGCCAGATCTTCCTCGAAACCGATCTCTTCTTCCAAGGCATCCGCCCGGCGCTCAATGTCGGCATCTCGGTGTCGCGCGTGGGCGGCAACGCCCAGATCAAGGCGATGAAGCAGGTCGCCGGGCCGCTGAAGGGCGAGCTTGCGCAATACCGCGAAATGGCCGCGTTCGCGAAATTCGGATCGGACCTCGACGCCGCCACCCAACGCCTGCTGAACCGCGGTGCGCGCCTCACCGAATTGCTGAAGCAGCCGCAATTCTCGCCCGTCCCGGTCGAAGAACAGATCGTGCTGATCTACGCCGGCACGCGCGGCTATCTCGATAAGATCGATGTCGCCAATGTTGGCCGCTACGAGAGCGAGCTGGTGTCGTGGCTGCGCGCGAAGAAGGGCGATCTTCTGAAGGCGCTGGTCGACAAGAAAGACATCGGCAAGGACGGCATCGAAGACAAAATCAAAGCCGCGCTCGACGAATTCACCGCGACGTTCGCGTAAGGCGCTCCGATGCCCAGCTTAAAAGAATTCCGCAACCGCATCGCCAGCGTGAAATCCACGCAGAAGATCACCAAGGCGATGCAGATGGTGGCCGCCGCGAAGCTGAAGCGCGCGCAGAGCGCGGCTGAATCGGCGCGCCCCTATGCGGATCGCATGGCCCGCGTGATCGCCAATTTGGCCGCCGCGGTGAAGGGCGATGACGCGCCCGCGCTGCTGCGCGGCACGGGCAAGGATCAAGTCCATCTCGTCGTCGTGATGACGAGCGAGCGCGGGCTCTGCGGGGGCTTCAACACCCAGATCGTGCGCGCCGCGCGCGAAAAGATCGGCGAGCTGATCGCATCGGGCAAGACCGTGAAGATTCTCGCCGTCGGCAAGAAGGGGCGCGATCAGTTGAAGCGCCTCTACGCCGACAAGATCGTGCAATACATCGATCTCTCCGGCCACCGCAACATCGGCGCCGACGCGGCCCACGAAGTGGGCGCGGCGATTACCGAATTGTACGAAGCCGGCGCGTTCGATGTCGCCACGCTCTATTTCTCGCGCTTCAAATCGGTGATCAGCCAAGTGCCGACGGCGCTGCAGCTCATCCCCGCGCGCCCGCCCGAAGGCGTCACGCCGCCCGATCTCAAGGGCGCGGCCTATGAATACGAGCCGGGCGAAAGCGAAATCCTCGAAGCGCTGTTGCCGCGCTATCTCAACGGCCAAATTCTCCAAGCGCTGCTGGAAAACCAGGCCGGCTTCTACGGCGCGCAGATGAGCGCGATGGACAACGCCACCCGCAACGCGGGCGATATGATCAAAAAGCTGACGCTGCGCTACAACCGCCAGCGCCAAGCCAACATCACCAAAGAGCTGATCGAAATCATCTCTGGGGCGGAGGCTCTCTAAGGAGGAAACGCCATGGCGGATACGCTCTATAAAACCAAAGCCATCTCTCAGGGCGGCCGCGCCGGCGGCAAGGTCGCGCTCAGCGAAGGCGGGCTCTATTTCCATATGGAGCATTCCAAGGGCCTCGGCGGCTCGGGCGAGGGCTCGAACCCCGAGCAATTGTTCGCGCTTGGCTGGGCCAATTGCTTCAATTCGGCGGTGGCGTTCGTCGCCGGCCAGAAGAAGGTGGATGCATCCAAGGCAATCGTGACCTGCGAGGTCGGCATCGGCCGCACCGAAGGCGGGCTCGGCCTTTCGGCCAAGATCACGCTGGCGATCGCCGGCATGGAGCGCGCGCAAGTGCAGGAGCTGCTCGACGCAGCCCATCAGGTTTGCCCGTACTCGAAGGCGACGCGGAACAACATTCCCGTCGAACTGGCGGTCGAAGGATAATGCGGACGCGCTTTGCTCGCCTCGCGCTGATCGTATCGCCGTTTTTGGCGGTGGCGGCGGGGCTGATCGCGGCGCGGTTGATGAATTGAGGCGCCCACGCGGGGCCATGAAGGATTGATGAGGAAGCGGAAATGACGAAACCCATGAAAGGCCGCGTGGCGCAGGTGATTGGCGCTGTTGTGGACGTCGAGTTCGAGGGCGCTCTGCCCGATATCTACAACGCGCTCGAAACCACCAACCGCGGCAACCGCCTCGTGCTCGAGGTCGCCACGCACCTTGGTGAAAACACCGTGCGCACCATCGCCATGGACGCCACCGACGGCCTCGTGCGCGGTCAGCCTGTGGAAGATACCGGCGCGCCGATCGCGGTGCCGGTGGGTGAAGAAACGCTTGGCCGCATCCTCAACGTGATCGGCGAGCCGATCGACGAGGCCGGCCCCGTGAAGGCCAGCGCCACGCGCGCCATCCACCAGCCCGCGCCGGATTTCGTCGATCAAAAGCCGCTGCCGGAAATCCTCGTCACCGGCATCAAGGTCGTCGATCTGCTCTGCCCGTACTCGAAGGGCGGCAAGATCGGTCTGTTCGGCGGCGCGGGCGTCGGCAAGACGGTGCTCATCCAAGAGCTGATCAACAACATCGC
>CAZWQS010000260.1:0-2488 GCA_964635925.1 uncultured Terricaulis sp. | reverse complement strand
CGGTTTCGTGATTGGTGCGGGCGCGCGAGTTGGCGATCATCGGGAATTTGCCGACCTTGTAGGCGACGCCCGCTTCCTTCAGCTCCTCCTCCGTCTTGCCGACGACGGCGACCTCGGGATCGGTGTAAATGACGGACGGGATCACGTCGTAATTCACGTGGCCCCACTTGCCGGCAATGATCTGCACGGCGGCGATGCCTTCTTCCTCGGCCTTGTGCGCCAGCATGGGGCCGTGCGTGCAATCGCCGATGGCGTAGATGCCGGCGACGTTGGTTTTGTGATGATCGGTTTCGATGAAGCCGCGCTTATCCATGCGCACGCCGACATCTTCGAGGCCGAGCCCTTGCGTGAACGGCTTGCGCCCGATGGCGACGAGCACGACGTCCGCTTCCAGCGTGCGCCCTGCCCCGCCCTTGGCGGGCTCGATCGAGACGATCAGGCCGTTGCGGGTTTTCTCAACGCCGGTGACCTTCTGGCCGAGCTCGAATTTCATGCCTTGCTTTTTCAGCGTGCGCTGGAAGGCGGTGGCTATTTCGTTGTCGATGCCGGGCGTGATGCGGTCGAGGAATTCGACGACTGTCACCT
Source organism: uncultured Terricaulis sp. (assembly GCA_964635925.1). GTDB lineage: Bacteria > Pseudomonadota > Alphaproteobacteria > Caulobacterales > Aquidulcibacteraceae > Vitreimonas. The sequence goes on along the minus strand of CAZWQS010000260.1, from coordinate 1,903 downwards.
CGCTGCCAAGGCGGCGCCACACGGAGCCAAGCTCAAGCCCGATCACGCCCGCGCCGATCACGATCAGCTTGCCGGGTACTTTGGAGAGCTTCAGCGCGCCGGTGGAAGTGACCACGCGCTCTTCATCGATTTCCACGTTCGGCAGGCCGGCGGGCTCTGAGCCGGTGGCGATCATGATGTTTTTGGTTTCGAGCGTTTGCTTGGCGCCATCCGCGCCGGTGACTTCAACTTTGCCGGGCGAAAGAATGCGGCCGACGCCTTTGACGTAATCGACCTTATTCTTTTTCATCAGGAACTCGACGCCCTTGGTGAGCCCCTCTACCGCGTCGTCCTTCTGCTTCATGAAGGCGCCGTGATCGAGCGAGAGGCCTTCGATCTTCACGCCCATGGACGGAAACGTCTTGGCCGCCGCTTCGTAATATTCGCTGGCGTGCAGCAGCGCCTTTGAGGGGATGCACCCGACATTGAGGCAGGTGCCGCCGAGCTTGCCGCGGCTTTCGATGATCGCGGTTTTGAGGCCGAGCTGCCCGGCGCGGATCGCGCCATTATAGCCGCCAGGGCCGCCGCCGATGATGACGAGATCGTAGCTCATGAATGCTCCGCGAAATTTGCGCGGAACGTAAGCATCTGAGGCGCCTGGATCAATGCAGGATTGGGCGCCTCTGCCCTGCGCAGTTTACGCGCCCTGTTTGTCCCAATACGCGCGATCGGCGCCATCGATGATGGCGACGACCGCACCGACGACCAGGATCACGGCCAGCACGCCCACCTGCGCCTCGAACGAGGCCATGTCGGCGATCAGGGCTTGAGGATCGCGATAGGCGTTGATGTCGATGGCTTGCAGCCGATCAGCCACGCCCTCGCCTTGCGCATAGGCCCAGCGCCCCGCATAGGCGGCGAAGCCAAGCAGCCAAACCCAGAACCCCTGCGTGCGGCGGATCAAGCGGATGGCCGCGACCAGAAAGAACACCGCCGCCGCGCCCCAGAGGCCGACATCGAGCCAAGTCATCTGCGCCGCGCCCGCCTCGGCGGCTTGGGCCTGGACGCTCTGCACCTCGGCGATGGGGGCTTCGTAACCGGAAATCGCCGCTCCGGCGCTCACCGCCGCCAGCACGCACGCCGCTGTCAGTGCAAACAGCACCAGCACCGCCGGCCAACGCAGAATGAACGTCATGGCTTGTTCCCCTCCCCCGCCAGCTCCCCCGAGCGCGGGCACTATACGCGCTGACGCGCGCGCGCCAATGGCCGCGCGCGCAAGCTCTTCTCCCGGGGGAACCGCGCCGCTAGCGTGCGCGGACGGAGGGAATGCGATGATGTGGATGGGCTTGGCAAGCGCCTGGGGCGCGCTGGCTGTGGGGCTGCTGTTCGTCGGCGTGGCGGGATCGAGCCTTCAGGCGAACATCACGAATATCGCCATGTTCGTGATTGGCGTGCTGTTGATGGTCGGCGCGGTGCGAACGCTGCGCAAGCTCTCTGGCGGCTTGCGTTTGCTTTCGGGCGCGTGGGGCCTGGCGGCCGGCTTCATGGTGCTGCCGTTCGCGCAGAGCGGCGCGCTGCACAGCATGTTCACCGATCTTGGCGCGATGGCGTACGCGATCACCGCGATTGCGTGCGTGTGCGTCGCCGGCCTTGCGCTCACCGTGCTGCACAAAGAACGCAAGTAGCGGCGCTGCACCCCCCTCCCCTTGAGGGGAGGGGAGGCGGAGCCCTACAAATCCAGCAGCATCCGCTCGGGATCTTCCAGGCCCTCTTTCACGCGCACTAGGAAGGTGACGGCTTCTTTGCCATCGACGATGCGGTGATCGTAGGAGAGCGCCAGATACATCATCGGGCGCACAACGACCTGCTTATCGACCACAACCGGGCGTTCTTGAATCTTGTGCATGCCCAGGATGCCCGATTG
>CAZWQS010000259.1:0-2504 GCA_964635925.1 uncultured Terricaulis sp. | reverse complement strand
CTCGGGCGAGATCGTGGAAACCGGGAGTGTGGATGACATCTACCGCGCGCCGAAGGCTGATTACACGCGCATGCTGCTGGGCGCGGTGCCGCATATCGACGGCGCGCGCGCGCATGAATTGGCGCAGCCGGACGCGGGCGCGCCGATCCTGCAGGTGGATGATGTGCGCGTGCATTTCCCCATCAAAGTGGACGGGGGGCTGTTCGGCAAAACCAAGCTGCTGCGCGCGGTCGACGGCGTGACGTTCAACCTGCGCGCGGGCGAGACGCTGGGCATTGTCGGCGAAAGCGGCTGCGGCAAGTCCACGCTGGCGCGCGCGGTGGTGCAATTGCTGCCGCGCACCGCCGGCGCCGTGACCTTCCTCGGCCGCAATCTGCTGCCCAGTGAGCGCGACGCGATCCGCCGCGCGCGCCAGGATTTGCAGATCGTGTTCCAGGATCCGCTGGCCAGCCTCGATCCGCGCATGACGCTCGGCGCCTCGATCGCCGAGCCGCTGCTTTCTTTCGCGCCCGAGCTGAACCGCGAAGGCCGCGAAGCGCGTGTGAAAGAGGTGATGGCGCAGGTCGGCCTCGATCCCGCGTTGATCAACCGCTATCCGCACGAACTCTCGGGCGGGCAGAACCAGCGCGTGGGCGTGGCGCGGGCGATGATCCTGAAGCCGAAACTGGTGGTCTGCGACGAGGCGGTCTCGGCGCTCGATGTCTCGATCCAGGCGCAGATCATGAAGCTGCTGATCGATTTGCAGCGCGAATTCAAAACCTCGATGCTGTTCATCAGCCACGATCTCGCCGTAGTGCGCGAGATCAGCCACAACGTGCTGGTGCTTTACCTCGGCCGTGCGGTCGAATACGGCCCCGCCGAAACGATCCTGCGCGATCCGCGCCATCCTTACACGAAAGCGCTCCTGGCCGCCGCGCCGACGCCTGATCCGGACGCCGCGCGCGCCAAGCCGCGCGTGCGCCTGGTCGGCGATTTGCCGAGCCCGCTCGATACGCGCGCCAGCCTGCGTTTCCTGAAATCGCGCCTGATCGACGATCCGGAAGCCACGCAATATCGCCCGCAATGGGTGGAAATCGCGCCGGGCCATTTCGTGGCCGAGCACGATCCGGCCGAAGCCGCGGCGGCGTGACCGCGGGCGGACGCAACGCGCGCCAGCTTACACCCGCCGCAGCATCTCCTTGAGCCGCGCGTGCAGCGCGTCGTCGTCTTCATCGACCACGTCCTTCGCCGCTTCCGCGCGCACGCGCGTCTGCACGGCCGGCGATAGGAGATTGCGCAGCGCGCCCAGCGCGCGCGGCGGCGCCGCGATCGCCAAATGGGCGAAGCGGCCCTGCTTTTCGGCTTCCGCCAGCGTATCGGCGACGCGTTTGAGGAATTTCTCCTCTTCCGCCTCGCGCAGATCGCGCCCGCGGTCCATGGCGTGGCGGCCCGCGCCGACGCGGTCGAAACTGCGCGGAGGGCGATCCTGCGCGTCGTAAAGTTCGGCTTCGCCGATTTCCATCGCCAGTTCTTCTGGCGCCTGCAATTGCGCGCCGCGGCGCGGCTCGATCAGCACGCGCGCGCGCCGCCCGTCCGCCGCCAAGAACCAGGTTGGGCCATCTTCAAGCATCGTCGCCTCCATCAAGAGCCAACGCAGCCTGTCCGCGCCCGTTCCGCCTTGCGCCGGATCAAAGCCGCTTTGCGTTAAATCCGGCCGCCGAAAGCGCGGCCATGATGTGGTCGGCGTGGGCGCGGTCGCGGGTTTCGATCTGGATGTCGAACTCGACGCCCTTGGCGGGCGCGTCCAGCGTCATGCGCCGGTGCTCGACCTGCAGGATGTTGCCGCCGCCGTCGCCGATGATGCGCGCCACAGACGCAAGAATGCCGGGCCGGTCGTCGCCGATGAAGCGCACTACGGTGATGCGCCCCTCGCGCACCAGCGAGCGCTCCAGCACCGAGGCTAAGAGGCGCGTGTCGATATTGCCGCCGGACAGCACGAGCCCGCAGCTTTTGCCGCGAAAGCGCTCGGGATCGGCGATCAAAGCCGCCAAAGCCGCCGCGCCCGCGCCTTCGGCGACCGTGCGTTCGGCGGTGGCGTAAAGCGCCACCGCGCGCTCCAGCATGGATTCATCGACCAGCACGATGTCTTCGATCATGTCCTTGACGACCTGGAACGGCAGATCGCCCACCGCTTTTACGGCGATGCCTTCGGCGATGGTCTGCCCGCCGGACTTTACGCTCTGGCCTCTGAGGCGCGCGTTGAAAGAGGGGTACATCGTCGCTTCCACGCCGATGATGCGGATATCCGGCTTCACCGCCTTGGCCGCCACGCTCATGCCCGCGATCAGCCCGCCGCCGCCGATCGGGATCACGAGCATGTCTAGGTTCGGCGCATCCTCCAGCATTTCGAGCGCGGTGGTGCCCTGGCCGATCATCACCTCGATGTCGTTGAAGGGGTGCACGAACACCAGATTGCGCTGCTCGCGCAGCGTCAAAGCGTGGGCGTAGGCGTCGTCGAAGGTTTC
>CAZWQS010000258.1:0-2586 GCA_964635925.1 uncultured Terricaulis sp. | reverse complement strand
CAGTTCAGTTTTGAAACTGAGACAGTACCTAGGCGCGTATTCGCACAGATTTAGAACAAAAGCGCAACAAAAATCGAACGTACGCCCCCAGGTTGCGCAAGCACTATGAGGTTACTCCCAGTCCGCGCGAAACGGCAGCGGCCTTGTGGATTAAATCTGTGGATTAATAACGCGTGCCGTCCGCCAGCGCGGGCTGGGTCTGGTCGGCGTATTCGGGCGTCGGCGGATTGTTGCGCGCATAGGTGGGGCGCGGATCGTTGACCGACATCAGCGACACCACGCGCGTCACGCCCGGCACCAGGCTGGCGATCTCGGCCGTGCGGCGCACTTCGGCGTCGGTATGGGCCGTGCCCAGCAGATAAACCGCGCCGCGATAGGTCTCGATCTCGACATTGTACGAGCGCGCTGACGATTGGCTCGTCGCCAAACGCGCGCGGATGCGGGTGGCGAGCACTTCGTCCTCCGCGTTTTGCGTGAAGGTCGCGCCGGGACCGACAATGATTTCGTTGTAGAGCGTCGACACGCCGCCGGCGGTGCGCGCGATCAGTTCGGCGGCGTCCTTGTGGCCCTGCGTCGGCGCGGCGCCCGTCAGCAGCATCACGCCATTGGCGACCACGACATCGACATCGCCAAAGCCTTGCCCATCCGCCGCCATCAGGCGCATGCGCACTTGGCTCGCGGCGGCGGCGTCATCGAGGCCGCGGCCAAGCGAACGATCGCCGATGCCCGCCGTCATGCAGCCGGTGACAAGCGCGCAGGCGGCTAAGGCCGCGATGGTGAGGAAAGACGTGCGCATGTGCGCGCAAGATGGCCCAAGGATCGTTTCGGGGCGCTTAACGCTAAACGCTTAAACACCAAGCTGGTCGTTAAACCACGCGCCGCGTTTATGTCTGGGTAACCATGATGCGCCGACGACGATGAGATCGTAACGGATCGGCGCGTCGGTCAGCCGCCAACGGCCGGCAAGCACTTGCGCGGCGCGCGCGATGCGCGCCTGCCCCGCCGGCGTCAGCGCATAAGCGCCCGCATCGTAGGTTCGGCGGGCCTTCACCTCGACAATCGCCAGCACGCCAGCTTTCCAAGCCGCGATATCGACCTCGCCGTACGGCGTGCGCAAGCGATGGCCGAGCACGCGATAGCCTTTGGCGATGAGAAAGAGGATGGCGATCCATTCGCCGATGCGCCCGCGCCGCTCCGCCCTCCGGCGGTTCATTCTTTAAGCTCAAGCGCGCGCGCGTAAGCGCGTTTGCGCGAGACGCGAAGCTGTGCGGCGGCTTCGGCGGCGGCGTCCTTCACGCCCCCGCGCGTCAACGCTTCGCGCAAGAATGCATCGAGCGCTTCGTCGGAAATCTCAGCCTCGGCAGGCGGGCCCACAAGTACGACGATCTCGCCCTTCGGCCCACCCGCCTGCGCATAATGCGCAGCGAGCGCGGCAAGCGTGTCGCGGCGGGTTTCCTCAAATAATTTGGTCAGTTCGCGCGCCACCGCCGCGGGGCGATCGCCCAAAGCGTCGGCCATATCCTGCAAGCTTTCCCTAAGGCGCGGGCCGCTTTCGTAAAACACCAGCGTCGCATCGGCGCCCGCCAGCGCCTCGAGTGTGGCGCGGCGCGCGCCCTGCTTGGGCGGCAAGAAACCGGCGAACAGAAAACGATCCGTCGGCAGCCCCGCGACCACCAATCCCGCCAGCAGCGCCGAGGCGCCGGGTATCGGAAACACGCGATGGCCCGCGCCGATCACGGCGCGCGCGAGCTTGAAGCCCGGATCGGAAATCAGCGGCGTGCCGGCGTCCGAGATCAGCGCCACGCTCTCCCCCGCGCCGAGCGCCGTCAAAATTTCTTCACGCGCGGCTTCGGCGTTGTGTTCGTGGTAGGCGGCGAGGCGCGGCTTCAGGCCGTACGCGTCCAGCAGCTTGCGCGCCACGCGCGTGTCCTCTGCGTAAACGCGATCCACAGCGCCCAGAACGTCAAGCGCGCGCAAGGTGATGTCGCGCAGGTTCCCGATCGGGGTGGCGACCACATAAAGGCCCGCTTCCGGAGGTGGACTGGGTACGCGGGCGCCGATACGGTCGCGCGCATCCATTTTGGGGTCAGACGAAGGATTGCTCATGGCCTCCCGCCCATCATCGACGCGCCCGACGCCTATTCCAAGCCTGAAGACGGCCGCCGCGATCAGTCTGGCCGCGTTCATGGCCGCCTGCGCCACCGCGCCGAGCCCAAGCGGGCCGACCACGGGGCCGATGTCGCCCCTGCCCCCGCCGCCGCCGGACGCGCAGGTGCAAACCCGCGATGGCGTAACCCCGCCTTTCATGCGCGACCGCCAGATCGTGCGTGTGGGGCTGTTGCTGCCCTTCGCTTTGCGCCCGCAAGACGCGGCCGCGCTCTATAGCGCCGCCGAACTGGCGCTGTTTGACCATGGCGGCCCCAACACATTGCTGATCCCGCGCGACGCCGGCTCAACCGAGGCCTCCGCCAACGCGGCGGCGCGCGCGCTGGTCAATGACGGAGCCGACATCATCATCGGCCCGGTGCTGCGCGAAGGCGTGGCCGGCGCCGGCGCGGCGGTGGCGCGCGAGCGCATCCCCGTGAT
>CAZWQS010000257.1:2403-2635 GCA_964635925.1 uncultured Terricaulis sp. | reverse complement strand
GGGGTTTCGTTCCTGGGCACGCTGAAGCACGGCAAGGCCGATTACGCCACGCTCGATAAAGCCTCAAAGCACAAGCCGATCCAATACCCCAAGCCCGACGGGGTGCTGACCTTCGACAAGCTCTCTTCGGTCTACCTCTCAAACACCAATCATGAGGAAGATCAGCCCGCCCATCTCACTTTGCTTGACCCCACCATCCCGATCCGGGTCAACCTCCCTGAATACGCCGAGC
>CAZWQS010000257.1:0-2393 GCA_964635925.1 uncultured Terricaulis sp. | reverse complement strand
CCCTGCTGGCGTGTACGAAGTGCTTTATGATGAGGCAGGGGGCAATCCGCGTTTCCAGATCAACGCGCAAAACTGCGTTCACTGTAAAACGTGCGACATCAAGGACCCGAGCCAGAATATAAACTGGGTCACGCCCGAAGGCGGCGGCGGCCCGAACTATGCAAATCTCTGAGCGTCCGAAGGGCGCGGAAAGGTAGATCATGATGCGCAAGGCGATGTTGGCGGCAGGGGCGGCGATGCTGGCGATGGCGGGCGCCGCCGCCGCGCAGAGCCCGGCCGCGCCGCAGACCGAACAGGCCGAGCCCGCCGCCGCGCTGGTGATCGCCCCCTCCGCGCTGCTGACGACGACCTCCCCGGCCAATGCCGCGCCCGATCGCACCTATGACGACGCCGAAGCCGCGCTGCGCGCCGCCGATATCGACTACCTCGTCCGCGAAGGACGCCGGCGCATCGCCGACGACGATCGCCAAGCGATCTGGACGCTCGCCGTGTTCGCAGACGAAATGGCCGCTGGCCGCTTGGCTGAAGCGCGCGCGCTGATCGAAGCTTCGCCCGGCGGCGCTTCGGGGCCGATGGCGGATATGCTGGAGCCCTTCCTGCTCGCCGCCGAAGGCCGCGCCGACCGCGGCGTTGAGCGCGTGGATTCCGGCGCTGACAATCTTCCAGCGCCGCTGCCCGAAGTGGCGCGCGCGCTTGTGTTTGAGGCGGCTGGGCGTTTGCCGGAAGCGGCGGCGGTGTACGCCGAAATGGTCGGGCGCCTCGATCTCACGCCCCCGCCCGACGCCGAACCCGCGACGATGGAGGAGTTCGAACGCTCGCTGAGCGCCGCGCGCACCGCGCACGCGCTCTATCGCGCGGCGCTGACGCATCATCGCTTGGGCCGCAACGACGAAGCGCGCCGCCTTTACGGGCTGGTGCAGGAATTCGCGCCGCGCTCGATCGATGTCGAACGCAATCTGGAGCGTCTCGCCGCCGGCCAGCCGCCCAGCGAAGCGCCGCTCGATGCACGGCGCGCCACTGGTCGCTGGATGCTGTTTCTGGCCGAGTTCGTGACGCAGGCTGAAATGCTGACGCGCGTGCTGGCCAGCCAAGATCCAGCGCTCGGCCTCGACAGCACCACCGGCAGCGGCTTGCTACAACTCGGCGTGCTGCTGGCGGGGGATGCGGATGATTGGCGCCTGCACGCGGCCTCGCAGATCGCGGGCGTGAAGGGCCTGGAGGGCGCAGAGCGCATCCTGGCCACCATGCCCGCCGACAGCGTGTTTGCGCCCGACGCCGACATCGCGCGCGCAGGCATTCTGCTTGAACGCCGCCAGGACGCGGAGGCGATTTCCGCCGCCGAGCGTGCGCTTTCGCGCGCGGGCGATCGCTGGTCGCTGATTGCTTCTGCCGGCGACGTGTATCGCCAAGCGTACCGCCCGCGAGAATCCGTGGCCGCATTCGATCGCGCGCTGGCGCTGGTGGAAAAGCCGGAAGATCGCGCCGATATTTTGGGCTGGCGCGCTTACGCGCACCGCTTCGCCGGCAACATCCCCGCCGCCAGCGCAGACGCGCGCCAAGCGTTCGATCTTGATCCCAGCGTCGATACGCGCCTGCTTTACGTGTCGATCCTGATGGACGATCCCAATGGCTGGAACGACGGCATCAACGTGGCGCGCGCCTTGTTTGCGGAGCAACCGGATTCGGTGCTGCGGCTCAATGCGCTGGGCTATGCGTTGATCCAGCGGCCGGAAGGGCTGGAAGAGGGCTACCGCCTGCTGTGGCGCGGTTACGCGTTCGGGCAAACCGACTACGCCGTGATCGATAGTTTGGGCTGGGCCTATTATCTCTACGGTCGCTTCGACGATGCGCTGACGTTGATCCAGCGCGCCAACGAATTGTCGGCCAATGAGCCTAACCCGGAAATCCTCGATCATTTGGGCGATGTGTATTGGCGGCTTAACCGGCGCGATGAAGCGCGCACGACGTGGCGCGAGGCGCTTGAGGCGCGCCCCGATGCGCTGCGTCGGGCTTCGCTCGAGCGCAAAGTGTCGCGCGGCTTGACGGAAGCGGCGCCGCGCCGGCGCGAGCTGCCGCGCGTAACGCTGCCGCAAGGCCCCGGCCAACGGGAAACGCTGTGAGCCTGCGCAATGTCGCGGCGGGCCTCGTCGCACTAGCCGTCGCGGCGTGCGCTTCGCCGCCGCCCGCCCCGCATGCGTCCGATGTTTACGCCGATTTTCTGATCGGGCGTATCGCCAACGCGCGCGATGATTATGGCGCGGCGTCCGATCGCTATTTCGCGGCGCTGGCGCGCTCGCCGGGCGATGAGGCGCTGGTGCGCGGGGCGCTCGCGGCCACCCTGGTGGCCGGCGATGAGCAGCGCGCGCGGCGCGCCGCCGCCATGGCCCCGCGCG
>CAZWQS010000256.1:0-2654 GCA_964635925.1 uncultured Terricaulis sp. | reverse complement strand
CAGCACCTGGCCTTCATCCTCATCCGCCGAAACCGTGCCGACGAATTCATCGTGCACATAAACTTCGGCGCTGTCGGTCTTGCGCGGGCGGGCGCGCACGTCGAGATCGGCCGCGTGCAGCACTTGGCGCAGCGCCGTTTGCAGGCGCGTGCGCTCGGCGTCGTCGATCGGCGCGTTCTTCTTCGCGCCGGGCGCGCGCGGCACGGCGAGGCTGATCGCGTACGAGAGTTCGCCCTCCTCGTCATCGCGCAGCAGATCGGCCACGCGCTTGCCGTCGACCAGCACGTCCGCCTCTTCGGCGCTCCTGGACACGACCGACACAGTCGGCGAGCCCAGCAATTTGCTCAGATAGGCGCCCAGGCGCGTGCATTCGGCGGCGTTCAAGATCAAGCTCCTCAAGAGCCCGGAAACTTGACGCTCAGCGCCTGAAGGTCAAGGTCAATCGAAGTCCCAATGTGTGGCTTCGCGGCGCAAATGGCGCCCATAGAGGAACGAGAACAGCCCAATCCCCGCGAAAAGCCCCATCACGGCAATGTAATCATAGGCCCCGTCCGCGATGTATTCGCTGAGCGTCAGCGGCGTCACCGCCGCGATCATCGCCACCGCCACGCCCACGGCGACGCCGGTCTTGATGAACACGTCGCCGAAGAAATAATTGCGGTCGATTTCCTTGCGCCCGCGGCGATGGGGCTTGGGCGCGGCGGGTTTGCGTTTGGCCATGGCGCGAACTCTACGCGGATTCGCGCCCGCGCAGGTTAGCGTTTCGCCGCCGGAACGCTGCGCGAGGGCTCAAGCTCGTACGAAATCACGCAAGCGCGCGCTTCGTCCTTCACCTCTTGGCTGCAATTGCTGCGCGCGAACGCGTCGGCCAATTGGCGCGCGCGCTCGAGATTGCCGCCCCAGCCGTTGGCGGTGTCGTAAAGCGCGGCAAAACCGCTCCACGGCATCATGGTTTCGCCCAGCTTGGGGCTGTCGAAAATGCGCTGGAAGGTCGGCTGGAAGAAGCCCAGGCGCGCGGCCAGCGTGCCCGTATCGGCGCCGTTCAGTTCGGCGAGAAATTCGCACCAGGCGCGATTGGCCTCCCGGCACATGCCGATCAGACGTTCATCGCCCCGCCCCAGACGCTCCAAAAGTTCGTGCATGCTCACGCCGCCTTTCTAGCGGCAACCCATCACGCCTTGATGACGCATGCACGAACGCTCGCCCCAAAGGCGGGCGCGGCGGCGCTCATTCGCTTGCGGGCAAGCGTTCCATGACCACGTGCATCGTCTGCCCGCCCGAGAGCCCGCTCAGCACGCCTACATACACCTCGCCCTCGGCGCGGCCCTCAAAGCGCACGACGGTCCAGCGGCCGCGCACGCGCTCGGGCGTGCCGGTAAGCACCAGCACATCGCCCTCAAAGCCGCCTTCCCAGGTGAGATCATATTCCATGAACCCCGCGCAGCGCGGGCATGGATCGATCGCGCCGACGCCGCTCAAGCGGCCAGTGCTGTCTTGTGTCAACTCGGCGCGGAAACCGCCGTCGCGTGAGCGAGGCCCTGTCTCCGCCGCGACCCACACGCCGCTCAAATCCGCACCCTGCGCGCGCGCCGTGGCGCACGCCGCCAGCGCCGCGAACACCAGCGCGCCAAGGATCGTCCGCATCACACCCACCATTTGTTCGCCTTCGCCTTGAAGCCCGCAGCCTTCTCCAGCGCGGCGCTCACCGCGAACACGCTCTCTTCGTCCAGCGCCTTGCCGATCACTTGCAGGCCCAGCGGCAAGCCTTGAGAGTCCGTCGCCGCCGGCAGCGCCAGCGCGGGCAAGCCGGCCAAGTTCGCCGTCACCGTGAAGATATCGTTCAGATACATCGCCACCGGATCGCCGCTCTTTTCGCCAAGCCCAAAAGCCGCCGAGGGCGTCGCGGGCGTTAGGATTGCATCCACATCCGCGAACGCGTCGCGGAAATCCTGCGCGATGCGCTGGCGCACCTTTTGCGCGCGCAGATAATACGCATCGTAATAGCCCGCGCTCAAAACATAAGTGCCGATCAGGATGCGCCGCTGCACCTCCGCGCCGAAACCCGCAGCGCGCGTACTCTCATACGAGCCCGCCAAATCCTTGCCCGCCACGCGCGCGCCGTAGCGCATGCCGTCATAGCGAGCGAGATTGGACGACGCCTCCGCCGGCGCCACGATGTAATAGGCCGGCAGCGCGTACTTGGTGTGCTTCAGCGAGATGTTCTTGATGGTGGCACCCGCGTCCTTCAGCCATTCGATGCCTTGGGCCCAGAGCTTTTCGATCTCTTCGGGCATCCCATCGACGCGATATTCTTCCGGCACACCGACCACCATACCCTTGATCGAGCGCTGACACGCCGCGCGGAAATCCGGCAACGCATTCGGCAGCGAGGTCGAATCCTTCGGATCGTGCCCGGCCATCGATTGCAGCAGCATGGCGCTGTCTTCGACCGTCTTGGCGATCGGCCCGGCCTGATCAAGCGAAGAGGCGAACGCCACGATGCCCCAGCGCGAGCAGCGGCCGTATGTGGGCTTGATGCCCACCGTCGCGGTGAACGCCGCCGGCTGACGGATCGAGCCGCCCGTATCGGTCGCGGTCGCGCCCAAGCACAAATCCGCGCTCACCGCCGCCGCCGAACCGCCGGACGAACCGCC
>CAZWQS010000255.1:0-2668 GCA_964635925.1 uncultured Terricaulis sp. | reverse complement strand
GTATGCCGGTCAGCCCCGAGCCGATCTGCGAGGCGAGGCGGATGCGCTGGCTCTCCCCGCCTGAAAGCGTGCCGCTGCCGCGCCCAAGCGAGAGATAATCGAGCCCCACATCCACCAGGAAGCGCAGGCGATCGTTGATCTCTTTCAGAATCCGAACGGCGATTTCTTTCTGCTTGGCGTTGAGCTGATCGTTCAATCCGCCGAACCAATCGCGCGCCTGGCGGATCGAGAAATTGGACGCCTCGGAAATGTCGAGCTTGGCGACCTTCACCGCCAGCGCTTCGGGCTTCAGCCGTTTGCCGCCGCACGTTGGGCACGGCGCCTCGCTTTGATAGCGCTCAAGTTCTTCGCGCACCCATTGTGAATCGGTTTCCTTCCAGCGCCGCTCCAGATTGGGCAGCACGCCTTCAAACGTCTTGGTCGTCTCGTAGCGGCGCACGCCGTCGTCATAAACGAATTTGATCGGCTCTTTCGTGCCCTGCAGGATCGCGTCGCGCAGTGCTTTGGGCAGGTCGCGCCAGGCGATGGTCGGCTTGGATTTGTAGTGCTTGGCCAGCGCTTCGAGCGTTTGCGCATAAAGCGGGGATGGCCCCTTGGCCCATGGCGCTACAGCGCCTTCCTTTAGGCTCTTGGCGTGATCGGGCACGACGAGCGCGGCGTCGAATTTAAGCTGCACGCCCAAGCCGTCGCATGTGGGGCAGGCGCCGGCGGGATTGTTGAACGAGAAGAGGCGCGGCTCGATCTCGGGAATGGTGAAGCCCGAAACGGGGCAGGCGAATTTCTGGCTGAAGATCAGCCGCTCGGCCGCCTTGTTTTTCAGCGTCGCCTTGCCGGCGCCCTCGGCTTTGCTGTCGGCGAATTCGGCGAGCGCGACGCCCTCGGCCAGTTTCAGCGCCTGCTCCAGCGAATCCGCGAGGCGCGTTTCGATGCCGGGCTTCACCGCGATCCGATCGATCACGATGTCGATGTCGTGCTTGAACTTCTTGTCGAGCGTGGGCGGTTCGCTGAGTTCGTAGAATTCACCGTCGATCTTGGCGCGCTGGTATCCCTTTTTCAGATACTCCGCCATTTCCTTGCGGTACTCGCCCTTGCGGTCGCGCACGACGGGGGCAAGCAGGCAAAGCCGCGTGCCTTCCGGCAGCGCCATGATGCGATCGACCATTTCGCTGACTTGCATCGCCGCGATCGGCTGGCCGGTGGCGGGCGAATAGGGCACGCCTACGCGCGCCCAGAGCAGGCGCATGTAATCGTAGATTTCCGTAACCGTGCCCACGGTCGAGCGCGGGTTGCGAGAGGTGGTTTTCTGTTCGATCGAAATCGCCGGCGAGAGCCCTTCGATCGAATCCACATCCGGCTTTTGCATCAGCTCAAGGAATTGGCGCGCATAGGCGGAAAGCGATTCCACGTAGCGGCGCTGGCCTTCGGCGTAGATCGTATCAAACGCAAGCGAGGATTTGCCGCTGCCCGAAAGGCCGGTGATCACCACCAACTCGTTGCGCGGAATATCGACGTTGACGCTCTTGAGATTGTGCTCGCGCGCGCCGCGGATGCGGATATGGGTCAGCGCGTCTTTCATTGCGGCAGGCCGAACGCGATCGAGGTCATGGAAATGCCCGGGAAGAAGTGGCGATTGAACACTTCCGGCGCCTCGTCCGCGCGCTGGGCGGCGAGCGTGTAGAAGATCGGGAAGAAGTGCTCCCAATCAGCGTTGGCGGCGGGGATGGCGGGGTGGGTCAGGTAGTTCAGCACCGCGGCGTGATCGCGCCGCGCCACCGCATCGATGATGTAATCGTCGAATTCCTGATCCCAGGGCGTCGCCTTGCCCTGGTTGCGGAAGAAGCTTTGCAGATTGTGCACGATGTCGCCCGAGCCGATCAGCAGCACGTTGTCGTCGCGCAGCGGCGCGAGCGCTTGGGCGATGGCGAAATGATCCTGCGGGCCGCGCCGCGCATCGAGGCTGACTTGAACAATCGGAACATCCGCTTCGGGGTACATGCGCCGGAGCACGCTCCAGGCGCCGTGATCAAACCCCCAGCTATCGTCCAGCGCGGCGCCAAATTCTGTCAGCAGCGTCGCGATGCGCTCGGCCAGTGCGGGGTCGCCGGGGGCGGGGTATTGCACATCGAACAGCGCCTGGGGAAAGCCGCGGCCGAAATCGTGGATCGTCTTCGGGCGCGCGTCGCTCAACACCTTGACGCCATCGGTGACCCAATGCGCCGAGATGGCGACAATTGCGCGCGGCTTTTCAAAGCGCTGTGCGATCTCCGCCCAGCCGCGGGCTGAGGGCGTATCTTCGATGGCGTTCATCGGCGAGCCGTGGCCGACGAACAGGGCGGGCGCTCTGAGGCTCATGCGGGTTGGTCTCTAATCTCTCGGGGGCCGCCGAGCCGCCGGCGGACACCATATTTAGTAGCCAGAGTCGCGCGGACATCAAGAACAAAGATGGAACAATGCGCCCTCACAGCAACGTGGCCTCGAGGCGCCGCCTGCGTTGTTTCGGATTCACCGGCGACGGGAGCGGTTAATGAGACTTTACCAATTCCGCGAGTCGGCGTATAGAACATAGAGAGAACATTTGCCCGGCGTCGCCGGCGGATGCCTCGTCCATCGAGTTCAGCGCAGGAAACAGGAGGTCGGCGATGGCTGGCAGCGTCAACAAGGTTATTTT
>CAZWQS010000254.1:0-2689 GCA_964635925.1 uncultured Terricaulis sp. | reverse complement strand
GATGGGCGCCGGCGGCGAACGCGAACGCATCACCCGCGAAGTGATTATTCCTGAAACCATCACGGTGCAGGAATTGTCGAACCGCATGGCGGTGCGCGTGGCCGACATCATCAAGTTCATGATGCGCCAAGGCCAGATGCTGAAGCAAAGCGATGAGCTGGACGCCGATACGGCCGAGCTGATCGCCACTGAGCATGGCCACGCCGTCAAGCGCGTGGCCGAATCCGACGTGGAAGAAGGCCTCGCCGGCGCCATCGTCGACGACGACACCAATTTGCTGCCGCGCCCGCCGGTCGTAACCGTGATGGGCCACGTCGATCACGGCAAAACCTCGCTGCTGGATGCGCTGCGCCAAACCGATGTCGCCGCCGGCGAAGCTGGGGGCATCACCCAGCATATCGGCGCCTATCAGGTGCGCCTGGCCGACGGCCAGCGCGTGACCTTCCTCGATACGCCCGGCCACGCCGCGTTCTCCGCCATGCGCGCCCGCGGCGCGAAGGTGACGGACGTGGTCGTGCTGGTGGTGGCCGCCGATGACGGCGTCATGCCGCAAACGGTGGAGGCCATCCATCACGCCCGCGCCTCCGGTGCGCCGATCATCGTGGCGATCAACAAGATCGATAAGCCCGAAGCGAACCCGACGCGGGTGCTGACGGATCTGCTGCAGCACGAAATCGTCACCGAAGCGCACGGCGGGGACGTGCTCGCGGTGGAAGTTTCCGCGCTGAAGAAAACCGGGCTCGACAAGCTGGTCGAAACCATCCTGCTGCAAGCGGAAGTGCTCGATCTGAAGGCCAACCCCGATCGTCCGGCCGAAGCCACGGTGATCGAATCCAAGCTCGATCGCGGCCGCGGCACGGTCGCCACCGTGCTGGTGCAGAAGGGCACGCTGAAGCGCGGCGACATCGTCGTCGCTGGCGGCCAATGGGGCCGCATCCGCGCCATTGCCAACGAGCGCGGGCAGACGCTGCAATCCGCCGGCCCCTCCGAGCCGGTCGAGATCATGGGCCTCGAAGGCGTGCCCGATCCAGGCGATGTGCTGAACGTGGTCGAAAACGAAACGCGCGCGCGCGAAGTGGCAGATTATCGCCAGCGCGCCCGCCGCCAGAAGGGCTCGGCGCCTGGCGCGCAAGTGCGCACCTCGCTTGAAAGCATGATGGCCAAGTTCAAGGATTCCAGCGCGAAAGAGCTGCCGATCCTGATCAAGGCCGATGTGCAAGGTTCGGCCGAAGCCATCGTCGGCTCGCTGGACAAGCTGGCGCATGAGGAAGTCCGCGCGCGCGTGGTGCTTTCGGGCGTCGGCGCGATCAACGAAAGCGACGTGCAACTCGCCAAAACGTCGGGCGCGCCGGTCATCGGCTTCAACGTCCGCGCCTCCAAGGAAGCGCGCGATCTGGCCGAGCGCGAGGGCGTGGAAATTCGCTATTACGCGATCATCTATGACCTGATTGACGACATCAAAGGCGTCATGTCCGGCATGCTCGCGCCGCACACGCGCGAAACCTTCCTCGGCAACGCCGAAGTGCTGGAAGTGTTCACGATCTCGAAGGTCGGCAAGGTCGCCGGCTGCCGCGTGACCGACGGTGTGGTGCGCAAGGGCGCCAAGGTGCGCATCCTGCGCGACAACGTCGTGATCCAGGAAATGGGCGTGCTGACAACTCTGAAGCGCTTCAAGGAAGAGGTGAACGAGGTCGTCATGGGCCAGGAATGCGGCATGAGCTTCGGCCAGTTCCAGGACATCAAAAAGGGCGACGTGATCGAGTGCTTCAACGTCGAGATCGTGCAACGCTCGCTCTAAGGCGTGGAAATATGAAGCGGATGTTTCTGGCGGCCATGGCCGCCCTCGCGCTTGCTGGAGCAGCTTGTTCGCGCGACGACGAGGGCGAGCAGGAAGCGTCGATCCGCACCTCGACCGTGGTGGTGCCCGAAACGCGCGTGGATGCGGTGCCGCACGAAGAGCCCGCAGTGGCGCGCGCGCAATGGCGCGCGGTGGGGGATACCGCCCGCGCCGTCACCGGCAATCTGCGCGTCTCGATTGAGCGCAATCGCGGCGGGCCGCTGATCTTCGCGTTCGCCACCGGCGTCACCGTGCGCGCGCAACCTTACAATGTCGTGGCCGCGGATTCGCGCTCGGGCGTGGGCGGGCAAAGCTACGCGGCGCTGCTGGGCGGCGATCCGCGGGTGGATGTGTATCTCTACCGCGTGCTGAGCGAGAACGTGACGACGAGCGCGCCCCAAGGCGGGCTGTGCGGGGGCATGCGCACGCGCATCATGGCGGTGAGCGAGTTCGTGGATTCCAGCGGGCGCTGGGTGTTCAAGGTCGCCGCGTTCCGCGGCGAAGGCGCGCTCGGCGAAGGCGAAGATACGATCCTCTGCAACGCGTTTGCCTACACGGCGCAGTAACATGAAACGCAAAGGCCATGGCGGCGAACGCGGGGGCCCCTCGCAACGCCAATTGCGCGCGGGTGAACTGGTGCGCCACGCGCTGGTGGAGATTCTCGCGCACGACGAACTCCGCGACCCCGATCTCAAAGGCGTGTCCGTCACGATCGGGGAGGTACGCGCTTCGCCTGATCTTAAGCACATGACCGCGTTTGTCTCCGCGCTCGGCCCCGCCGACCCGCGCATGATCGCCGCCGCGCTCGGCCGCTGCGCCGGATTTCTGCGCGGGCGCTTGGCGCGGATGATC
>CAZWQS010000253.1:0-2720 GCA_964635925.1 uncultured Terricaulis sp. | reverse complement strand
AATCTCGCGCAGCATCGGGTAATCGGCGTCGCCCACCGGATGGCGGCGCAGCAGCGTGGAGCACGTCTGCATCACCACGGTGAGCAGGTTGTTGAAATCGTGCGCGACGCCAGCGGCGAGTTCGCCGATCTCGCGCATTTTTTCCGATTGCGCGAGGCGCGTCTCCAGTTCGCGCTGCTCGCTGACGTTCATCACGTAGGCCAGCCCGCGCCCATCGGGGCCGCGCGCGAAATGCACATGCGCCGCAACGGGCGGCTGGGTGGCCAGCATCAGCTCCACCGGTTCGTTGATCGCCTGGCGCAAGCGCTGGCCCAGCGCGGCGGGGCCTTCGGAGGCGTCGAACAGATCGGCGAACGCAGCGCCCGGCATGGCGCGGCCTTGCGTCATCTCCATCAGCGCGCCGTTGCTATCCAGCACAGCGGCCGAGGCCGGATCGGTGCAATCGAGCACCGCCGCGCCAAACGGCGCCTGGGCGAACACGCCGTCCGCGGCGGCGGTGTCGACGCGCAGCGTCTGGGGCTGGGTTTCCGGCGTTTCGGATTCCGCGAAGAACACGAACACGCGCGCGGCGCCGTCGCTCTCTTCGGTCGGCCAGAAACTCAGCACCGAGGCTTGCGCCTCCATCGTATCGCGCGCGCGCAGCGTGACGCGCGTGCGGGTGGGGCCGAAGCCGCGCCGATCCTTGCGCAGCACGCGGCTTGGGTCTTCCTTGATCACGTCCTTCACGCGCAGCAGCGCGGGATCATCGCCCACGCCCAGCACCGCGCGCAGCGCGCGGTTCATGTAGATAATCGAGCCATCCGCACGCGCGGCGAAGAAGCCGACAGGCGCGTCGTCCACGAATAGATTGCGCGCTTCCTCCCCGCCCTCGCGCGCGACGCCTTGGCTGATTTCACGCAAGCGCCACAGCACGTACCCGCCCGGCATCGCGCCGACGCTCG
Source organism: uncultured Terricaulis sp. (assembly GCA_964635925.1). Taxonomy (GTDB): domain Bacteria; phylum Pseudomonadota; class Alphaproteobacteria; order Caulobacterales; family Aquidulcibacteraceae; genus Vitreimonas. The sequence continues at coordinate 1,779 of CAZWQS010000253.1, read as the reverse complement.
CTTCATAGCGCACCGCCTTGCCGCCGAGGATCGACGTGGACGGCAATTCCTCGCGCCGCGACAGGCCCTGCCCCGCCGCTTTCGCGAGCCGGAACATGGGCGCGGAGAGCATCGGATCAGCGCCGAACAAGCGGCTCAGGATCGGCGGGCGGTCGCTGCCGCCCAGCATGCCCGCGGCCTCCGCGATGGCGACGTAAGGCGCATTGGCGATCAGCGGCGAGAGCGACCGATCGGTGATGAGCGCGGCTTCGTCCAGCGCATCGATCGCCGCGAATTCCGGCTTGCCGCTGGCGAACGTCGCCGCCGCGATGGCGCCGCGCTCCGGGAACGCGCCAAAGCGCCGGCCCGCGCCGCGCGACATCCACATGAACAGCACCATGCCCGACGCGGCGATGAGGATCAGCAAAATCGCGCCCGCGCGCCCGACCGTCGGCCCCGCCGTGATCGCCACGCCCGCCGCGGCGACGCCGAGCGCAACCGAGACCCAGAAAAGGATCTGCAACGGATCGAGCCGTGCGCCGCTTCGCGACGTTGGATGGTCTGCTTGGTCTGTCATCAGCGCGCCTGTTGGGGCGCCAATTGACCGCGATTCGGCTCCGGGAGCACGATTGGGGGCTGCATATCCGTCCGCCATAATGTCCTCACAAGCGCCGCCGCCCGCGCTTACGCGCGAGCCGCATGACAAAGCCGATCACTTTGGCGACCGCTTCGTAATGTTCCCTGGGGATAGGTTCGTCGATCTCGGCCGTGGCGTAGAGCGCGCGCGCCAGCGGCGGGTCCTCCACGATCGGGATATCGTTTTCATTGGCTGCTTCGCGAATCCGTTGCGCCAGCGCATCAACGCCCTTGGCAAGGCAAATGGGCGCGGCCGTCTGCCCCTGCTCGTAGCGCAGCGCGACCGCGTAGTGAGTCGGGTTCGTGATGATCACGGAGGCGTTGGGCACGTTCTGCATCATGCGTCGGCGCGAGCGCTCGATGCGGATTTGCCGCAGCTTGGCCTTGATCATGGGATCGCCTTCGCTTTGGCGATGCTCTTCCTTGATCTCGCGCCGGCTCATCTTGAGCCGCTTCATGTAGGATTGGCGCGTAAAAATGTAATCGATGATCGCCAACGCCGCGGCGGCGCTCACCATCGCGATCAGCATCGCCACCACTTTATCCTGCACGAACGGCAGCAGCGCGGCCGGATCGAGCAGCGAAATATTCTGGAGCGAGCCGTCATGCGGCCACAGCGCCCACACCAGCGCGGCCCCGACAATGGCGAGCTTGGCGAGCGATTTCAGGAATTGCGCCACCGCCTGCTTTCCGAACACCCGCTTGAAGCCCTCAATCGGGTTCAATTTGTTGAGCTTCGGGGTCAGCCGTTCGCCGGTGAAGGTCGGTTTATCCTGCACGTAGCGCGCGGCGATCCCCGCCGCCGCGAAGGCGAGCGTGACCAGGCTGAAGATCGCCATCGTCTTCATCGACACCGCCGCGAAAATCGCGCGCAGCGCGCCCGGCTCGGCGGCGAATTGATCAGGCATGGCGATGAAGCCGATGAAGCTGCGCGCCATATCTTTCAGGATCGGCCCGGCCATGAAGGCGGCGAAGCCTGCCAGCACTAAGAGCGACAGCGCCGCGCCGACTTCGGGCGTGTAGATGATGTCGCCTTTCTCACGCGCTTGCTCGATTTTGCGCGGCGTCGGCTCTTCGGTTTTCTCGTCGTCGTTCTGTTCGGCCATCGCGCTATCCCAACCATTGACCGTAACGCTGCAGGCTATCGAGCCAGATCAGCATGCC
>CAZWQS010000252.1:0-2731 GCA_964635925.1 uncultured Terricaulis sp. | reverse complement strand
GCATCGCCCAGCAACTCGCCGCCCAGGGGGCCGAACTGGCCTTCACCTATCAGGGCGAAGCGCTTGAGAAGCGCGTGCGTCCCTTGGTGGAAAGCATCGGCGCCAAGACGATGCTGGAATGCGACGCCACCAATGACGAACAACTCGACGCGGTGTTCGCCCAGCTCGAAAAACAATGGGGCGGGATGGATTTCCTGGTCCACTCGATCGCCTTCTCCGACAAGAGCGAGCTCAAAGGCTCCTTCACCGAAAACACCACGCGCGAAAATTTCCTGCGCACGATGGACATCTCCGCCTTCTCGTTCGTCGCCGCCGGCAAGCGCGCGGCGAAGCTGATGAAGAATGGCGGCGGCATGGTGACGCTGACCTATCTCGGCGCCGAGCGTGTGCTGCCGAGTTACAACGTGATGGGCGTGGCCAAGGCCGCGCTCGAAGCCTCAACGCGCTACATGGCGCGCGACCTGGGCCCTCAAGGCATCCGCGTGAACGCGATCAGCGCCGGCGCGATGCGCACTTTGGCCATCGCCGGCATCACCGGCGGGCGCGGTCTCATTCAGACCGGCCGCGAATGGTCGCTGATGAAGGAAGACACGAGCATGGAGGGCATCGCCGGCGCGGCGCTCTGGCTCTGCTCAGACCTTGGCCGCTCGACCACGGGCGAAGTGGTGCACGTCGATGCGGGCTTCCATGTCGTGGCGGTGCCGGAATTGGGCGGGGGCGAAGGCTAGTCCCCCTCGCCTGCGGACGCACTTTCCGCCTCACGCAAAATCGCGAGCGCGCGTTCAAGCACGCCTTCATCCACGAGCAGGCGCCAGCCGCTCATCCAGGTGGGATCGATTTCAGCCATGGTGATGTGCGCGTCCGGCGCATGCGCTTCTATGCCGTGCGCGCGCAGAAGCCCCTGCGCGATCAGCGCTTCGGGGCGCGAGCTGAAGGACGCAAGCAGAACAAGATCGGCCATGGCCGCGATCCTGCCCGCGATCGTTGGAAATGAAAACGCCCGCCTCACATCGTGAGGCGGGCGCAATCATGTGCGTTAGCATTTAGGGCTTAGTCGCCGCTGGCCTCCCGGCGCGGGCGGCGGTCGCGATCGCCGCCGCGGCGGGGGCCGCGGTCGCTGCGTTCGCGGCGGGGACCATGATCTTCCGCTTCTTCGCCCATTTCCGCTGAGAGATCGGCGCCGGTGGCTTGGTCGACCACCTTCATGGAGAGGCGCACTTTGCCACGATCGTCGAAGCCCAAGAGCTTCACCTTCACGGTGTCGCCTTCCTTGACCACGTCGCCCGGCTTTTCCACGCGCTCGCGCGCGAGTTGGGAGACGTGGACGAGGCCGTCCTTCGCGCCAAAGAAATTCACGAAGGCGCCGAATTCCATCACCTTCACGACCTTGCCTTCATAGATCTGGCCGACCTCAGGCTCGCTCGTCAGCGACTTGATCCACTTGATCGCGGCTTCGATCGCTTCGGCGTTGGCGGAGGCCACTTTCACCGTGCCGTCATCCTCGACGTTCACTTTCGCGCCGGTTTTTTCCACGATCTCGCGGATCACCTTGCCGCCCGTGCCGATCACATCGCGGATCTTATCGACCGGGATCTTGATCTGCTCGATACGGGGCGCGTTCTTGCCGACTTCGCCGCGCGGCGCATCCATGGCCTTGGCCATCTCACCCAGGATGTGCATGCGGCCCGCGTGTGCGCGGTCGAGCGCCACTTGCATGATCTCGGTGGTGATGCCCGCCACTTTGATGTCCATCTGCAGCGAGGTGATGCCCTTCTCGGTGCCGGCGACCTTGAAGTCCATGTCGCCGAGATGGTCCTCGTCGCCAAGGATGTCGGTCAGCACTTCAAAGCCGTAATCTTCGAGGATGAGGCCCATGGCGACGCCCGCGACCGGCGCCGAAATCGGCACGCCCGCATCCATCAGCGCCAGCGAAGACCCGCACACCGTCGCCATGGACGAAGAGCCGTTCGACTCGGTGATCTCGGAAACGAGGCGCACCGTGTACGGGAATTGCTCTTGGCTCGGCAGCACCGCCTTCATCGCGCGCCAGGCCAGCTTGCCGTGGCCGATTTCGCGGCGCCCCGCCCCGCCCATGCGGCCGGTTTCGCCGACGCTGTAGGGCGGGAAATTGTAGTGGAGCATAAAGCGCTCCTTCGTCGTGCCCGAGAGCGCGTCAATGAATTGCTCATCTTCCGCGGTGCCGAGCGTGGCGACGACGACGGCTTGCGTTTCGCCGCGGGTGAACAGCGCCGAGCCGTGCGTGCGCGGCAGGAAGCCGACTTCCGAGGTGATCGGGCGCACTTTATCGACGGCGCGGCCATCGATGCGGCCCTTTTCCTTCACGATGCGCGAGCGCACGGTATCGGATTCCACTTCCTTGAACACTTCCTTGAGCACCAGCGGATCGGCGCCGTCAGGATTGGCTTCGCTCTTGGCGAGTTCGGCCTTGGCCTTGTCGCGCAGCGCGCCGACGGCGGCGTAGCGTTCGTCCTTCTTGGTGATCTTGTAAGCAGCGGAAAGATCGGCGCCGACGAGCGCGGCGACCTTTTGCTTCAGCGCCGAATTGTCCGGCGGTGCAAAATCGAACGGCTCTTTGCCGGCCTTTTCCGCGAGATCGATGATCGCGTCGATCACGGGCTGCATGCCCTTGTGCGCGAGTTGCAGCGATTCCAGCATTTGCGCTTCGGTGAGTTCCTTCACCTCGGACTCGACCATCATGATCGCATTGGCC
>CAZWQS010000251.1:0-2745 GCA_964635925.1 uncultured Terricaulis sp. | reverse complement strand
TGTTAAGCCTGCCGCCAGCGTTCGTTCTGAGCCAGAATCAAACTCTCAGGTTGAGTTGACCTCTGACTGGCATCGAGCCTGAGCTCGACGCGCCGTATTGGCGTTATGCGTTATTAAGTAACGGGAACCGACGCACATTCTGAGGTCCTAAGACCTCATCCTGTAAGTCAGTTATAGTTCCAGAAAACGCATAACCGTCAGTGTCGCTTGGCTTGCGATTACTCGCTTGCCCGCAGCACACCGCCGCCTGCGTTTCCCTTCTCCAAAATCACAATGTCAAAGAGCGCCACTCAACGAAAAAGCCCGATTTTGGCGGACATTTTCTTGAGCCCGCAAACAGCGAACCGGAGCCCGGCGCTTGCGGGCCGAGACGTTTGGGTCCCGGCGGAAGGCGCGGTTTCTATGCGCGCCCCTTGGTGATGTCAACGACCTTTTCGCGCAAAAAACGCAATTCTCAGCATTTCAAAAAAAGCCAAGAAAATCAGCGTGATTTTTGCGCGCCCGGACCTCTGCGCTGTCTGCGCAAGACGTTCGAGAGCCGCAACGATCTTAACCTATCGATTCGCCTCACAGGCTTCAAGCCAAATGCGAAACGCCGATGGTCTGCGTAGATGGGCGCTAAAGCCGTGAAAACAAGGTGAAAACAGCGGCTATTGCGCGGCGATATAGGCCTGCATTGCCGCACTTTCAGCTTCGGCGAGCGCAATCCGGTGCTTCACTAGGTCACCGATGGAGACGATTCCGACGAGCCGCACCTCATCGACAACCGGCAAATGGCGCACGCGCCGGTCCGTCATACGGCCGAGGCAATCGTCGATCGTTTCTTCCAGGTGGGCCGTGAAGACCTCGCGCGACATCGCGCTGGCGACATCATCTTGCAGCGCCCGAGCGCCGCGGCGGGCGATCTCGCGCACCAGATCGCGCTCAGAAAACACGCCAATTATCGCGTTTTCCGCATCCATCACAACCAACGCGCCGACGCGTTTCTCGTGGAGCTCGCGGGCCGCTTCTTCGAGCGTGGCGCTGGCCGCTAACGTGTGCACGACAGCGCCTTTATCGCGAATTATCTGCGCGATTAGCATGGGCGTTTCCTCCTATGCCCACCTCGATTTGCGCGAGCTTGCGCCTCACTTCCGCGCGCTTCAAGCGCGAACACCTGCTTTGCCGCTCTCTTGCCGGACGTTAAGGTCACTGCGATGGCCGCTTACAAAGACCGCGTAAAAGAAGATCTCGATCGCTGGATCGGCGCGGGGCTCGTCGATGCGGAAAAGCGCGCGGCGATTTTGGCGACGATCCCCGAAACACGGCGCATGGATGCGGCGACCGCGCTCGCGTGGGTTGGCGCGGTTTTGCTCGGCATCGCGATCATCGCATTCGTCGCCGCCAACTGGGATGTGACGCCAAAGCTCGTGCGTTTCGCCATTCTACTCATCGCATTCGGCGCGCTCGCGGGCGGCGCCGCGTGGGCCGCGCAGAAAGAGCGCCCGACGCTTTGCAACATTCTCTTAACCGTCGCCACGCTGGTCTTCGCCGCATCGATCGGCCTCACCGGTCAGATCTTCGATATCGCCGGCGATCCGCGCAGCGCCGCCTACGGCGCCGGCGTCGCAGGCTTCGCGCTCGCTGCCGCGGGTCGCTCAACAGGCGCGGCGCTCGTTGGCCTCATCCTCATCGCGCTTGGTGATTTCACCGACAGGCAGTGGTTCTCCGGCGCCGAGTCCGAAGCGCCGTGGATGCTGATTGGCGCGCCGCTTGCCGCATACTTGGCGCTGCGCTGGGCCTCGGGCGCGCTCGCGCACGCATCCGCATTAGCAATCATTTACTGCTTCGGCTGGTTCGCCGCGAAGACCGAAGCGGAGGCTAGCATCTTCCTCTTCCTCGCAATCATCATGGGCGCGATGGCGGCAGGCGCACGCTGGCTTCACGCCCAAGAGCGGCCTTTCTCAGGCGTGTTTTATGGCTGGTTCACCGCGGGCGCCCTCTTCTTCTTCGCTGTCGCCGGCTATCTGCCGTGGTTCGGTGACGAAGGCGGCAATGGCGGCATCGCCCATCGCATCGTTTGGCTTGCGGCATCGGGCGGCGTGCTCGCGCTCGGCCGCTTTGATCGCCACGGCCTTGTCACCGCGATTGGCGTGTTAAGCATTATCGCCGCGATTTGCGCGCTGCTGAGCGATCTCGGCCTCGATCTGCTTGCGGCCGCGGGCGTCTTCCTTGTTTGCGCGGTAGCGGCGCTGATAGCGGGCCTCGTCCTGCGCAATAAGAAGAGCGCCGCATGAAGATCGCCGCTGCTCACCGCATCCTCGCCATCGCCGGCCTTTGCGCCGCATCCCTCGTCGCGCTCGTTATCAGCGAAGGTTACGCGCGCGAAGGCGGCCAAGAGATCACCCTGCCAATGGCGGCCGTAGACCCGCGCTCGCTGCTGAGCGGCCATTATGTGCAGCTTAACTTTACTGACCGCTTGGAGCCCGGCGAGACCTGTCCGGAAGCTGGCGATTGGGAATGGGTTGCGCTGCGCCGCGAAGGCGACATCTACATCGCTGCTGGCGGCGCGCCATCGCGCGAGCTGGCTCAAGGCATCGGCTCACTGCCGGTTAAAGGCGCCTTTACCTGCTCGCCACCCACGCCCGCGAGTGATGGCCTTGAAGCCATGCCAGGCTGGCTCACGCTCGACCTTGGTGTGGATCGCTTTCACATCAACCAAACCGACGCGCTACGCATCGAACAGGTTTTGCGGGAGCAAAGTCC
>CAZWQS010000250.1:0-2778 GCA_964635925.1 uncultured Terricaulis sp. | reverse complement strand
CGAGCGCAGCCGAGATGCCGCCTTGCGCGGCGACGGTGTGAGAGCGGGTTGGGAAAACTTTGGTGACGCAAGCCGTCTTGAGGCCTGCCTGCGCCGCGCCCAGCGCCGCGCGCAATCCAGAGCCGCCGGCGCCGACAACAACGACGTCGAACGTGTGATCGATCCAAGCATAAGCGGCCAAGATATTAGACTCCGAAATTCACCATCAGCACCGCGAACACGGCGCCCGCGCCGATCGCCAGCAGCGCGAAATTGTTGAGCCACAGAAGCAGCATCTTCGTCAGCGGGCGGGCGATGTAATCCTGGATCACCTCCGCCATGCCGATCGCCATGTGATAAAAGCCCACCGCGATCAGCAGCACCACGCCCACGGCGTTGACGGGCTGCGTCAGGAAATCGATCACGCCGAGATAATTGCCGCCCTTGAGCGACAGCGCGGCGCTGACGACGAACCAGGGCGTCAGCAGACAAAGCGCGATCGCCGTCGCGCGCTGGGCGATGAAATGGCCGGTGCCCTCACCGCCCGCGCCGTGATTGCGCACGCGGCCAAGCGGGGTGCGCATGGAATTTTTCGTGCCGCTCATCGCTTAGCCCCCGAACGTCACAAGCGCCCACAGGCCAAGCGGGGCGGCGAAGGCGAACAAAATAGCGAACCAAGCGCTGGTGTCCGCATCGGCGGGCGTGAGGCCGGCGCCGGTATCGAACACGAGGTGGCGGATGCCGTTGGCGAGGTGAAAGGCGACGGCGGCGACGATCAGATAAAGCGCGACCTGGCCCAGTGGGGACATCAGCAGCTCATGCGCGGGGCCGAAAATCTCCGGCCCCGCGGCGGCGGCCATCAGCCAGAGCCCCAGCCCGATCGCGGCGCCGTAGAGCGCCATGCCGGTGAAGCGATGCAGGATCGAAGTCAGCATCGTTACGTGCCAGCGCCACACCTGCATGTGTGGCGAAACGGGTCTTTCCGGACGGGTCGCGCCGGCCATAAGCGCCTCTTTCCATTGATATGGGTATGGATTCTGGCGCGGACATTAGGGGCGTGCGCCCTCAAGTCAACGAAGCGCGTTGCCGCTGCGGGCGGATTTTCCTATGCCTCGGGGCAGCGGAGGACGCGATGGATTACCTGCTCTTGGGACGCGTGGCCAAAGTCGCGGCTTTGCTGGGCTTTGTGCTGCCCTGGGTGACGGTTTCGTGCTCGGGGACCGAGATTTTGACCGCCACCGGCATCCAGCTCATGACCGGCGACCCACAACCGGCGGGCCCGCTTGAGGGCCAACAGACCAACGAGGACGCCGAGCCCGCCGTGGCGGTGATCCTCGCTTGCGTGGTGATCGCGCTGGGGCTGGCGGCCTCGTTTCTGCCCAAGGCGCGCATGGCGGCTGCGGCGCTGCTGATCGGAGGTTTAGGCGGCGCGGGCCTCTCCTATTACAGCGTGCAAAATATGCAGAGCGAAATGACGCGCGAGATCAACGAAGCGCAGGGCGAGGCTGCGGCCGATTCAGGCGGATTGTTCTCCGGCGCGGAGGGCCAGCGCATGAGCCAAGCCATGGCCGGCGCGATCCGCGTGGAGGAAGAAGAAGGCTATTGGCTCACTCTTGGCGGGGCGCTGGCGGGCGCGTTGTTCGGCCTGCTGGTGCTCGCGGGCGCGGGCGCGGCGCGGCGCGAAGAGCCGGCGCCGCCCGCTTAGCGCTTCGGGATCGCGGCCCAATAATCGAAATCGAGCACGACCGAAGGATCGTACTCGCCGCCGTTCTTATCCGGAAAATCCGCGCAGGCGCGGTTCTTAGCGGCGACGAGGCGCAAGCGTAACGCGCCCGCTTCACCGAGATCGGTTTTATCCAGCACTTCGCTCCACGCATAAAGCGTATCGCCCGCGAACAGCGGATTGACGTGGCGCCCGCCATTGATCGCGAGCATGAGCGCTGCGTTGCCTAGCCCGTTAAACGCTAGCGCGCGCGCCAGTGAGATGGTGACCCCGCCATAGATCAATCGCTTGCCGAAGCGCGAGTTGGCTTGCGCCAGCGCGTCGAAATGCACTTTCGCTGTGTTCTGATAGAGCCGCGTGGCGAGCTGATGCTCAGCCTCCTCCACCGTGACGCCATCGACGTGATCGACCTTTTCGCCGATTTCGTAATCTTCAAAGACATGCGGCGAACCAGCGAGGCCCGCATCGTACTCGGTGAAATCGAGCCCCTGCGGCAGCGCCAGGTCAGGCGGCACGACGAACGGCGCGGGCGTTTGCGGGGGCGCATCTTCGATCGGATCGCCGCCGCGTTTGTTCACCATCACCCAGCGCACATAGGACAGCACCGGGATTTCATCCTGGTTGAACCCGGTGGTGCGCACGGTGACCACGCCGGTTTTGCCGTTGGAGTTCTGCTTGACGCCCAGCACCTCGGACACCGCGTTCAGTGTATCGCCCGGATAGACCGGCGCGAGGAAGCGCCCCTCCGCGTAGCCCAGATTGGCCACCGCGTTCAGCGAAATATCCGGCACGGTTTTGCCGAACACGATGTGAAACACCAGCAGCGGATCGATCGGCGCGCCCGGCAAGCCGGCGCCTTGCGCGAAACTATCGGCGCAAAACAGCGCATAGCGCGACCCGGTGAGCGCGATATTGAGTGCGACATCCCCCTCTGTGATGGTGCGCGGCGTCGCGTGCGAGATCACCTCGCTGCGCGTGAAGTCTTCAAGAAAGCGGCCGGGGTTGGATTTGGTCATGACGCGCTAATCGCCTCCGCCACCGCCACCACGCGGCGGGCTTCTTCCAGGTGCAGCAAT
>CAZWQS010000249.1:0-2789 GCA_964635925.1 uncultured Terricaulis sp. | reverse complement strand
CGGCGGCGGCGGCGGTGGTTTCCGCGGCCCGCGTGAAGGCGGCGGCTTCGGCGGCGGCGATCGCCCGCCGCGTCAGCCTCTGGGCGATCCCCAGGACGGGACCGTGAAGTTCTTCAACGGCGCGCGTGGCTTCGGCTTCATCACGCCGGACGGCGGCGGCGCGGACGTGTTCGTCCACGTCAGCGCTGTGGAGCGAGCGGGGCTCACCTCGCTGACCGAAGGCCAGCGCGTGAACTTCCAAACGCTGCCCGACACGAAGGGCAAAGGCCCCAAGGCCGTGAACCTCAAGGTCGCTGACTAAGCGCTTTGCGGAACGCAATTGAAGGCCCGCGGGAGCAATCCCGCGGGCCTTTTTGTTTGCGCGATTTGAATTATTCGATCGGGAAATAGATTTCCGCGCGCTCGATCGGGTCGCCGGGGAAGCCGCTGTCAGCGACGCTGGAGAGATCCACGATCTCCCACGCTTCCCCGCCCGGCCGCATCGCGATGCGGTGCGCCTGCATGTAGGCGTCGAGCCGCTGATACATCGCCCCGATCTGCGAGCGCCGCCCCTGGAATTCCACGCGCAGCGCCGCCCCTTCCGGAGTTTGCCCCACGCGCACGCCCACCAGGCGCAGCGGCGCGGGGCCCGTATAGGGATAGCCCACGCTGAAGCGATAGCGCCCGCCAATGCCGTTTTCCGAGGGAAACACCCGCACCAGCGCGTCGCCGCGCGTGATCTGGCCGCCGGTGGAGGCCATGTAGGCGTTGAGCGCATTGAGGCCGTCCGCCTCGGCGCTGGCGCGATCGGCGAAGGTTGGATTGTCGGCGGCGATCGAAACATCAACGAAGATGACGTCCTGCGGCTGCACAGGCACGGCCACGATGTCGTAGCCCTCGAAATCCACGTTCGGGAGCTGCTCGGCCAGCGTCTTGAGGCGCGCGAGGCCCGCGTCCAGATTGCTCTCGATCCGGCCCTTCAGAACCAGGTTCATGTAACGGCAGGGCACGTTGATCCACCCCTCGGCGCAATGGGCCGAAACCGCCCAGCTCACGCTCGTGCCGCCCTGCGTGGGGCGCAGAACGAAGCTGGAATTCAGCGTGGCGCGATCGCCCAGTTCGAGGATGCTTTCGATCGTCTCGTTCTCGGTCGAGCTCACGATCGAGATGCGGCCAGAGCCGACCTCGCGCAGGTTCGACACCCAGCGCATGGTCTGCCCCGCGCCGGGGCCGTCGCCGGAGAAGGCGTAATCGGCGTCCGGGTCCATCGCGTAATAGGGCGACCATTCGCGCGCGATGCGCAGATCGTTCGACATGGCGAACACCGCCGCGCGCGGGCGCTCAATGCTGATCGTGCGCGTCACGTCCAGCGTGTTCGGCAACAGGAAACGCCCGACGCCGTAAAGCACGCCCGCAAGGAGCGCGATCACCAGCACCAGACCTAAAAACCACCTCATGCCCCGCCCCCAACGCGCAAGCGTAAGGGCTTATCATCATGAGGATTCTTGCGCCACGCGCGACCATGCACGCTTGCATGCGGCCCCGCGTGCTCGCGCCGCGCGCGAGAATTTACGCTCTTCCACGTCTGAAGCGCCATCAGGCCAGCCCCGATCAGCGCCCCTCCCAGCCGCGGCCTCGTTATCACGAGGAAAGGCGCCGCGTCAGCCCGCGGCTGCAGCGCGATCCATGGGCGCGCTCAGACGCGCGTGGCGTCCCAGACGTCGAATTCGTGGGCGATGCAGCGTTCCATCATTTCGCGCCACACCGGCTCGGCGATGGCCCAGGAAAGCCCGGCGCGCTCGGCTTCGGCCTTCACGTTGTCCAGTACTTGCTGGATGCGGGCCTCGTCACGCACCACGTCGCGGCTTGGTTTGATGCGCGCGGCGGCGTGCATGTAGCCCTGCCGGCGCGCGATCAGCGCCACCAGCATACGGTCGATCTCATCCACGCCGGCGCGAACGTCGAGCATGGTTTGGCAGACATCCGGGTGGGGAGCCTCGAAGCCCTCCGCCTGGGGAACCGCCTGGGCGCGTGCGCTGATACTCATGGGGGGAGTCTTGGGGTGCGAAAGCGCCGGAGTCGAGGCGCTATGGGGTCGCGCTCCCCGCTTCCCGGCCGAGAGCCCGCACTTGATGCGGGCCGAGAGCCGGGACCCAGAGCAGCATGCGTCGCCTTTTGCTCTGGGTCCCTGGTCGCACCCCAGCTTTCGCCGGGGTTGCGCCAGGGAAGCGGGTATGGCCCTGGCGGGAACGAAAGGAAGCCGCCACTTATGAGAGCGAATGGCGAACGCCGATAAGCCCACCCTGCCCCCACTCGCGGCCCTGCCCGGCGAGGATGCGCCCGCCCCGGCTCTGAAGGGCATCGAGGCAATCCGCGACGCGTGGAGCCGCCTGCCCACCAAGCCGGGCGTGTACCGGATGATCGGGGCTGACGGCGAGGTGCTCTATGTCGGCAAGGCCAAGAGCCTGAGGAAGCGTGTCGGCTCCTATGCGCAGGGCCGCGTCCATAGCGATAGGCTGACCTGCATGATCCACGAGACGGTGGAGATGCTGTTCGTGACCACGGCGTCGGAGACCGAGGCGCTGCTGCTGGAATCCAACCTGATCAAGCGACTGAAGCCGCGCTACAACGTCTCCTATCGCGACGACAAGAGCTTCCCCTTCATCCTGCTGCGCGAGGATCACGCCTTTCCGCAATTGCTGAAGCATCGTGGCGCGCGCAGCACCAAGGGCGTCTATTACGGCCCCTTCGCCTCGGCGGGCGCGGTGACGCGCACACTCAATACGCTGCAACGCGCCTTCCTGCTGCGC
>CAZWQS010000248.1:0-2811 GCA_964635925.1 uncultured Terricaulis sp. | reverse complement strand
CGGCCGCGGACGATTGGCTCGAAGCTCATAGAGATCCTTCGCGCCATGCAGATCGAAGCGCGGATGTCGAAGCGCGAAATCTTGGCGGCGTATCTGACGATGGCGCCCTATGGCGGCAATCTCCAGGGCGTGCGCGCCGCTTCACGCGCCTATTTCCAACGCGACCCGCAATGGCTCGACGATTCCGAGATGGCGCTGCTGATCGCGCTGCCGCAAGCGCCCGAAGCGCGCCGGCCTGACCGGCGCCCGCAAGCGGCGCGCGCGGCCCGCGATCGCGTGTTGGATATGTTTGTCCGCGCGAACCTGATTTCGCGCCGCCGCGCGGCGGAAGGCAAAGAGAGCGCCATTCCAACGCGTTCGCCGTTTCCCTACTCAGCGCCGCACGCGGCCTATGCGCTGGTGAGGGAAAACCCCGGCGAGGGTGTGATCCAGTCTTCGCTCGATGCGACGCTGCAGCGTGATCTGGAAACGCTGGTGCGCCGTCACGCGGGATCGTTGGAGCGCGATGCGCAAATCTCGATCCTCGCGGTGCAGATCGAAGGCCGCGCCGTCCGTGCGCGCGTCGGCGGCGCTGGTCGCGATCGTGCGGGCGGCTACATCGACATGACACGCGCCGTGCGTTCTCCCGGCTCGGCGCTGAAGCCGTTTCTCTATGCGATCGCTTTCGACGAAAACATCGCGGCGCCTGAAACGTTGGTGCGGGACGCGCCGCGCCGGTTTGGCGGGTACTTGCCCGAGAACTTCGACCGGCGTTTCCACGGCGACGTCACCCTCGAAGACGCGCTGCGCCATTCGCTGAACTTGCCTGCCGTGGCGACCCTGGAGCGGATTGGCGCCGGCCGTTTCCGCTCCGCGCTTTTGCGTGCGGGTGCAGAGGTGCGGATGCCGCATCGCGCGAACGCGGAGCCGGGCCTGGCGCTGGCGCTCGGCGGCGTCGGCATGACGCTCGAGGATTTGGTGCAGCTCTATGCGGCGCTCGGCGATGAAGGCGACGCGCGGCCGCTGGTGACGGGCGATGTGGCGCCGCTGGCGTTCTCGCGCCGCTTCGTACGCCCCGAGACGGCCGATCGGGTGTTGGAGATTTTGGCGAGCTCGCCGCATCCCGCTGGCCGCGTGCCGGCGCAGATCGCGCAAGGCGCGCCGCAGGTGGCCTTCAAAACAGGTACATCTTACGGCTTCCGCGACGCGTGGGCGCTGGGGGTCTCAAACGGCTACGCCATTGGCGTTTGGGTTGGCCGTCCAGACGGCACGCCCCGTCCTGGGCGTACTGGCCGCAGTGAAGCGTTGCCCATTTTGTTTGAAGCGTTCGATCTCATCGGAGCACCGCCGCCGCCCGAACACGAGCGCGAACTGCATGAGCCCGTAGCGCCGGCACTGGCGCGCTTCGAAGGCGGCGAGCGCGAAGGACTTTCCATTCTCTTTCCGCCTTCAGGCGCCGAAGTGCTGGTGTTGGACTACGGTTCGCAGTCGCGCGGGCTCTCGCTCTCCGCGCGCGGCGGGCGTGGCCCGCTGACCTGGTACGCGGAAGGCGCGCGTGTAGGCGGCGAAGAAACAAGCGGCCGCGCGATTTGGCGGCCTTCGGCGCCGGGCTTCTACAACGTCACTGTCGTCGATGCCGATGGCCAGAGCGCCAATGTGCGCGTGCGTATTCGCGACCGCGGCTAGTGCAAAAGAAAAGGCGCGGACCGTGGGAGGACGGTCCGCGCCTAGCAACTGATGTCGCGATCTCGGGGGAGGGATTACGCGACGATCAGAGCAGCTTGGTAAAGCGCTGCATAAGCAACGGGTGCGAAGAGCACGAACGCTGCGAGGAGGCATGCAAACTCTTTCATGGTAGTGATTTCCGAACTGAACTGGTTGTTTCCGTGTTGACTATGAGATGCCGGTGAAGCTCTCAGTGGATGCGGCGCCGCGAATTGCTTCGCGTTGCGTTTGCCCAAAACAAAAGGCGCGGAGCCCAAGCTCCGCGCCTTCGTTTTTGACCGTCGCTGGCGGGTGGGCAGGATTAAGCGACGATCTGGGCGGCTTGCGCGACGATCGCGATAGCGACCGGAGCAAACAGGGCGAAGGCGGCGGCGATAGAAGCAATCTTGGTCATTTCGTTTCCCTCAGTGTTTCAAACTCTGTTGACTATGAGATGCCGGCGCCTCGGCGTTCGGATGCGGCATGACGAGATTTTTCTGCGCTTCGTTTTCGCATCGCTGTCCGGGCAAAAGCGCGGACCAGGCGTTGCTGCTGATGGCGCGCAAAAAGAGAAGCGCGGAGCTTATGGGCTCCGCGCTTCGGGGGTTCGTCACGAGCTGGGGGAGTTACGCGACGATTTGGGCAGCTTGCATCAGCGTCGCCAAGGCGACGGGGGTGAACAGCGCAAACGCGAAAGCGAAAGCGGCGAACTTGAAAAATTTGGTCATCTCATTCCCTCGAGTGTTTCAAACTTCGTTGACTATGAGATGCCGCGCGGCGCCGGTTTGGATGCATGCTCCGCTTGCTCTCGTGCAGAACAGTCTTGCGAAATCGGAATCTCTTACGCGCGCTCTGCTGGTGACCGCACAAAAGAAAAGCCGCGAACCTCTAGGGTGGTTCGCGGCTTCCTTAATTGACCGTCGCAGGCGGGTTTGGGGGATCAGGCGACGATCAAAGCTGCTTGGTTCAACGTGGCGAACGCCATCGGCGCGAAGAAAGCCAGCGCGGCGGCGATGCAGAAAAACTTGGTCATTTGCGTAGCTCCCTTCTTGGCGTTTCGGTTCGTCTGAACCTCTGATGCAGCCAAGATATTGTTTGGATGCACCGGACGCTGTGACCTGGGTCACA
>CAZWQS010000247.1:0-2899 GCA_964635925.1 uncultured Terricaulis sp. | reverse complement strand
CGGCGACGATGCCGCTCCTGGCTTCGCGCAGGCTCGCCAGCACCTCTTGCGCGTTATTGCCGATGGAGGAGACGATCCCCATCCCGGTGACGACGACGCGACGCATGGGCCTTAGCCTTTCATTTGCGCTTCAAGCTGCTCGGCGCTGAACAGGCCGACCTTCAGATCCTTGGCCGTATAGATAGGCACGCCGTCCGCTTTCACGACGCCGTCGCCAATGCCCATGTGCAGCGAACGCTGGATCACGCGCTTCATGTCGATCTCGTAGGTGACCAATTTGGTCTTCGGCGTGATCTGGCCGCGGAACTGGACCTCGCCAACGCCCAGCGCCCGCCCACGCCCCGGCGAGCCCGCCCAGCACATGAAGAAGCCCACGAGCTGCCACATGGCGTCGAGCCCCAGGCACCCTGGCATCACCGGGTCGCCCTTGAAATGGCACTCGAAAAACCAGCGCTCGGGATTGATGTCGTACTCGGCCAGCACGTGGCCCTTGCCGTGGCTGCCGCCATCGATCGTGATCTGCGGGATGCGATCAAACATCAGCATCGGCGGCAGCGGTAATTGAGCGTTGCCGGGGCCGAACATGGTCCCTTCGCCGGAGGCAATCAGGTCTTCATAGCTGAGGCTGGAGGGCCGTTGGCTGGCCATAAGTGTGCTCGCGTAAGGGGGAAAATATCCCTCACGGCTTACAGGCGGGGCCCCTTTGGGGCAAGCCGGGCGGCTTTAGCCGCCCGCGCACCCCTCCGCGCCCCAGAGGGCGGCGGGCTCGACCCAGCCGACCCGCCCGCCGACGGCCACGCGCGCCCAGCCGTTTTCGCATCCGGTCAGCGCCCCGATGACGCCGGGGGCGAGATGGGCTTTCACGCCGGAATTGGCCCGCGGATTGCGCCGCATCTCGGCGGCGGTGCGGACATAGGCCATGGTCCGCTCATCCAGATTGCGGATGTGCATCCACACCTCTGCGCCGTCCGGGTCGCGCACGCGCCGCCAGGGCCCGCTTTCGCCGAGCACCTGAAGCGGCAGCCCGACCCGTTCGTAGATCCAATCGACGCGATGCTCGATCCCCGGCCCGCGCCGCCCGTTTGCGCCCTCGGCGCGCAGACTGACATAACGCGGGCTGTCGCCGGGCTCGGCAAGGGCAGGCCCAGGCGCTGCGAACCCGATCGACAGCAGAAGCAGCGCGGCTGTGTGCGCAAGGCGCATCATTCCCACCTCCGGCCACTCCAAGGGCGCTCAGAGCGCACACGATGCGCGTGGCGCGTGAAAGCTGGCTTAACGGAAGGGCGCCCACCCATGCTTTGCTCTCGCGAACCTTGGAGGCGCGCGCGGCGTGGGGTAAGCAGGGGGTATGTCCGCCAAGAAGCTCAAAGTCATCGTTACGCGCCGTCTGCCAGACCCGGTGGAGACGAGGCTGAAGGAATTGTTCGACGCTGAACTCAACGTCGAGGACAAACCCTTCACCGCCGAAGAACTCGCCGCCGCCGTCGCGCGCGCGGACGTGCTTGTTCCCACCGTGACCGACCGCGTGGACGGGCGCGTGTTGTCGCGCGCGGGCGAGCAATTGCGCCTGATCGCCCAGTTCGGCGCGGGCGTGGACAATATCGACGTGCAGACAGCCGTGGCGCGCGGCATCACCGTGACCAACACGCCGGGCGTGCTGACGGAAGACACCGCCGACATGACGATGGCGCTGATCCTGGCGGTGCCGCGCCGCATCGTTGAAGGCGTGAAGATCGTCGAGGGCGACGAGTTTCTGGGCTGGAGCCCCACTTGGATGATCGGCCGGCGCGTCGGCGGCAAGCGGCTCGGCATCATCGGCATGGGGCGCATTGGCCAAGCGGTGGCGCGGCGGGCCAAGGCGTTTGGACTGCAGATCCATTATCACAACCGCCGCAAGGTGGCGGCGCACATCGAGCAGGAGCTGGAGGCGACCTATTGGGACAGCCTCGATCAGATGCTCTCGCGCATGGATATTGTGTCCGTCAATTGTCCGCACACGCCGGCGACCTATCACTTGCTCTCCGCGCGCCGGCTCGCGCTGCTGAAGCCGCACGCCTACATCGTCAACACCGCGCGCGGCGAGGTGATCGATGAAGCCGCGCTCGCGCGCATGCTGGAGAAGGGTGAATTAGCGGGCGCGGGGCTTGATGTGTTTGAGCACGAACCGGCGATCAATCCGAAGCTGAAGCGGCTTAAGAATGTGGTGCTGCTGCCGCACATGGGCTCGGCCACGCTCGAAGGCCGCATCGACATGGGCGAGAAGGTGATCGTCAACATCAAGACTTTCGCCGACGGGCATAAGCCGCCGGATCGCGTGATCCCGGCGATGCTTTGAGATGAGCCGCAACAAGAAAAAGCCCGGACCTCGCGGTCCGGGCTTTCGCGTTTCCGAGGTTTGCGCGCTTACCAGCTATAGCTGAAGCGCGCGTAGACAAAGCGGCCGGAGCGGCCGAAGGGGCGCCGGGAGCGCGCGGTGCCCGAGACGAAGACCAGGCTGGACGCCGAGATCCAACGCCGGGAGCGGTACCTCGAGGCGGTGGTCGAGATGCAGCGGCGGCTGCTGTTGACCGCCGGGGACACGCTCGGGGCGCTCAACCACGTGCTGGAGCCGCTCGGCGTCGCCGCCAGCGCGTCGCGCGTGCACCTGTTCGAGAACGGCACGAACGCCGGTCAGCTCGTGATGAACCAGCGCGCCGAGTGGTGCGCGCCCGGCGTCGCGCCCGAGATCGACAACCCGACGCTGCAGCAGCTGCCGTACGACGACTTCTTCCCGCGGTGGGCCGCCGAGATGCGCGCCGGGCGGGCCGTGCAGGGCATCGTCACGGAGTTTCCCTCGTCGGAGCGGGAGATCCTCGAGCCGCAGGGCATCCGGTCGATCGTGGTGATCCCGTTCCGCGTC
>CAZWQS010000246.1:240-2913 GCA_964635925.1 uncultured Terricaulis sp. | reverse complement strand
AGCGTGGGCTGGCCGTTCGGCGCCTGCACGAAATTGTTGTTGTTGGACGTGATCGGGGTGACCACCGTGCCGGTGTAGCTCTCATGGCCCTGATAGCCCGAAGCCCACGCGCCGGAGCGTTTGCCGGGGCGCGCGAAGGCGTCGAAATAGAAGAGGCCTTGGTAGGAGCCGTCGCGGTCGCTCACCTCGAACACGCGCACGTCTTCCTGGAAGACGGGCACCGTGCCGGTGATTTCGCGGAAGGTAAGGCCGTAAAGCTCGCCCGCCATGAAGAACATGCCGTTGATCATGTTGTTCAGTTCGAAATACTCGCGCACCTCGTTCTGATCGAGATTGTAGCGGTCGCGGCGCACCTGTTCGGCGTAGAACAGATAGTCCCACGGCTCGATCGTGATGCGCGCGCGCTGGCGATCGGCGATCGCCTGCATATCGGCGACCTCCTGGTGCACGCGCGCCACGGCCGGGCGCCACACGCGCTCCATCAGCTCCTGCGCGCGCGCGGGATCGTGGGCCATTGTGTCGTCCATGCGCAGATGCGCGTGGGTGGGAAAGCCCAGGATTTGCGCGCGCTCGGCGCGCAGCGCCAGGATTTCCGTGATGATCGCGTTGGTGTCGTTGGCGTCGCCATTGTCGCCGCGATTTTTGAAGGCGCGCCACACTTGCTCGCGCAGGCGGCGGTTTTCGGAGAAGGTGAGGAACGGATCGACGCTGGAGCGCGTATTGGCCACGGCCCAGGCGTTCGGGCGCCCGCGGCGGGTCGCTTCCGCGCGCAGCGCGTCGCGGATCGAGGGCGGCAGGCCGGCGAGATCGCGCTGCGTGTTGATGAAGATCGCAGTATCTTCATCGGCCAGCAGGCGGCGATTGAACTCGGTGAACTTGGCCGAAAGCTCCTGGTTGATGGCGCCCAGGCGCGTTTGTTGTTCGGGCGTCAGCGCCGCGCCCGCGCGCACGAATTGCGCGTGCGTGCGCTCCAGCAGGCGGTTTTGCTCGGGCGTCAGCCCCAGCGTCGCGCGCTGCTGAAACAGCGTGTCGATGCGCTGGAAGAGGGCTCGGTTGAAGGTGATCTCGTTGCCCGCGCGGGTGAGGCGGGGAAACCACTCGGCCTGCACTTGCTGCACGTCGGGGTTCGAGACATTGCCTGAAAGCACCGAAAACAGCGTGCCGGCGCGATCAAGATGCGCGCCCGCGCCTTGCATGGCTTCGATCGTGTTGGCGAAGGTTGGCGCTTCCGGGTTGTTGGCGATGGCGTTGACCTCGGCCGCTTGCAGCGCGATGCCGGTTTCAAATGCGGCCGGGAAGGCGGGCGCCTGCGCGTGATCCCACGGCGGCACCCCGCCATGCGGGCCGGTCCACGGCGCCAGCAACACGTTCTGATTGGCGTCCGCGGTCAGCCGCGCGATGTCGGATTGCGCTTGCTGGAACGCGGCGGCCTGCTCGGGCGAGGCCGTGCTGGTCGCGCCGGTCGAGGCGCAGCCGGAGACGGCGGCGAGCGCGATGAGGCTCGCGGCGATGAGATGCGATTTCATGGGGACCCCCAAACGGTGCGCCCCGGGCGGGACGCCGAATTGGGCGTCTTTTTGGCGCTGGGGGGCGAGTAGGGCAAGGCTGGCCGGGCGCGGAGGTCAGCGGCCGCGCCTCGTTTGCGACGAAACGGCCTCCCGGTGCGGCGGCCGGCCTCGCTGCGTGCGCGGGTTACGCTCGGGCGGCGGCGCTGCTAAGCAGGCTCAAATTTAAGGAGGCCCCGATGCGCGCGATTCTATTGGCCCTGACGTCCGCGGCTTTGCTGGGCGCTTGCGGCGCCGGTTCGGAAAAGGCGGCCGATAGCGCCCCCGCCGAGGCGGCGTTCCCCAATTTGGCCGGCGCCTCCTACCGCATGGAAGCCAATGTCCACCACACGGACGGGACAACGATCCCGGTGGTCATGGTGCGCGACGGGGGCAAATTGCGGATGGAGTTTTCCACCACGCAAGGCGCCTCCACCATCATCTCCGACGCCCAAACCGGCGAATCCTACGTGATCGCCCAGATGGCGGGCCGCACCATCGCCATGCGCGCGCCCTCCAACGGCGCGGGTCTGGAAGACCCGACCGCCGATTGGCAGGCCGAACTGGCGCAAAGCGCCACCCGCACCGGTGTTTGCAGCGCCGCGGGCCAAACTGGCGGAGAGTGGACAAACACCGAGGACGGCGCGGTCAGAACCGTGTGCGTCACTGACGATGGCGTGCTCCTGGGCGCGACGGAAGGCGGGCGGACGGTGTGGGAAACCACCAGCGTCGCGCGCGGGCCACAGCCGGCCGACCAGTTCACGTTGCCGGCCGGTGTCCAGGTCATGGACCTGGGCAACATGGGCGGCATGATGGAAGCGATCGAGCAGGCGCGCGGCGAGTAGCCAAGCGTAATCGCGGCGCCATAATCCCGCCCCGGGGGAAGCGCTGAGGTAACGGCGCCGCATCCCGTTGTGCGCCGCCGTACGGCGGTGCTAGAGGACGTGGCTCGGCAGGGACGACGGACGCCTAAATGGTTAATTTTGCGGCAGCAACGGCAGCGGCGCCAGACTTGGCGTCCAGCGTGATGCGCCTGCTGCCGCGCGAATTCCAGGATGCGTTTGTCCAATCGCCCAACGTCTTCATGTTCTTCATGTCGATGGGCCTGGCCGCTGTCCTGGTGGCGGTG
>CAZWQS010000246.1:0-230 GCA_964635925.1 uncultured Terricaulis sp. | reverse complement strand
TGGGCTTGGCGGCGCTGCTCATCGCTGTGTTCTGGGTGATCTTCGGCATGGTGAAAGCTAGCCGCGTCGCGCGCATCGCGCTGCGCGCGCAGGCGCTGAAGCGCACCAAGGATCATCGCGCGCTCATCCTCATCGGCGAGATCGAGGGCGGGGGCTTCCTGCTGCGTCAGGAAATGAAGGAAGCGATCGAAGACAATTTCGGCATGTTCTCGTTTGAGCAAAACGTGCAG
>CAZWQS010000245.1:0-2959 GCA_964635925.1 uncultured Terricaulis sp. | reverse complement strand
CGCGGGGGCGACCTTGCAGGCGATTTGATTGATCGGCCAGTTCCACGGCGTAATCATGCCGACGACGCCGATCGGCTCGCGGATGATGTGCGCGTTGCCGAGTTTGTATTCCCACTCGAAGCTGTCGATCAGCTTGCGCGCTTCCATCAGGTGGCCAAGGCCCGAGCCCGCTTGCGCGCTGCCGGCCAGCCACATTGGCGCGCCCATCTCGCTGGAGATCGCGGCGGCCACATCGCCCATGCGCTTCTGGAACGCGGCGATGATTTTGTCGAACAGCGCCGCGCGCTCGGCCAAGCTGGTGCGGGAATAGGCCTCGAACGCGCGCTTGGCGGCGGCGACGGCCTTGTTCACGTCCTCCGCACCGCCCAGCGAGATGCGGCCCACAGGCTCCTCGTTGGCGGGATTAATCACGTCGTGCGTGCGCGCCTTGGCGGGCGCGACCCATTTGCCGTCGATGTAGAAATTGAGCTGTTCGCGCATGACGGGCTCCAGGTTTGAGGTGTCAGGGGTGCGTATCAGATATAGGAGGGGGGCGCGAGTTCACTTGGCGGCAGGTTGGTCATGACGGCTGGAAAAGAGGTGCGGATCGGGGGCCCCAAACGCGGGCGCCCGCTGCGCTGGATATTGAGCGCGGCGATGCTGTTCGCCGGCGCGGTGGCGGGCTGGTACGCGCGCGATTTCTTTGCGGTGAACGCTTGCCTTGACGCCGGCGGCGGCTGGACCAAGCCGGGCGTGTGTGTCGGCGCGCCGCCGCGATGATCGAAAAGCCAATTCGTTCCTACGGCCGCATCAAGGCGCGCACGCTGAAGCCGCGCCAAGCTGGCCTGATGGACACGCTGCTGCCGCACTTGGCGCTGCCGGCGGAGGGGGCGATCGAGATCGACGTGCTTTTCCCCTCCCCCCTCGTGGGGGAGGGGTTAGGGGTGGGGGGCGTCGGCGCTTTCGCTTCCGGCATTGGCGCTGACACCCCCTCCCCACATGGGGGAGGAGAGCCGCTCGTCCTCGAAATCGGCTTCGGCGGCGGCGAGCATTTGGTCGCGCAGGCGTCCGCGCATCCCGATACGCGCTTCATTGGCGTCGAGCCGTTCATGAACGGCGTGGCTTCATGCTTGCGCCACATCGAAGAAAGCGGCGTGCAGAATGTGCGCTTGCATATGGGCGACGCGCGCGACGTGGTGGCGCGGTTGCCGGGTGCGAGTCTTGATCTTTGCTATATCCTTTTCCCCGATCCCTGGCCGAAAGCGCGCCATCACAAGCGCCGCCTGATCCAGGCGGATTTTCTCGATGAGCTCGCATGCGTGCTGAAGCCCGGCGCGGAGGTGCGCTTCGCCACCGATTGGGCGCATTATGCGGCGTGGACGCTGGAAGCGTTCAGCCGCGACGCGCGCTTTACATGGCTGGCCGAGTGCGCGGACGATTGGCGCAAACCTTGGCCGGGGCATGTGACGACGCGGTATGAGGTCAAGCGGCTAGGCGATTGCGCGCCGGTTTGGCTGCGGTTTGTGCGCTAATTTGCTTAGTACCGGGTACTAAAGCCAACTACGTCCTTGTGGGCTGAGTCAGTTCGCGTCGAGACTTGGGCGATGGTCAAATGCGCGCGCATCGCTTTTTCATATACAACGCCAACCTCAATATCGGCGCCCAGCGAAGCTGTCGGTAACCCATTGTTTATCAATGGAAAAACGACAGACTCCCCCTCTATCGTGCGCCGCTTATCCTACACCTCCGATGCTCGTGTGACGCTCCTTTCCTGTCGCAGTGCGCAGAGTGCGTTGCAGCGTAAGCCGCGTTCCGCACGCTGCGAGACATTGGCGTGAAGGCGCGAGTGCGATGTTGAAGGTGATTAGCCTTATGGGAGTCCTGGTTGCCATTTTGCCCACGCATCTCGTGTGGATCGCGGCCATTGTCTTGGTCATACTTCTGTACCCGCCTTGGCGGGCCAGCTTGGCGAAGTCGAATGCGGACGCAGCCGAGCATAAATTGCGAAAGTCAGTCGCGGACCTGAGGCGTCGATTGATAGCGGCGGTGGACAGGGGGGCTGACAAGCGCCCCTAAACCCGCTATATCCTCTCCAACACATCGCTGATGTCTCCGATGGAGGCGCAGCGGCGGGCCGAAAGCCCGCCGCTTTTTTGTTACTTGAGGGAGCCGCACCTGCGCGCTGTTAACCCCGCCGAAGAGCGCGTGATCGCGCTGATTGAGCCCACGGCTGAGCAATTGGGCTACCGCATCGTGCGCGTGCGCCTTTCGGGCAATCGCCGCAAACGCCTGCAAATCATGGCCGAACGGGTCAGCGACGGGCAAATGGCGGTCGAGGATTGCGAGCGCCTGTCGCGCGCGATTTCGCCGATCTTTGATCTGGAAGACCCGATCCAGGGCGAGTTCGACCTGGAGCTCTCGTCCCCCGGGATCGATCGCCCGCTGATGCGCGTCGAGGATTTCGAGCGTTTTGTGGGTTATGACGCCAAGCTGGAAACCGCCGCCCCGATCGAAGGCCAGCGCCGTTTCAAAGGCGTGATCGCCGGCGTGCAGGGCGAAGCCATCACGCTCACGACCGAGCGGGGTGACGTGACTTTGAATTTTTCGGCCCTGTCGGATGCGCGCCTAGTGCTGACCGACCGGCTGATCGAGCTTGATTTGAAACGCGCGAAGGCGGCCGAGGCCGCCGACCAGAAGAAGTTGAACGAAGGGAACGACGCATGAGCACGGGCATTTCCGCAAACCGCATGGAAATTCTGCAAATCGCGGAAGCCGTTGCGCGTGAAAAGTCGATCGAGAAGGAAATCGTCATCGAGGCGATGGAGCACGCGCTGCAAAAAGCCGCGCGCTCGCGCTACGGCGCCGAGCACGACATCCGCGCCGATATCGACCCGAACACCGGGGAAATGACGCTGAAGCGCGTGATGACGGTGGTGGACGATAGCTTGCTCGATCCCGAAACGCGCCCGTTCAATCCCTC
>CAZWQS010000244.1:0-2973 GCA_964635925.1 uncultured Terricaulis sp. | reverse complement strand
CCGCCAAGGCCGAAGCCAAGACGCTGAAGGCCGCGCAAGAGACGGTGCCGCCCGAGACGTACGAAGCCCGCGAAGATTGACCGCGAAGCGGCGGCGGCGCGTAACTTTGGCGGCTGATGCGGCGTAAGCAGCATGAGCAGCCAGGGAGCGCCGCCATGAGACTGACCCCGATCATCGTCAGCGCCATCGTCGCCCTCGCTTTGGGCGTGGGCGCCATCGCGTACTCGCAGACCCGCCAGGGCGGCGCGGGACCGAGCGGCTTTGACTTTGAAGCGCTGCAGCGTGCGGTGATGGATTTCGGCGCCACAGAGCAGCCGTTTAACAATGCCTATTGGGATCACCACGAGCCTGGCATTTACGTGGAGGCGCGCACGGGCGAGCCGCTGTTCGCTTCCACCGACAAGTTCGACTCAGGCTCCGGCTGGCCGAGCTTCACTCGCCCGATCGATAGCCACAATATCGTGCGCCGCACCGACCGCTCCGCCGGCATGACGCGCACCGAGGTGCGCTCGCGCGAAGGCGGCGCCCATCTGGGGCATGTGTTCAATGACGGGCCGCGCGATCGCGGCGGCCAGCGCTGGTGCATCAATTCATGCGCGCTGCGCTTCATCCCGCGCGACCGGATGGCGGCCGAAGGCTACGGCGAATATTTGCCGCTGGTGGACAGCGCCGCGAACTAGCGCGGGCTTCGTGCACGCTTCAGTGCGCCGCTTGGGTGAGCTTCTTGCGCCCCGAGCGGCGCGAATGACCTTGGTTAATGGTGCGACATTTTCTGTCGGAGTTCTTCGATTTCTTCTTTGATTTTGAGCTTCTGGCGCTTCATGGCCGAAAGCCGCATCATGTCCGCGGCGGGCCTTTTGGCCTCATTTTCGATGATGATATCCAGATCCCGATGACGGGCGTCGAGTTCGCGAATCCGCTGCTCGATAGCCATATTGGGCGCCTCCTTTTGGTTGGGCCGACGACCAAGATGGCGCCGATGCTGGCCGTTGTCTCGTTACATCTCTTAAAAAATTTAATCTTTGGGCGAAGCAACGATTTCACCGCGCCGGCGCCCGCCAAAGCGGCGGCTTTACACACCGCGCCCGGCATGGCTTAGCTCGTTTCGCCCATGAGGGGCTGGACGTGACGCGGAATGGATTCGGACGACGACGCTGAGTTCGATATTGCCGACACGCCCGAAAAGCGCGCGCTCAAGTCACGTCTGGTCGAGCTGCGCGAAGAGCATCGGGCCCTCGACTCCGCCATATTCGCCCTGCAGGAACAGAGCGGCGGGGATGCGCTGCAATTGGCGCGCCTCAAGAAACGCAAGCTCGTTCTGAAGGACCAGATCCAATGGATCGAAGACAGGCTGACGCCGGACATCATCGCCTGACGCAGCGGCTCGGCCTTGCAGCCGGCGCGGCGCTGCTGGCGGCGGCGCCGGACGCGTGGGCGCAAGCGCAAACTGGCGAGCGCGCGGCCGCCGCCAAGGGCGTGTTCTCCATCGCGGTGGAGAATGACTCGCTCTCCTCCGGCGCGGATCGCAATTACACCTCCGGCATCAAGCTGGCTTACGTCTCCCCCGCCGAAGGCGTGCCGGGCTGGCTGCGGCCGGCGGGCGAATTCACGCGCGCGCTTTCGGGGTCTTCGCCGGATTTCTGGGGCGTCGCGATCGGCCAATCGATCTTCACGCCCGAAGACATCAGCGCCAATCCCGCCCCGTCCGATCAGCATCCTTACGCTGGCTGGCTCTATATGCAGATCATGCTGGGCGCGCAGGAGGATCGCAGCGACGGACGCGCGCCCCGTTTCATGGATACCTACGAACTCGAATTCGGCATGGTGGGCGAAGCCGCGCAGGGCGAAGAGGCGCAGCGCGGCATTCACGAATGGCTGGGCGCGCCCGATCCGCAAGGCTGGGACAGCCAATTGCGCGACGAGTTCGCGTTCGCGGTTTCGGCCGATCGCCGCTGGCGCGCGCTGCGCGCGTTCATCGACGTGCCGGGCGGGCTTGAGTTCGACCTGACGCCCAGCGCCGGCGCCACGCTCGGCACGCTGCGCACGGAGGCGCGGGTGGGCGCCATCGCGCGCCTGGGCTGGCGCATCGACAACGATTTCGGGCCCCCGCGCGTGCGCCCTTCGCTGTCGGGCGTGGAGCATTTCAGCGGCGGGCCGCTCTCGTGGTCGATCTTCGCGGGCGTGCAAGGGCGCGGGGTTGCGCGCAATCTTTTCCTGGACGGCAACACCTATCGCGAGAGCGCTTCGGTGGAGCGCAATCCGTGGGTGGCCGATTTTCAAACCGGCTTTTCCGTAAGCGCAGGCGATTGGCGTTTGGCGTACACCTATGTGTGGCGCACCGAAGAGTTTGAAACCCAGCCCACCCGCCAGGATTTCGGCGCACTCGCGATCAGCGTGCGGCTGTAGGGGCCGAGAATCATTCCGGATCGCGCTTTCGTCATTCCGGGGCATCGCGCAGCGATGAGCCCGGATCAAGTCCGGGGGCGACCGGAATGACGAAGGTGTTTGTTGCACCCGCCAGGAGCCGCACAGCGCGCGGCGCTTGCGGATTTGCTTTAGTGAATCTCCCAAGTTGGGAGAGCGGGACGCGCCGGGCGCGGCGCGCAAAGTAAAGTGTTGTGGTGGTGCGTCTGGCGCGTCCCACACGGTTTGTTTTGCAGCCGGCGGAAGCGTGCAGCGTTCAGTGTCGCCTTGGGGGGCCATACGTTGATGAGACAGCCAACGGCGAGGTCTGCTCCCTCTGATGACTCGATCGCTTGAGCCATCGCCGTGCTGCGACGCTGGGGTTCCAAGCGCGCTTAGCGCCTTGCTTCACGTTCCCGGCTCGCGTGCGATGTGCGCACCATACGCACATACGGACCTTCGGCTTTCCTGTTTCTCACCGAAGCAAGGAAACGCGCTGTCGCCAGTCTGTTTCCCATCACGCTCAAACCGTGTTCCGATGACGTTTGACTTGGTGTCGACAACCGCCTC
>CAZWQS010000243.1:0-2999 GCA_964635925.1 uncultured Terricaulis sp. | reverse complement strand
TCGCGCACCGCTTGCGCCAGGCGCTCAACGATCCGATCGAGATCACGCTGGCGACTGAGCCGCCGACGGCCGTGCACGTTCATTTCGCGCGCTCGCCGGAGGGGCGCGGCATCGCCTATGTGCTGAACGTTTCACAACAACGCGAACTCGAGACGCGGCTGGCGCAATCCGAGAAGATGCGTGAGATCGGCGAACTTGCCGCCGGCGTCGCGCACGACTTCAACAACCTGCTTACCGTGGTGATGCAGACCTGCTCGACGCTGCTGCGCCGCCACCCGGTCGGCGACGCCGACTATCCGATGCTGCGCGAAATCTCCGACCACGCCGTCACGGCGAAGGAATTGTCGGAAATGCTGCGCGCCTATGCGCGCCAGCAGACGTTCGCGCGCGAAGTGTTCAATGTCGGCGATTTTGTCGGCTCGCGTCAGGAATTGATCCGCCGCATCATGGGCGCCTCGATCCAGTACGAGGTGCGCCACGGGCGCGATCTGCCGTACGTGAAGGTCGATAAAACCCAGCTCGAGCGCGTGCTGGTGAATCTCGCCACCAATGCGCGCGACGCGATGACGCCGAAAGATTCGCCGATCCCGAAGGACGGCAAGCTGATCGTGCGCACCTCGACGGTGAGCGCCGAAGCCGCGCGCGGTTTCGGCCACAACCCGATCGAGGACGGCGAGTATGTCATGATCGAGGTGGAAGATACAGGCAGCGGCATCAAGCCCGAGCACGCGGCCAAAATCTTCCGCCCGTATCACTCGACGAAAGAAGCCGGAAAGGGCACAGGCCTTGGCCTCGCCACCTCCTACGGCATCATCAAGCAATCGGGCGGCTACATCTTCTTCACCTCGAAGCTGGGCCACGGCACGACGTTCCGCATCTTTCTGCCCGCCTATGAGCCGACGCCCGAAGAGTTCGAGGAAATCGCCGCGAAAGAACGCGCGCTGCTTTCCCCGCCCACGAAAGACGTGGCCGGGCGCGGCAAGATCCTCTTCGTGGAGGATCAAACCGCCGTGCGCCGCTCCATCGTGCGCAATCTGAAGGAGTGCGGCTACGAGGTGGATGAGGCCGAGAACGGCGAAGAAGCGCTCGAAGTGCTGGAGCAGAACCCCGGCGCCTACGACATGATCATCTCCGACGTCTCGATGCCGATCATGACAGGCCCCGAGATGCTGCAGGAAGCTGATCCGAAAATGATCGGCGCGGCGAAAGTGCTTTTCCTCTCAGGCTATGCGCCTGAAAGCTTCAGCCACATGCTGGAGCAATATCCGGTGCATTATATGAGCAAGCCGGTGACGATGGAGCAGCTCGTGGGCCGCGTGAAGGAGCTGCTGGCGGCGTGAGGGCACTAAAGGAAAGTCGTCCAATGTTGCTCCGAGACGATCGAGATTGGCGCGCCAGCGTCTCTATATTCGCATGCTTTGATGATTTTGTTTCCGAAAGATGAGTGTTTCCAAGACTCGGTGGCGTACGCCCCGATGACGAGTACGCGGGTCTTCAACGTCAACGATCCGGTGTCGCCGCCGCGGATCGCGACGGCCTCCTCGCATTTTCTCCTTGGTCCGTAGAGAAATGTGCCGGTCAGACAATAACGCTGATCCTCAAAAGTGAGTGCTGGCGCTGGGTCGCATAGCGGCAAACTTGTTGGTTTGAGCACTTCGCCGAGTGCGTTTGCGTCGCCTGTAAAATTGCGAAGCGTCTCGAACAATTCAGCACGCTCTTCGTTGTCGGCCACGCCGTCAGCAAGGACCGCTTCGATGCGGGCATAAAGACCGCGCAGCATGGGATGCTCAGTTATTTCACCTTGTGCAGCGAGCCAGCTTTGCAGGCAGACAACATCGGCTTCCGAAATCGCGCCGTCAGCGCATAGCCCGCGCGCCAACCCGATGAGTTCATCAATCTGACGCGCCGCAATGCGGTGCAGCCCTACGCGTCGGTAAAACGCTTCATCCATCTTATCCCCCGACGACGCGACGATCGCACGCGCTGAGGTTGTGTGTCGAGTCGGGGGATGGACTCTGCCTCGTACTACCCAGCCGCCGAAAAATCGAAATCCGGCGGCTCCGCGCTTGGCCGACGCGCGGCGAGGATGATCAGTTTCTCGCTCGGCGGATAAACCACCACGCCGCCGTCTTCGTTCGTCACCAGCACCATGTTCGGATCGGCGCGCTCCGGGCCCGCGGGCCGTGAGAGTGCGGCCGTCTTCACACGGAAGGAGGTCACCGATTCAAGCGTCGCCGGGCAGGCGTTGAGCGAGGGCGTGGGCGCGAGCGAGGAAGCCATGGGCCGTCTCCTTCCTGGGAACATTAACGCTCAACAAACGCCGAACGTGAAGAGGGCGCGGGCGGGCCAACTAGGGATTGGGGATTAGGGATTGGTAAGGCGCTGGCGATTGTGGCGCGCAAGATTCTCCTGAAAGCGGCAAATGTTCTTCTTGTGTTCTGGGAACAGAACGCGTACAAACGATTCCAAGCCGGATCACAGCAACAGCGGTGGCTTCGGGGCATGGACTCAAGGCAGGAGGGCGGGAAGATGGCTAAGCTGAAGCTTGTTGAGGCGGAAGTGGAAACGGACAAGCAGAAGGCTCTGGCCGCGGCTCTGAAGCAGATTGATAGCGCCTTTGGCAAAGGCTCTGTCATGCGCCTGGGCGAAAAGCCGAATGTCGAGATCGAGGCGATCTCCACCGGCTCGCTTTCGCTCGATATCGCGCTGGGCATTGGCGGCCTGCCGAAAGGCCGCATCGTCGAAATCTATGGCCCGGAAAGCTCGGGCAAAACCACGCTGGCGCTGCACTGCATCGCGGAAGCGCAAAAGAGTGGCGGCGTGTGCGCCTTTGTGGACGCCGAGCATGCGCTCGATCCGATCTATGCGCGCAAGCTGGGCGTTGATCTGGACGATCTTCTCGTCTCGCAGCCCGATACGGGCGAGCAGGCGCTTGAGATCACCGACACGCTCGTGCGTTCGGGCGCGGTGGATGTGCTGGTGGTGGATTCGGTGGCGGC
>CAZWQS010000242.1:0-3013 GCA_964635925.1 uncultured Terricaulis sp. | reverse complement strand
GAGGCCAAGAAGCTAGGCATCCCGGTGGTCGCGATCATCGACAGCAATTGCGAACCGGACGAGGTCACCTACCCGATCCCGGGCAATGACGACGCCGCGCGTGCGATCCAGCTCTATTGCGATCTGATCGCCGACGCCGTGCTTGACGGCCTCACCGAGAGCCAAGTGCGTGGCGGCGTGGATATCGGCGCTTCTTCGCGTCCCCCGGTTGAAGCTGCGGTGCGCGCCCCGGTCGAGCGAGAGCGTACGCCGGTGGAAAGCCCGATCGATGGCCCCACCGGCGCGAACTACTAACGCGCGCTTGAGCTGTTCTCGAGCGCGTTCGCAACGAACCGCTTGAAGATTTAGGAGTGAGAAAATGGCGGAAATTACCGCTGCGCTGGTCAAGGACCTGCGCGAAAGAACCGGCGTCGGCATGATGGATTGCAAGAAGGCGCTGGCGGAGACCAATGGCGACGTCGAAGCTGCGGTCGATTGGCTGCGTGCGAAGGGCTTGTCAAAGGCCGCCAAGAAGGCTGACCGCGCCGCCGCTGAGGGCGTCGTTGCGGCCGCCGTGTCGGGCGCGACCGGCGCGGTGATCGAACTCAATTCGGAAACCGACTTCGTCGCCCGCAACGGCGATTTCCAGAAGGCGGCGGCGAATTACGCTCAGCTCGCGCTGACGGCGCCTGACCACGCTGCGCTGCTCGCGTCCAAGAGCGGCGCGGGCACGGTGCAGGATGAAGTCACGCAACTGATCGCGACGATCGGCGAGAACATCACGCTGCGCCGCTCAGCCAAGCTCAGCGTCGCGAACGGCGTCATCGCGTCATACGTGCACAACGCCATCACGGAAGGCGTGGGCCGGATCGGGGTTCTGGTCGCGGTGGAATCCACCGGCGACAAGGCCGCGCTGGAAAAGTTCGGCAAGGGCGTGGCGATGCACATCGCCGCCTCCAACCCGCTGGCGCTGACCGAGAAGGACATCCCCGCCGATCGCGTCGAGCGCGAGAAGCAAGTGCTGAAGGAACAAGTGAAGGAAGATCCCAAGGCCCAGGGCAAGCCTGAGCAGGTGATCGAAAAGATGCTCGAAGGGCGCCTGCGCAAATTCTTCGAAGAGTCGGTGCTCCTGAAGCAAGCCTTCGTGATGAACCCGGAACAAACCGTCGAAGCCGCAGCCGCCGAAGCGGCCAAGGCCGCCGGGGCGCCGGTTATGGTGAAGGCGTTCGTCCGCTTCGCGGTGGGCGAGGGCGTTGAGAAGAAGGTCGATGATTTCGCCGCCGAAGTGGCGGCGATGTCCGGCAAGAACTAGCGCGTCAAAAATCCGCCGCCGTTTGGCTTTGCGCCGACGGCGGCGGTCGCGTTATGGTGGGCGGCCTTTTGCTGGGAAGCCCGATGAGCGTCGCTGAAACCATGACCGAGCCAGCCTCTGCGCGCGCCTACAAGCGCGTGCTGCTGAAAATTTCCGGCGAAGCCCTGATGGGCGAGGGCCAATTCGGCATCGACACCAATGCGTGCGAGCGCATCGCCCAAGAAGTGCTCGATGCTGTGAACAACGGCGCCGAGATGAGCCTGGTGATCGGCGGCGGGAACATTTTTCGCGGCGTGCAGGGCGCGGCCAAGGGGATGGAGCGCGCCAGCGCCGATTACATGGGCATGCTGGCGACCGTGATGAACGCGCTTGCGATGCAAAACGCGATCGAAGGTCTCGGCGGGCAGGCGCGCGTGCTGTCGGCGATCCCGATGATGACGGTGTGCGAGCCCTATATTCGCCGCCGCGCGCTGCGCCACATGGAGAAGGGCCGCATCGTCATCTTCGCGGCCGGCACCGGCAATCCGTTCTTCACCACCGACACCGCCGCTGCGCTGCGCGCGGCCGAAATGGGGTGCGACGCGCTTTTGAAGGGCACGCAGGTCGATGGCGTCTACACAGCCGATCCCAAGAAAGATCCGAACGCCACGCGCTACGATCAGTTGAGCTATCACGAAGTGCTCGCGCGCGATCTTAAGGTGATGGACGCCTCCGCCATTTCGCTGATGCGCGATAACGGAATCCCCATCGTCGTGTTCTCGATTCACAAACGCGGCGGGCTAGCCGATGTGCTGGCCGGCCGCGGCGTTTGCACCACCATCACAGACTAGGACAAGACGGCCATGGCCACTCCGCCCTTTAAACTCGACGACTACAAGAAGCGCATGGACGGCGCGCTGACGGCCCTGCAGCACGAATTCTCCGGCCTGCGCACGGGGCGTGCCTCATCGGCGCTGCTCGATCCAATCACGGTGGAGGCGTACGGCGCGACGACGCCGCTCAACCAAGTCGCCAACGTCACCGTGCCGGAGCCGCGCATGATCGCGGTGACGGTGTGGGATAAATCGACCGTCGGCGCGGTCGATAAAGCGATCCGCTCGTCAAATCTGGGCCTCAACCCGATCATCGATGGGCAGACGCTGCGCATCCCAATCCCGCCGCTCACCGGCGAACGCCGCATTGAACTCGCTAAGATCGCCGGCAAATACGCCGAAACCGCGCGCGTGGCCGTGCGCAACGTGCGCCGCGATGCGATGGATCATTTGAAGAAGGCCGAAAAGGATCATTTGATCAGCCAGGACGAGCACAAGCGCCACGGCGAAGAGGTGCAAAAGGCCACCGACGACCACATCCGCAAGATCGATGAATCGCTGCGTCACAAGGAAGAGGAAATCACGCAGGTCTGAGGTTGCGGCGAGCGCTCGCCCGTCCTGCGTCCGATCATGTCCGCCGATACGCAAACCCAAGCGCCCCCGCGCCATGTCGCCATCATCATGGATGGCAACGGGCGTTGGGCGCGCCAGCGTTCGCGCCCGCGCACGTTCGGCCATAGCGAAGGGGTGGAGGCGTTGCGCCGCACGGTGGAAGCCGCCGGCGACCTCGGCGTGGGTTATCTCACCGTGTTCGGCTTCTCGACGGAGAATTGGCGCCGACCCGCCGAGGAAATCAGCGCGTTGTTCGATCTGTTGCGCCTTTATGTGGCGCGCGATCTGGATCGGCTGG
>CAZWQS010000241.1:0-3018 GCA_964635925.1 uncultured Terricaulis sp. | reverse complement strand
TCTTGCCCTTGCGGCGCTGGCCGTGCTGGCCGGGGCCGTACTGGCGCTTGTTGACGGGGGATTTCGGACGGCCCCAGAGGTTTTGGCCGAAGCGGCGATCCGATTTGTATTTGGCTTGAACGCGTTTCGTCATGCGCGGTGAGCGCCTTCTTCCGTTGACGGGGCCCGGCGACCTCACCACGAGATCGCGACTACCCTGGCGGTCTGCCCGTCGCCCAGCATGATCCGCAGCCGGAACGAGGCCGGCGCGGGAAAGGCGGGCTTTTGGGGGAAATGCCCCGGAAAGTCAAATGCCGGCTACCCCGCCGGCGGCCGAGGCGTGACGCGCTGATCGTAAACGATGCGCCAACCTTCCGGGCGATGCTGCCAGACGCGTGCAAATAGGCCCGCGCCGGCCTCGCCCAGCACCATGACCATGTCGCCGGCGGCCGACGCCTCCATGCGGACAATGCGGAATTCGCCGCCTTCGCCGATGGCGGCGGCGCCCACGCCCTCGCCCACGACGCGCACCTGGCGCGAGCGGAACACTTGAACCTCAGGCGCGGCGTAGGCGGCCAGGCCCTCGCCCTCTTCCAATACGCGCACTTCGGCGATCGCCAGGGCCGGCGATCCCGCGCCGGCCGCGCCGAACGGCAGGGCCGGCACGTCTGCGGCGTCGCGCGCGATCAGGTCCGGCTCGGCGATCGGACCGACGCCGCCATCGTAGATCCAGCGCCAGGTCCCGTCGGCTTGCTTGCGCCACACAGTGAAATAATGCCCGCGCGGCGTGCGCGCGGCGTCAAAGCTGACGGGACCGGTGGTGAAACCAAAATCGCCGGAGCGCGCGATGCCCGCGAAGGCCGGCCACCATTGCAGATCGCGGTTGCCGTCGTCGGGCGTCTCCGCCAGCGCGGCTTGCGCGTTGGGATAGCCCGGTTGACCAAGCGTGGCGTCGGCAGCCGCGTACTCGCGAAACGCCGGGACCCAGCCGATCTCGCCTGCCCGCGCCGCAAACGCGCGTTCGGCCGCGATCACCTGACCCACATCGGCTGGCGCGGGCTCCGGCGCGCTAGCGCACGCGGTCAAGGCAAGGGCGCATAGCAAAGCTCTCATGCGCCATGCCAGGCGCGGCGGCGCGAGCCCAGTCAAGCCGCGGACGACGGGGCGCAGGGGCGGCGCGATAGGCAGCAGGCTTAACATTTCCTCAAGGGGCGCGGCGCACAGGCTAAGCGCGGAGGAATTGCATCCGTGCCGGCCACCTTTCGCCACAATCCCAGCCTGGAGCTGAACCTGGTCGAGTACCGGGGCGCCGTGACCTTGGCCGAGCTCAAGGCGCTGGCCGCCTTCATGGCGCACAATCCCGAGCACCTGCAGCGCGATACGCTGAACCTGATTCAGCCGGGCTGCGACTTCAACGCGGTCGCGCTCAACGACCTGGACGCACTGTTCGCCTATTACACAAAGCTGTTCGCGCCGCTGAAATTGCAGATCATGCGGCGCGCCGCCTGGGTTCGCCGCAGCATGGCTTCAAACGCGCCGCTCGAATATTGGCTGAGCGGCGATACGCGCGCGGCGATGTCGAGCACGGTGCGCGCCTTCGACACGTTCGCCGAAGCCGCCGATTGGCTTTTGCTGAACGAGGCGGAGATGCGCTTGGTGGCGCGCGGCCAGGGCTTTATCGACATCGCGCGCTTTACCGCGAGCGCGGTCTCGCGCTGACGTGAGCGTTCGTTTCCAGCATCATGATGCGCTTGAGATCAACCGCATCGATTATGGCGGCGCACTCTCGGCCGACGAGTTCTACGCGCACGCCCATTTCCGCCTCGCCCAGCCGCAATGGCTGAACTACGACCACATCAACGTGATCTTGCCCGATGCGGACGCGAGCGCCCTGACACGCGGGGTGCTGGACGCCCTCTTCCTCAAGCATCAGGCGCTGTTCGATACGCACAAGCTGCTCATCATGCGCCGCTCGGCCTGGATTTGCCAAAGCCCCGGCGCGCGCCCGCTGCTGGATTATTGGCTGAGCGATCAAGACAAAACGCGCGCCGCACACACCGAAGTGCGCTTGTTCGAGACGTTTGAGGCCGCCGGCGAATGGTTGGTGCTGACCCCGCCGCAAAGCGCGCTTGTGGCGCGCGGCGAGGGGTTTCGCGAAATCGCCCGGTTTGAGGCGCCGTAAGCCGGCTATTCGGGATTGCTGTCCAGCTCGTATTGGCTCTGCAGATAATTCTGCAGACCCATCTGATCGAGATTGGCGAGCTGGGTTTCGAGGAAGTCGATGTGCTCCTCGGTGTCGTCCAGCAGCTCCGTCAGCAGATCGCGCGTGACGTAATCCTTTTTCTCCTCGGCCAGCGTGATGCCGTCCTTGATGGCGGCGTGGCCGGTTTTCTCGGCGTTTAAATCAGCCTGCAAACGCTCCGGCACGGCTTCGCCGATCTGGAGCTTGTTCAGGTTTTGCAGGTTAGGCAGGCCTTCGAGCAGCAGCACGCGATTGATGATGCGATCGGCGTGCTTCATCTCCTCGATGGATTCTTCGTAGGTCTTCTTGCCCAGCTTGCCGTAGCCGTCGGACTGGTACATCCGCGCGTGCAAGAAATACTGATTGATCGAGGTCAGCTCATTCGTGAGAATTTTGTTGAGCTGCTTGATTACGTCCGGATCGCCCTTCATCGCGCCTACTCCGCCGCGACGAGGCTCCGGGGCTTGCCCATCCCGCCGCAAGTGATGCCATCGGCGATCTCGGGGAGGCACTGGCCGCAGCACGGCTCGCACCCATGATGGGCGAGCACCGCTTCCGGGCCTGTGGCCCCGGCAGCGATGGCTTCATCCACCTCGCTGCGAGTCACGCCGTTACAATTGCAGACGTACATGCGGCACTTCTCTGAAAGCAAAGCCTTTTCAGGCGAGTGACTCTCACCTGCAAAGAAAAGCTAGCAAGCCGCAAAGGCTTCTGCAAGTCATTCGCAGCAGCTATGGCGTCGCAGCCAAAACCCGGCCAATGGCCCCGATTCCGGCCGTCATGGCCCCATCCTGGGC
>CAZWQS010000240.1:0-3024 GCA_964635925.1 uncultured Terricaulis sp. | reverse complement strand
AAGCGGGCCTGGGCGGGCGCCAGGTCAGCGCAGGTTGGAGGCCTCGCCCGGAATCGAACCGGGGTGCACGGATTTGCAGTCCGCTGCGTAACCACTCCGCCACGAGGCCATCCGCCGGCGACACATAGGCGCGCGGTGCGCCTTGTCCTAGGCGAGGCGCGTGGAATCGGTCAAGGCGCGGGCCGCAGGATCGATGCTCGGATTTTTCCGCCCCCCGCCCAAGGACGGCCTGGAGCGCGCCCGTTTGGTCGCCGCCGGCGCGCTGACGGTGCTGGCGCTGCTCATGCTGATGCTGATGATCGGGCGCCCGCCGCGGGTGGATGTCTCCCCCGCGGCGTTGAGGGCTGAGCGGATCGGCGAATTCCAGCGCGATGCGCCCGCCTGCCGGGCTGCGCTGGCGTCGGCGGGATTTGAAACCGCGCCGTTGCCCGACGTGCGCGAAGGCGCGCGCTGCGGCTATGCGGAGGCTGTTGAACTCACGCGCTCGACCTATCCGTATTCCGGCCCCGTGGGCGGTTCATGCGCTTTGGCGGCGGCGTTGGCGCTTTGGGAGCGCGATGTGGTGGCGCCGGCGGCGGAAGCGCACCTCGGCCAGGCGGTGGCGCGGATCAATCTCGCGGGGTCGGTCTATGCGTGCCGGCCCGTCGCCGGGCGGCGGGACCGGCGCATGAGCGAGCACGCCCGCGCCAACGCCGCCGACATCGGCGGCTTCACGTTGGCGGACGGGCGCGAAATCAAGGTGCTGGGCGGCTGGCGCGGCCGAGCGGACGAGAGGGCCTTCCTGCGGGCGGTGCGGGACGGGGCCTGCGATCATTTCCAGGCCGTGCTCTCTCCCGACTATAACCGCGCCCACCGCGACCACCTGCATTTCGACCTTGGGCGCGACAAGATGTGCCGGTAGGGCGCTTGCCCGGCGCGCCGGGGCGGCTTAACCGGGGCGCTGAAGAGGGATAGCCGCATGGATTTCGCGCAAGCCCGCGATCAGATGGTCGAAAGCCAGGTCCGCACCAATGACGTGACGGATCCGCGCATTCTGGGCGCCATGCGCACGCTGCCGCGCGAACGCTTCGCGCCGGCGCATAAGAAAACGCTGGCGTACGGCGATCTCGAACTGGAGGTCGCGCCGGGGCGCACGCTGATGCGCCCGCGCGATCTGGCCAAGCTGATCCACGCGCTGGGCGCAGAGGGCGGGGAGCGCGGGCTCGAAATCGCTGGCGCCACCGGCTACGGCGCGGCGGTGCTGGCGGCGTGCTGCAAGGAGGTCGTGACGCTTGATCCCGATCCGGAGCTTTCGTTCGCCGCGCGCGCGGCGCTGGAATCGGCGGGCGTCGCCAATGTGCAGACAGTGTCCACCACGGCGATCGACGGCTGGGCCGATGGCGCGCCCTATGACGTCATTATGCTGAACGGCTCGGCCGAGATCGTGCCGGAGGCGTGGCTGGCGCAGCTTGCGCCGCGCGGGCGCCTTGGCGTGATCGTGCGCCAGGGCGCGGCCGGTTCGGCGCGAATCTACACCAAGAGCGGCGAAACCATCGCCTATCGCGTTGCGTTTGACGCCGCCCCGCCGATCGCGCCCGGCTTGGTTAAGCCGCCCGCGTTCGCGTTCTAAACGCTGCGTGCGCGCAACGACTGCGCCTCTCCGTCTGTTAACGTTCCCTTATTCGATCCCGCCCAAGCATCAGCGCTGAATTCAGTGCTGATTCCGCGTGCGCGCATCATGGACGGGAATCATCGCGATCAATAACCTTCGAGTCGCACGACTCGAACTTGGCATTGGCGAGGCACACAAATGGCGCTGCAAGATCCGCAAGCCGAACCTTCCATGGAAGAGATTTTGGCGTCGATCCGACGCATCATCTCGGAGGAAGAGCAGGCGCCGGCGGAGCCGGTGCTGGATTTGACCGAGCAGGCGCAGGAGCCCGCGGCCGCCGCGCCGCAGACGGAAGACGACATCGTGTTCGAAGCGGTGGAGCCGGCGGTTGAAGAAGCGCCGCCCCCGCCGCGCCCCGCCCCGCGCGCGCCCGCCACGGAAGCGGCGGCGCCCGCGGCGCCTGTGACGCCCGAAACCATCATCTCGCCGCCCACCGCCTCCGCCGCCGCCGGCGCGATGGCGCGCCTGGCGGGCACGCTGCGCGTTGCCGACACGCCGGGCCAGACCGTGGAAGGCGTGGTGCGCGAACTGCTGAAGCCGATGCTGAAAGAATGGCTCGACCATAATCTGCCGGCCATCGTCGAGGCCCGCGTGGAGGCCGAGCTGGAGCGGATCGCCCGCCTGGCGCGGTAAAACGGCTTCAAGTCATTTGAAAGCGGCCCGGCGCAAATCGGGCCGCTTTTTTTTGCGCGCGCTTCCCCGTCGAACGCGCGCGAAAGCCGAGTCTGAGAGCGGCGCCCAGGGCAATAGGCGCGAGCTTGGCCCTGGGCCCCCGCTCGCGACCGGCTCAAGGTCGGGGCTTGGCGGGGAAGCGTGTGTGCGCCCGCGAGATGGCGTCTCGCAATTTGCGCCTTCGCCCTGCTATACGCGCAGGGCAATGATCGAGACGACCTTTAATCCGAAAGCCGTTGAGCCGCGCTGGAGCGAGGCTTGGGAAAAATCCGGCGCGTTCAAGCCCAAGAGCGATCCCGCGGCGGATCCGTTCTGCATCGTCATCCCCCCGCCCAACGTCACGGGGTCGCTGCATATCGGGCACGCGCTCAACAATACGCTGCAGGACGTGCTGGTTCGCTTTGAGCGGCTGCGCGGCAAGAGCGTGCTGTGGCAGCCAGGCATGGATCACGCCGGCATCGCCACGCAGATGGTGGTGGAGCGCAAGCTGGCCGAGACCGGCAATGAAGATCGCCGCACGCTGGGGCGCGAGGAATTCATCAAGCGCGTCTGGGCCTGGAAGGAAGAAAGCGGCGGCATGATCTTGACGCAGCTCCGCCGTCTTGGCGCGAGCTGCGATTGGAGCCGCGAACGCTTCACCATGGATGAAGGGCTTTCAGCGGCGGTGCTGAAAGTGTTTGTGCAGCTCTACAAGGAAAACC
>CAZWQS010000239.1:0-3099 GCA_964635925.1 uncultured Terricaulis sp. | reverse complement strand
GGCCGCACGGTCGGTTCGGGCGTCGTGGCGAAGATCCTCGAATAGTCGCCAAACCAGGCAAATCTTGAAGGGCCGCCCGCAAAGGCGGCCCTTTTTGCATCCAGCGCCGCCTTTTCCGGCATCCTCCGTTTTAAGCGCCCGCGTCGGGCGAGGGAGGCATGTCATGCGCAGTCTGATCATTGCGGCCTTGGCGCTCAGCGCCAGCAGCGCGGCCCTGGCTGGGCAAGCCCGCGCGCATGGGCGCGTCGACGCCGCCGAGATCGAAGCCAGCGTGGACGCCGCCCTCGAGCGCGCGATGGCGGCTGTGCGCCGCAGCCAGCTCGGCGCCGATGAAGCGCAGGCGCTGGAAGCGGAAATCAACGCCGCGATGGCCGAGGTCGAAATCGAGCTCGCCGGCCTTGAGGTCGAGTTGGCGGATGTCCAAGCGGGCGATGAAGCCGCGATCGACGCCCGCGTAGAAGCGGCGATGGCCGAGGTGGAGGAAGCGCTTGAGCGGGCCTCCCGGCGCATCGAGGCCGCCGCCGCGCGTGCTGGGGACCGTTAGGCCGCCTGCATCTGCACGGGCGCCCAGGCGCATCTGGTGGTAAAGGGCCGGAGCCGGGCCGAGGGAGAGATGGATGGAACGCTTTGTGTTCGTGGCCGCGATTGTTGTGGCGTCGATTTTCGCGCTGGGCGCCATTTTCGGCGACCATGACAACGGGCGCTGGGGGCTCCATTTCAATGTGGACGGCGACGAGAGGATCGGCTCGTCTGAACTGGTCGAACTCGCGCCCGCGCAGGTGGCGGCGCAAGCCTACCAGGCTGGCTCCATCCGCCTTCGCCATGTCGCCGCGCGCGTGGTCGTCCAGACCGAGGACCGCCCCGACGTGTCCATCGAGATCGACAATCCAGGCGGGGCGCCTACCCCCGAAATCAGCCTCTCGGACGGCCGTTTGACGGTGGACGGGCGCCTGCGGGGCCGCATCGGGACCTGCACGGATGAGGGCGCTGATCTGCGCGGCTACGGCTTCGTGGCGCACGAACAAATGCCGCTCATCACGATCCGCGCCCCGCGCGACCTGGATTTGAGCCTAACCGGGGCGGGGCGCGCCGAAATTGGCGCGACCAACGACCTCACACTCGATGTGAACGGCTGCGCCCACGCCAAAGCCGCCGATGTCGCCAACGAGGCCAAAATTGATCTGAACGGCTCGGGCCAGATCGTGGTCGCCGGCGCCGGGGAGGCGCTGATTGACCTCAACGGCTCGGGCGAAGTACGGGTCGAGACCGTTCGCGCCGGCGCCAACGCCGAGGTGAATGGTTCCGGCGGGGTGAGCATCGCCAATCTGACCGGTTCGCTCAGCATGGACAATCGCGGCTCTGGCTCGCTGGAAGTGCTCGCCGGTGCGGTAACCCAAGCCGACATTGAGCTCTTTGGCTCGGGCCAGGTGCGTTTGGCGGCCCCGACCGAACGGCTGGTGGTCTCCATCTTCGGCTCGGGCGATGTGGACGCACCGGTGGCGGTCGGCGAACTCGATGCTGAAATCTTCGGCTCCGGCGATGTGCGGGTCCAATCGGTCAGCGGCAGCGTGCGCCAGGAGGCGCGCGGCTCGGGCTCGGTGCGGATCGGCCAGTGACGGGGGCGGCGCGCGCGGCAAATCCCCTCACAAACGAGCCTTGACGCACCCCCTCAGCGCCTGTATCTGACCGCCCTTCGAGCCGGCCGTAAGCTTTGCTTAGACGCGGTTCGCAATGTTCGCGACCTTCGATCCCGAGCGCAAAATTGCGCAGAAATAAAGGGTTTGAGGCGCGGAGCCCGAGGGGCTCCGTCCGGTCGTGGTTTTTGCGAATCTCCCGTTGAAGCTGACGCCGCTTGAAGCGGCGCAAAATTCGTCGGCGCGGAAAAATCCGCGCCGTCGTGTTTTGCGTCTTGGGCCGCGAAGGCGGCGCATGAGTTTGGGAATATTGCGCAATGATGCAGCAAAATATCCGGATCAGGCTGAAAGCCTTTGATCACCGCACGCTCGATCTTTCGGCCAAGGAGATCGTGTCGACGGCGAAGCGCACCGGCGCGACCGTGATCGGCCCCGTGCCGCTGCCGACGCGCACTGAAAAGTTCACCGTCAACCGCTCGCCCCACATCGACAAAACCAGCCGCGAGCAGTTTGAAATCCGCACGCACAAGCGCGTGCTCGACATCGTTCAACCCACGCCGCAAACGGTCGATGCGCTGATGAAGCTCGATCTCTCAGCCGGCGTTGACGTGCAAATTCAAGTGCTCGGGTAAGCTAGATGGCTGAAGCTGAAAAATCGCGCCGCACAGGCGTTATCGCCCGCAAGGTCGGCATGATGCGCGTGTTCGCCGACGACGGCGCGCACGTGCCGTGCACCGTGCTCGATCTTGAAGGCTGTCAAGTCGTCGGCCGCCGCACTGTCGAAGCCGAAGCGTTCAAGAACGCCGCCGGTGAAGATGTCGCGCTGAAGCCGAAGAAGTCGCGCAAAAACGAAAAGCAGGCGCCGCCCGCGCGTGAAGCGAAGGGCGACGGCTATTCCGCCGTCGTGCTGGGCGCCGGCGCCGCCAAAGCGAAGAACAAGAGCCAGGCCGATCGCGGGCAATTCGCCCGCGCCAATGTCGAGCCGAAAGAGATCGTGCGCGAATTCCGCGTGAGCGCCGACAGCCTGCTGCCGGTTGGCGCGGAGATTTCGGCGGACCATTTCGTGCCGGGCCAGAAGGTCGACGTTTCGGGCGTTTCGATCGGCAAGGGCTTCGCCGGCGCCATGAAGCGCTGGAATTTCGGCGGCATGCGCGCCACGCACGGCGTCTCGATCACGCACCGCGCGCACGGCTCCACCGGCCAGCGTCAGGATCCGGGCAAGGTCTTCAAAGGCAAGAAGATGGCCGGCCATCTGGGCGACGAACGCGTCACCACGCAAAATCTGCAAATCGTCCGCGTTGATGCAAAGCGCGGGCTTTTGTTTGTCCGCGGCGCCGTGCCCGGCGCTGAAGGCTCGTGGGTTGAAGTGCGCGATGCGGTGAAGGCCGATCTGCCGAAAGAAGCGCCGAAGCCTGCCGGCATCGTTCAAGCGGCGGCTGAGTGAGGGCTCCGATGAAACTCGATA
>CAZWQS010000238.1:0-3147 GCA_964635925.1 uncultured Terricaulis sp. | reverse complement strand
GGCGGCGCCATGGGCGTTGAAGAGATCGTGCTCGGCATGGCCCACCGCGGGCGCCTCAACGTGCTCGCCGCCGTGATGGGTAAGCCCTACCAGGCGATTTTCCACGAATTCCAGGGCGGCTCGGCGCAGCCGGATGACGTGCTGGGCTCGGGCGATGTGAAATATCACCTCGGCGCATCGAGCGACCGCGCGTTCGACGGCAACAACGTGCACCTTTCGCTCACGGCCTACCCCTCGCACCTTGAAATCGTCAACACCGTCGTGCTGGGCAACAAGCGCGCGACGTGGGATGAGGAAGGCGATGCGCTGCAAAAACTGCGCGCGCGCGTGATGCCGCTTTTGATCCATGGCGACGCCGCGTTTGCGGGGCAGGGCGTGGTGGCCGAGTGTTTCGCGCTCTCGGGCCTGCGCGGGTACCGCACCGGCGGCACCATGCATTTCATCATCAACAACCAGATCGGCTTCACCACCGCGCCGCATTATTCGCGTTCAAGCCCGTATCCGAGCGACGTCGCGCTCATGGTGCAGGCGCCGATCTTCCACGTGAACGGGGACGACCCCGAAGCAGTGGTGTTCGCGGCGAAGGTCGCCACCGAATATCGCCAGATTTTCGGCAAAGATGTCGTTATCGACATGTTCTGCTATCGCCGCTACGGCCACAACGAAGGCGATGACCCCACCATGACGCAGCCGATCATGTATCGGCGCATCAAGGATCAGCCGACCACGCTGGAAATCTATTCAAAGCGCCTGATCGAAGAAGGCGTGATCAGCCAGGGCGAGCTGGACGGCTGGAGCGGGGAGTTCAACCAATTCCTCGATGTCGAATTCGACGCCGGCAAAGCGTTCAAGGTCAATAAGGCCGATTGGCTGGATGGGGTGTGGGCGGGCTTTGGCTTGCCGGAAGACGATGATCGCCGCGGCAAAACCGAGGTCGATCTCGATCGGCTCACCGCTTTGGGCCGGCGCATCACCGACATTCCGCGCGATTTCGCCATGCACAAAACCGTGCAGCGCGTGGTCGAAGCTCGCCGCAAGGCGATTGACGAACGGCGCGATATCGATTGGGCGCTGGGCGAGCATTTGGCGTTCGCCACCTTGCTCGACGAAGGCTTCCACGTGCGCCTCTCGGGGCAGGATAGCTGCCGCGGCACGTTCTCGCAGCGCCACTCGCATTTCGTGGATCAGAACACCGAGGCGCGCTACACCCCGCTCAACAATCTGCATGTCGAGCAGGCGCACTACGAGGTGATCGACTCGCTGCTTTCCGAAGAGGCGGTGCTGGGCTTCGAATACGGCTACACGCTGGCCGATCCGAAAACGCTGACGCTGTGGGAAGCGCAGTTCGGCGATTTCGTGAACGGCGCCCAAGTGGTGATCGATCAATTCATCTCTTCGGGCGAGCGCAAATGGCTGCGCATGTCCGGCCTCGTCATGCTGCTGCCGCACGGCTACGAAGGGCAGGGGCCTGAGCACTCGTCCGCCCGCATCGAGCGCTTCTTGCAGCAATGCGCGGAAGACAACATGCAGGTGGTGAATTGCACCACGCCGGCCAATTATTTCCACGTGCTCCGTCGCCAGATGCACCGCGATTTCCGCAAGCCGTTGATCGTGTTCACGCCCAAATCGCTGCTGCGTCACAAGAAAGCGGTGTCGACGCTGGACGAATTCGGCCCCGGCTCCTCGTTCCACCGCGTGCTGTGGGATGATGCGCAGCTCAA
Source organism: uncultured Terricaulis sp. (assembly GCA_964635925.1). Taxonomy (GTDB): domain Bacteria; phylum Pseudomonadota; class Alphaproteobacteria; order Caulobacterales; family Aquidulcibacteraceae; genus Vitreimonas. The sequence goes on along the minus strand of CAZWQS010000238.1, from coordinate 1,426 downwards.
CAATGGCGCCACCGCCATCAAATTGAAGGGCGACAGCGAGATCAAGCGCGTCGTGATCAGCGCGGGCAAGGTCTATTATGATCTGCTGGATGAGCGTGAGAAGCGCGGGCGCGATGATGTCTATCTGCTGCGCCTTGAGCAATTCTATCCTTGGCCGATGAAATCGATCATGACCGAGCTCGCGCGTTTTCCGAACGCGGAGATCGTCTGGTGCCAGGAAGAGCCCAAGAACATGGGCGGCTGGACCTTCGCAGACCCGTGGCTCGAACTCACGCTCGACAAGCTCGATGTGAAGGCCAAGCGCGTACGCTACGCCGGGCGCCCGGCCACGGCCTCGACGGCGGCCGGCCTGATGTCGAAACACCTGAAAGAACTCGAAGCGCTGCTTGAGGACGCGCTGGGCTAATCACACGCGCGCTGCGCACGGAGAAAAGAACGTGACCGATATCGTTGTGCCAACCTTGGGCGAAAGCGTCACCGAAGCGACCGTCGCCAAGTGGCTGAAAAAAGCCGGTGACGCCGTGAAGAAGGACGAGACGCTGGTCGAACTGGAAACCGACAAGGTTTCGGTCGAGGTCTCCGCGCCGGAGGCGGGCACGCTCTCGGAAATCGTCGCCGCCGAAGGCGACACGGTGGGCATCGGCGCGCTGCTGGGGCGCCTGGGCGCCGCCGGCGCCGCCCCCGCCGCGCCGAAGGCCGAAGCGCCGAAAGCCGCGCCTGCGCCGCAAGCGGCCAAGCCTGCGCCCGCCGCCGGCGCGCAGAACCCGCCCTCGGTGCAGCGCATCGCCGCTGAAAACAACATGGATCTCTCCGGCGCGACGGGCTCGGGCAAGGATGGGCGCGTCACCAAGGCTGACGCTCTGGCCATCATCGAAAACCGCGCCCCGCAAGCGCAATCCGCGCCGGCCCATCCCCCGCTGCAAGCGCGCGTGATCGGCGACCGCGAGGAGCGCGTGCCGATGACTCGCCTGCGCCGCACCATCGCGCGCCGCCTGAAGGAAGCACAAAACAACGCCGCGATGCTGACCACGTTCAATGAGGCGGACATGTCCGCCATCATGGCCGCGCGCAACAAGTATAAGGATAGTTTTGAGCGCAAGCATGGCGTGAAGCTGGGCTTCATGTCCTTCTTCGTGAAAGCGTGCATCGCCGCTCTGAAGGAAATTCCCAACGTCAACGCCGAGATCGACGGCGACGACATCATCTACAAGAATTTCTACGACATCGGCATCGCTGTCGGCACCGATCGCGGCCTCGTCGTGCCGGTGGTGCGCGATGCGGACCACAAGTCCATGGCCGAGATTGAGCGCGAAATCGGCGAACTGGGCGTCAAGGCGCGCGACGGCCATCTGAAGCTGGAAGACCTGCAAGGCGCCACGTTCACGATCAGCAATGGCGGCGTCTACGGCTCGCTGATGTCCACCCC
>CAZWQS010000237.1:0-3152 GCA_964635925.1 uncultured Terricaulis sp. | reverse complement strand
TTGGGTTCCACCAGCGCGCGCGTGGTCAGCTTGCCCCGGCCTTGTTCTTGGCCATGCCGTGGATGCGGGGGCCGTAGGCCACATTGTCGTAGATCGATTTCGGAAACGGGTTCGGCTTCTGAAACACCATGCCGACGCGCGTGCGCAGCACGACAGGGTCGACATTCTTGGCGTAGGCTTCCTTGCCCTCGATCTGCAGCGAGCCGGAGACGCGGCAATTGTCGATCGTATCGTTCATGCGGTTGATGCAGCGCAGGAACGTGGTCTTGCCGCAACCCGAGGGGCCGATGAAGGCGGTGACGGCGCGATCGGGAATGTCGAGCGAGACGTCAAACAGCGCCTGCTTGTCGCCGTAGAAGACGTTGATGTCGCGCGCGGCCACCTTGGCGGCGCCGGCGGTCAGCACGCCCGCGCTCATGCGCACGGCCGGGGCGGCGAGGCCGGGGCCCGGCGCGCGCTCGGCGCCGGCGGAAGAGAATTGCATGCCCGACCCCATCGGTTCAGTGCGCGGCCGGCAAGCGGCCCCACCTTTTCAGGCAAGCTGCTAGCGAGGTTTGATGACACTGACGTGACAACGGCCATGCGCATTCTCAGCCCTCCCCCGCCAATTCGACATAGGCCGCGATCGCCGTGCCCCGCCCCGGCTGGCTTTCGACCAGGAGCCCGCCGCGGTGGCGGTTGACGATGTGCTTAACGATGGCCAGGCCCAGCCCCGTGCCGCCGCGCTCATCGCCCATCTCGCGCTCGACGCGGAAAAAGCGCTCGCCCAGGCGCGGCAGGAAGCGCTGATCGATGCCCTGGCCGGAATCCTCCACCCGAACAAACGCATAGGAGCGATTGGCCGCCGCCGCCGGGGTCAGCAGCGCGATCCGCCCCGCCCCCTCCCAGCGCCGGCCGGCCTCGGCCATCACCTCGTCCCGGTCGCCGCCCGCGGCCACCTCCATGACGACGCTCTGGCCGGGCTTGGAATATTTTACGGCGTTGTCGATCAAGTTCTGCGCCACCTGCGCGAGTTGGAAGCGCTCGCCCACCACGCGGACGGGGCCGGGCGGCAGTTTGAGTTCGAGGCTCACCTGCTTTTCGCGCAGCACCTCGGCCATCGTATCGGCCACCTCGCGCACCACGCCGGCGAGATCGGCGCGATCGGAGGGCGGCACGTGCTCATCCAGCTCGATGCGCGAGAGCGAGAGCAGATCGTCGATCAGGCGGCGCATGCGCTCGGCCTGGAGCTGCATCATCTTGAGAAAGCGCTCGCGCCCAGCCGCGTCGTCGCGCGCGGGGCCGGCGATGGTCTCAATCAGCAGCGTGAGCGAGGCGAGCGGGGTGCGCAGCTCGTGACTGGCGTTGGCGAGAAAATCGGCGCGCATGCGCTCGGTGCTGATGCGCGCGGTTTGATCGTGAAACACCAGCATCGCCGCGCGATCGGCGCCCCAGGCCACCGGCGCGATGGTGCAGCGCGTGTGGCGCTCCACCTGGGTCGAGGTTTCATACTCCACCACGCGCGTGGCGCTGTCATGCAGCGCGGCCTGCACGCCCTCCAGCACGTCGGGATGGCGCAGGATCGAGGTGAGGAATTGCCCGCGCGCTTCAAACTGCATCTGCCGGCGCGCGGCGGCGTTGGAGCTGACAATGCGCCCCTCCGCATCCACCAGCAGCGCCGGATCGGGCAGCGCTTCCAGCAGCGGCGCGAGTTCGGCGAGGCCGACGATTTCAATCTGCTCGTCGCGTTCGGGAATGACGAAGCGCCGCGCCTCGCGCGCGGCCCAGAAACAGGCGCCCGCCGCCAGCACCATCAGGAACGCCGCCGCAGGGCTGGAGGCGAACGCCATCAGCGCGGCAATCGCGGCCAGGCCCCCTGCCGCCCAAGCCAGGGCCGGAACCCGGTCGAGCCGCCCGCGCACGTTTGTCCAATGGATCATGGCCGCGCCGGCTTAGGCCGCGGCGGCGGAGTCGCGCAAGGCGGGCTTGACGCCGGCGGGCCTTCCATACATAACCAATGTGTTCTATAACCTTTTGGATATTCATGACGCCCGCCGCCCTCGACGCCACCTTCGCCGCCCTCGCCGACCCCACCCGGCGCGCCATCCTGGCGCGTCTGGCCACAGGGGAGGCCACGGTCAGCGAACTGGCCGAGCCCTTCGCCATGAGCCAGCCGGCCATCTCCAAGCACCTCAAAGTGCTGGAGCGCGCCGGCCTCATCAGCGTGGGCGTGGACGCCCAGCGCCGCCCCCGGCGCATGGAGGCCGGCGCGCTCAACGAAGCGGTCGAGTGGCTCGAGCGGTATCGGAAAATCTGGGAGGCGAATTACGCGCGCCTCGATGCGCTGCTGGAAGAGCTCAAATCGAAAACACCAAAAACAGAAGGGTGAGACGCCATGGCGACGACAATCACGCCGTTCCTCTGGTTTGACGGCAATCTCGAAGAGGCGGTGCAATTCTATTCCGGCGTGTTCAAAACGCACGTTATTTCGCAAAACCCAATGAGCGCGGAGTTCGAGATCGAGGGCCAGCGTTTCATGGGCCTCAATGGCGGTCCGAATTTCAAATTCAACGAAGCCGTGTCGTTCTTCATCAGCGCCGAGACGCAGGATGAGGTCGATTATTATTGGAACGCGCTGACCGCGAACGGCGGCGCGGAAGGCCAGTGCGGCTGGCTGAAGGATAAGTTCGGCGTGTCCTGGCAAGTGATCCCGAAAACGCTTGGGCGCCTGCTCGGCGATCCTGATCGCGAGCGCGCGCAACGCGTGCTGCAGGCGATGCTGAAGATGCAAAAGATCGTCATCGCCGATCTGGAAAAGGCGGTCGTGTCATGAAGAAGATCGGCGATCTCACCATGACTCTGCAAGGCGATCGCGAGATCGTGGTGGAGCGCAGCTTCGATGCGCCGCGTGCGTTGGTGTTTGAATGTCATTCCAATCCTGAGCTGGTGAAACGCTGGCTCTGGGGGCCGGAAGAATGGCGAATGGCCGAGTGCCAGATCGATTTCCGCGTCGGCGGGCGCTTTCGCTATGTCTGGCGCTCCGCCACGCGCGGCGACATGGGCATGGGCGGCGTGTATCGCGAGATCGAAACGCCCGCGCGCATCGTCAACACCGAATTGTTCGATGAGGATTGGACAGAAGGCGAAGCGCTGAACAGCGTGCATTTCATCGC
>CAZWQS010000236.1:0-3153 GCA_964635925.1 uncultured Terricaulis sp. | reverse complement strand
CAATAGCCCCCTCCCCTTGAGGGGAGGGGGTTGGGGGCGGGGTGACGCGCGACGTTTGCAGCACTTGGCGCACTTGCGACGACGTTTCGTGGCGCGACACTGCGCGCAGCTTGATTCCTCAAACGCGGTGGTTCACCCCACCCCCTGCCCCCTCCCCACGCGGGGAGGGGGTGGCGCCTCATTCGGAACCGATTGCATGACAGACATCCTCCCCATCAAACGCGCGCTCATTTCCGTTTCCGACAAAACCGGGCTGATCGAGCACGCCAAGACGCTGGCCGATTTGGGCGCGGCTTTGGTCTCTACCGGCGGCACGCAGAAGGCGATCGCGGATGCCGGGCTGAAGGTGGCGGATGTTTCCGCCGTCACCGGGTTTCCGGAAATGATGGACGGGCGGGTGAAGACGCTGCACCCGAAAGTGCATGGCGGCTTGCTGGCGCTCCGCGACAACGCCGAGCACGCGGCGGCGATGAAGGCGCACGGCATCGAGGCGTTCGACGTGCTCTACGTGAACCTCTATCCGTTCGAGGCCACGGTCGCGCGCGGCGCGGACTTTGAGACTTGCATCGAAAACATCGATATCGGCGGCCCCGCCATGATCCGCGCGGCGGCGAAGAATTACGGCTTCATCGCCGTGGCGACCGACGCGGAGGATATGGAAGCCATCCTCGCGGAAGCGAAGGCGCATGGCGGCACGACGCTGGCGCTACGCAAGAAGCTCTCGGCCAAAGCGTTCGCGCGCACCGGCGCTTACGATGCGGCGATCTCGGCCTGGTACGCTGCGCAGCTCGAAGAAAGCGCCCCGACGTGGCGCGCGTTTGGCGGCAAGCTGAAGCAGACCTTGCGCTACGGCGAAAACAGCCACCAAGGCGCGGCGTTCTACACGAACGAGGAAAGACGCTTCGGCGTGGCGACGGCCAAGCAGCTCCAAGGCAAGGAACTCTCCTACAACAATCTGAACGATACGGACGCGGCGTTTGAATTGGTCGCCGAGTTTGATCCGACGCAAAGTGCGGCTGTGGCGATCATCAAGCACGCCAATCCGTGCGGCGTGGCGTTGGGCGCGGATTTGAGCGAAGCGTATGCGCGGGCGCTGGAGTGCGATCCGGTTTCGGCGTTTGGCGGCATCATCGCGGTGAACCGCAAGCTGGATAAAGCCGCCGCCGAGCGCATGATCGAGATTTTCACCGAGGTGGTGATCGCGCCGGAGGCGGATGAAGATGCGATCGCGGTGTTCGCGAAGAAGAAGAATTTGCGCCTGCTGGTGACGGGCGGCCTGCCCGATCCGGGCCAACGCGCGCTGACGTTCAAGACGTTGGCGGGCGGCTTTCTGGTGCAGGATCGCGATATTGGACGTATCACGGCGGCGGATTTGAAGGTCGTCACCAAGAAGGCGCCGAGCGAGGCGCAATTGCGCGACATGCTGTTCGCCTTCACCGTATGCAAGCACGTGAAATCGAACGCGATCGTCTATGCGCGCGATGGGCAAACCGCCGGCATCGGCGCGGGCCAGATGAACCGGCGCGACAGCGCGCGGATCGCGGCGCTGCGCGCGAAGGAAGCGGCGGAAATGGCGAAGAAGAGCGGCTCGCTGGCCGATGGCTCAGCGTGCGCGTCCGACGCCTTCTTTCCCTTCCCTGACGGGTTGCTGCAAGCGGTGGAAGCCGGCGCGACCAGCGTGATCCAGCCCGGCGGATCGATTCGCGATGACGAAGTGATCAAAGCGGCGGACGAAGCGGGCGTCGCCATGGTGTTCACCGGAATGCGGCACTTTAGGCACTAACTCCCCAACGCGCCTTCGATCGCCGCGCGCAGCTCATCGCTTGTCGGCTCCGTGCGCGTGTTGAAGGCGGCGATGACGCGGCCGTCGCGGCCGATCAGGATTTTGTGGAAATTCCAGCCGGGCACGGCGCTTTCGCCGATCTGCGCTTCGGCCCAGGCGTAGAAGGGATGGCGATCGGCGCCGATCACTTCGGTTTTGCCCGCCATCGGGAATGTGACGCCGTAATTCAGCGTGCAGAATTCCTGGATTTGCTCGGCGCTGCCGGGCTCCTGCCCGTTGAAATTGTTTGACGGCACGCCGAGCACTTCAAAGCCGCGATCGTGATACTCGCCGAAAATCTGCTGCAGCCCCTCATATTGAGGCGTGAAGCCGCATTCGGAGGCGGTGTTCACCACCAGCACCACTTCGCCTTGAAACGCCGTCATCGGCACGCGCTCAGTCCAGAGGCCGGTGAATTGGAATTGGTAGGCGCTAGCGGCATCGGCGCTGGCGGGTTCGGCGGCTTCAGAGAAACGGCGTTCGTGCTCAGCCACGGCGGCGGCGACTTCGGCCTGGCGCTGGTCGGCGACATCCGCCGTCGGCGGTTCAGGCGCGCGGTTGCAGGCGGCGAGCGCAACGAGCGCGGCCATGGCGAGTTGTGCGGCGATCCTCATGGATTAAGCTCCGGCCCGATGTGCGGCGTTTCACCCAGCATGGCCCAGCGCGCGCGCAGGCGCCAGGGCTGGAATTGGCTCCTGGCCATGGCGTTCGTCGCAATGTCGTGGTTGGTTACGCCAGTGCCGAGCCTTGCCGCCGAAACCTTGGATCAGCGCATCGCCGCGCTTGAGCCGCATTGGACGCTGACGCGGCCCGAAGGCGAAGGCCCCTTCCCGGTTGTGTTCATGCTGCATGGCTGCGGCGGGCCGCGGCCTTTCCTCGACGAGATGACGCGCGTGGCGGTGGAGGCCGGCGCGGCGGTGGTGAACATCAATTCCTACGGCCATCGCCGCATCAGCCAGATGACGGCGTACGCCACCGTGTGCACCGGCGCACGACTGCACGGGCGCGAGCGCGCAGGCGATCTTTACGCGGCGATGGCATGGGCGCGCGCGCAGGCTTGGGCCGATGCGGCGCGCTTCGCGGCGATCGGCTGGAGCCATGGCGGGTGGACAATCCTCGATGCGCTCAATCTGCGCAGCGGCGCAGAGATGGCGCGCGCGACGGGCTTGAGTGATTTGCCGGAAGAGCCGCTGGCGGGGCTAGCGGCGACGATGCTGGTGTATCCTTACACCGGCGTTGGCTCCTATGTAGGACATCGGCCCTGGCGCATAAGCCCCGCAAGCACCGCGATCGTCGCGCAGAAAGACTACATCGTCGGCGATGCGCGCCGC
>CAZWQS010000235.1:0-3295 GCA_964635925.1 uncultured Terricaulis sp. | reverse complement strand
GCCGATCCGCGGCGGTAAGGATCTGCGCATTGGCGATACGGTCGTGGTGCAGCGCGCCGGCGACGTGATTCCGCAGATCGTCGACGTGCTTTTGGAAAAGCGCACCAAGGGCGCGCGCAAGTACGTCTTTCCCGAAACATGCCCCGTCTGCGGCAGCCACGTCGCGCGCGAACTGGAGCCGGGCGAGGAGGGCGTCATCGCCCGCTGCACCGGGGGGCTTAATTGCCCCGCCCAAGCGGTGGAGCGCCTGATCCATTTTGTCGCGCGCCGCGCGATGGACATTGAGGGCCTGGGCGCCAAGCAGATCGAGGAATTCTACGACTTCGGCTGGGTGAAGGAGCCGGCGGATATTTTCCGCCTCGCTGACCACCGCGACGAATTGATGACGCGCGACGGCTACGGCGAAAAGAGCGTCGCGAACCTGCTGGCCTCCATCGATGCGCGCCGCGAGCCCGAGTTCGCGCGCTTTCTCTACGGCCTCGGCATCCGCGACATCGGCGAAACCACCGCTGGCGTGATCGCGCGCCGCTTTGAAAGTTGGGCGGCGTTTGAGGATGCGGTGCGGCGCGCTGCAAAAAAACCAGCCGGCGAGGCCTACAAGGCGCTCACGCGCATCGATGGCGTAGGCGATGGCGCGCGTGCGGCGCTGATTGCGGCGGCGGACGGCCTGAAAGCGCCGAAGGCCGATCTTTTCGACGCGGAAGAGCCGCCGAAAATCAGGGGCGTTACCAGCAAGGCTTGGAGCGGCTTGATTGAGGCTTTCGGTTCGCTCGCCGAGGCCGTCGCCGCCATCAAAGCCGCCGCGAAAGCAGCGCCTGGCGACGATTATCTCGACCTCGCACGCATCGACGGAATTGGCCCCGTCGCCGCCGATCATTTGGTGGATTTTTTCGCAGAGCCGCACAACACCGACGCGCTGAAGCGCTTGCTGAAGCACGTGCGCGTGCAGGATCAGCCGCGCGCGGCGACCGCCTCCAAAGTCGCGGGCCAAACCATCGTGTTCACCGGCGCGCTGGAGAAAATGACGCGCGACGAAGCCAAGGCGCGTGCAATTGCATTGGGCGCGAAGGTCTCGGGCAGCGTCTCCAAGAAAACCGATCTCGTCGTCGCCGGCCCCGGCGCGGGTTCGAAGCTCGCCGAAGCCGAGAAGCTCGGCGTCAAAGTGATCGATGAAGACGCCTGGATCGCGCTTAGCGCTTAACGCGCTTTGCCGCGCAAATCCGTCAGCCCCGCCAGCGCCGCGACAACAAGATAAATCGCAAGGATCGTCACGCCGCTTTCAGCGCCCAGCGGCCCCGCCGGCTGCGGCGACAGCATCGCTATGATTTGCAGCGCGACAAGCCCCGCGATGAACACGATCGCCGGCCACGCCAAGCGCCCCAGCGTCTTGCGGCTGGCGATCCACGCGCCGCCGCATACGGCAAGCAAACCGATCTCGATCGCTTGCTCCGGCACGGGATAATTCCATAGCGCCAAGCCCACGCGCGGGCCGCCGATCCAGAGCTCAAGGTCGGGCCGATGCACGAGCCAATCGAGCCCCCAATGCGAGAGCACCGTGAGGCCCACTATCGCGCTCGCCCACACGGGCAGGCGCAGCAGCAGCTTCACCAGCAGCGCCGCGCCGATCGCCCACGCGAACGCCATCGGCAGCGAATGCGTCCAAGGCATGTGCTCAAGCACCAGGGCTGAGCCGGGCAGGGAAGGGTCGACGCTGGCGCGCTCAATGCCGGCGACGATGAATGCAGACCAGCCGATATCGACGAGTTGAGCGGCCGCCGCCAGCGTCCACATTGGCGCTTTCGGTTCGATCGCTTTCGCGGCCATCGCCGCTGCGTAATGCCCCACGAACATGCAACGCCCTCCCGCCGCGCGCCGCGTCTAAAGCGGCTTGGTCGCCGCCTCCAGCCAAGTCTTGGCTTCGCCATCCACCAGCGGCCCGGTCTTTTCCCAGACTTTGGCGTGATAGGCGTTGAGCCAGGCGAGTTCTTCCTTGGTGAGCAGCGGCTTCAAGATCAAATCGCGCGCGATCGGCGCCATGGTTAGCGTTTCAAAGCCCAGCATCGGCCGTTCGCCGCCCTCAATGTCGGCGGCGGAGGTGACGACCTGCAAGTTCTCGATGCGGATGCCGTACGCGCCGGTTTTGTAATAGCCCGGCTCGTTCGACACGATCATGCCGGGCTCAAGCGGTTGGGTGTTCACGAATTTCGCGATGCGATGCGGGCCTTCATGCACGCCCAGATAAGAGCCTACGCCATGGCCGGTGCCGTGATCGTAATCCAGGCCGGCCTCCCACAGACTCATGCGCGCCAACGCATCGAGCTGATGGCCGGTTGTGCCTTTCGGGAAGCGCACGCGCGCCAGCGCGATGTGACCTTTCAACACGCGCGTGAAGCGATCCTTCATTTCCTTGGTCGCGCGCCCGATCGCGACCGTCCGCGTGATGTCGGTGGTGCCGTCGAGATATTGGCCGCCGCTATCGATCAGGAACAGCGAACCGCGCGCGAGCTTGCGGTTGGTCTTGGTGCTGACGCGATAATGCACGATCGCGCCATTGGGGCCGGCGCCGGAAATGGAATCGAACGAAAGGTCTTTCAATTGACCCGTCGCTTGGCGGAATTCTTCCAGCTTCCGGCAGGCGTCGATCTCCATCACCTTGCCGCTTTGCGCTTCCGTGGCCAGCCAGTGCAGATAGCGCGCCACGGCCGCGCCGTCGCGGATGTGCGCCTGGCGCGAGCCTTCCACTTCCGCCGCGTTCTTGCACGCGCGCGGCAGCACGACCGGATCTTGCCCGCGCACGATCTCGGCGCCAGCGCCTTTCAATTGCTCGAAATACCAGGCGCTCGCGGTCGAGGGATCAAGCCTCACGCGTTTGCCGGAAAGCGCCTGCAGCGCCGGCGCCAGATCGGCGCTGGGGCGTACGGACACCTCATTGCCAAGCCATTGCTTCAATTCGGGCGACACCTTTTCTTCCGCGAGAAAGAGGTCGGCGTGGCCGTCGCTTTTCAAAATCGCCTCGCCCAGCGGCAGCGGCGTGCGCGCCACATCGCCGCCGCGCACGTTGAACAGCCATGCGATCGAGGCGGGCGAGGTGATCACCACCGCATCCGCGCTCTCGCCCTTCAGCGCGTCGCCAAGCCGGTGACGCTTGGAAGCGGCGCTCTCGCCGGTGAAGCGCTCTTGGTGCGGCTCCACGCGCGCGGCGGGGACAGGCGGGCGCTCGTCCCAGATCGTATCGATCGGATTGCGCGACAACGGCACGAGCGTCGCGCCCGCCGCTTCGGCGGCGGCGCGCAGG
>CAZWQS010000234.1:0-3343 GCA_964635925.1 uncultured Terricaulis sp. | reverse complement strand
TCTTCGGCCTGCACGATGGCGAAGCGGTTTTTGCCGTCGGGATCCTTGCGCAGCGCGCTGCAATACTTCTGGAAGCTCTCCGCCAGCGAGGTGGAGGGCGTGATCGGATACCAGGCGCAGAACGTGGCCCCGCCATACACCGCGCCAAGCGCGGCTGCGTCGTTGCCTTCCGCGAAAATGCGATCGCCCACCTTATCCGACTTACGCAGTTTGAGCCCGATGGGCGGGATGTGCTTCTCCGCGTAAGCGCGGCCCAGCTCAAACGCTTTGAAATTCGGCGCGATCAGCTTGTCCTTGCCTTTGAATTCCTCGCCGAGGAGCTGCTTCACCAGATCGGGCTCGATGCCCAGAAGCTGCGCCATCACGCCGACATAGCAAATGTTCTTGAACAATTGCCGCTGGCGCGGATCGGCGAATTCGCCGGCGATCAGTTCCGTGAGCGGCGCGCCGACAATGGTGATGTCATCGCGAAATTTGGCGGCCGGCAGCGGCTTTGAATTGTCGTAGAGCAGATAGCCGCCGGGCTCGATCCCTTTCACGTCGGCGTCCCAGGTCTGCGGGTTCATCGCCACCATGAGATCGACGCCGCCGCGCCGGCCGAGCCAGCCGGCTTCCGACACGCGCACCTCGTACCACGTAGGCAGGCCCTGGATGTTGGACGGAAAAATGTTGCGCGCGCCCACCGGCACGCCCATGCGCAAGACCACTTTGGCGAACAGGCCATTCGCGCTCGCGGAGCCAGAGCCGTTCACATTGGCGAACTTGACGACGAAATCGTTAGTCGCGGCGATCGGTTTCGTCATGAGTGCGTGCGCGCCCTGCGCCCGCCACTTACGGCCAATCCGCGGCGGGCTGGTTCCATCATAGGCGCCAGCGCGCGCCAAAGGAAAGAGCGATCCGCCGGGCCAACGCCGGCTAGCTCACCGCCCCCGCCCGCCCGCGCGGGGGGCCGGAAAACACGATGGCCGCATCCTCGAAATGTTCGCGATAGCGGGCCAGGCGCGAGGCCGCGATGGTGCGATAGCCCATCACCGGCTCCACCACGATGAAGCGGTTTTGGTCATGGCCGACCACCAGGAGGTAATGATCCACCATGGCCAGATCGGTCCATTCCGAGACGCGGCTGGCACGATAGATCACGCTGTTGCGCACGACGCCGAACACCGGCGCCTCGCCCCCCGGGAGCACGCGCTTTTGCACATAGATCGAGGGCAGACGCACCGGCACGAGCACGGGGCGGCCGCTTTCCAGTTCGCGGATCACATGCGCCGCATCGAGCCGCACGGCACTGGCGGTCAGTCCGTTGGCGCGCGCAAGCGCCAGCAATTCCGCCATCGAATAGCCGGCCTGCGACGCGGGCGGCGTTTCGCGGAACAAGCTCGCCCCGTCCAGCGAACCGGGGCCGCGCCAATAATTCACCACGCTGGCCAGCGCGTGCGCGCCGCAGGCGGGGCCGGCATACTGGCGATCATGCACGACCGGCAAGACCAACGCCTCCGGCGAGGTCACGCGGCGATTGAACACCTCGAAGCTGTTTTCGCCGCTGCGCGCGGCGAACTGCGCCACATCCGTGCTGGGATGGATGGCGCAGCCAGCCACACACAAGGTCAAAGCCAGAGCGACGAGGCCGCCAAAACGGCCTCGGTTCATCAGTCGGCGACCACGACGGCGATGACGATCACGCCGGCCAGGATGCCCAACAGGATCCATTGATTGTCGGTGATGCCGGCTTGATAGGCTTGCGCTTCCTCTTCGCTCAGCACGCGGATTTCATAGCCCTGCTCTTGCAGCGCCACGCCGCGTTGAGCCGCGTCAGCGTCCAGGCCGTAAGCTTGCAAATCCTGCGCGGTGAAACTTTGCGGCTCGGCCGTGCGGAATTGCGCGAACGAGGGCGTTGCAGTGGCGGCAAAAAGGGCTGTGCTGAGCGCAAGCGCGGTGATGAAATTGGGCTTCATAGTGTTCCCCTTCTGGGTGACGACAAAGCGCATGGCGCTTCTGTGCGGCGCCACGCACGAAGGCACTACGCGCCGCGCACGCCATGGTTCCGCTGCGGCGCCCGGTTGCGCCCTAAGCTTTGTTCATGTTGGCGGCGTAGCGGCTATTTCGCCGCGACCGGCTGGGGCTTGCGCTTCGCGCTGGGTTTGGAGGCGCAGCCCGCGTGCGTCACCTCCAGATAGAATTGCTGCATGTCCCACGCGCCGGTGGGGCAACGCTCGGCGCAGAGGCCGCAATGCAGGCACACGTCCTCATCCTTGGCCATGATGCGCCCGGTTTTGAGGCCGTCGGCGATGTAGATATCTTGCGTGAGATTGGCGGCGGGCGCGTTGAGGCGTTCGCGCAGCGCGGTTTCTTCGCCGTTTTCGGTGAAGGTGATGCAATCCATCGGGCAGATATCGACGCACGCGTCGCACTCGATGCAGAGCGGCGCCGAGAACACGGTTTGCACGTCGCAATTCAAGCAACGCTGCGCTTCCTTGTAGCCCAGCAGCGGATCAAAGCCCTTCTCCACCTCGATCTTCACGTTGCGCAGCGCGACCTCGGGCTCGACCAACGGCACTTTGTAACGCAGATCGAGCGAGACGTCGTTGTCATAGCTCCATTCGTGGATGCCCATCTTGGTGGACATCATCGAAACGCCCGGCCCGGGGCGTTCGCGCACGTTCTGGCCGTTCAGGAACAGATCGATCGACACCGCCGCATCATGGCCATGCGCGACCGCCCAGATGATGTTCTTCGGCCCGAACGCTGCGTCGCCGCCAAAAAACACGTTGGGGATCGAGCTTTGGAAGGTGATGGGATCGACGACGGGCATGTCCCATTCGCCGAATTCCATGCCGATGTCGCGCTCGATCCAGGGGAACGCGTTTTCCTGGCCGACCGCGACCAGCACGTCGTCGCACTCGTGATGCTCATCCGGCTCACCAGACGGCACGAGCTTGCGCCGGCCTTTGGCGTCGAACTCGGCCTTCACTTTCTCAAACAGCACGCCGGTGAGTTTGCCGTCCTTATGCGTGAATTCCTTGGGCACCAGGAAATTGAGGATCGGGATGCCTTCGTGCATCGCGTCTTCCTTTTCCCATGGGCTCGCTTTCATCTCCTCGAAGCCAGAGCGGACGATGACTTTCACGTCCTCCCCGCCGAGACGGCGCGAGGTGCGGCAGCAATCCATGGCGGTGTTGCCCCCGCCGAGGACGATCACGCGCTTGCCGATCTTATCGATATGCTCGAACGAGACGTTGGAGAGCCAATCGATGCCGATATGGATGTTCTTGGCCGCTTCCTTGCGGCCCGGAATCTCGAGGTCGCGCCCGCGCGGCGCGCCGGAGGCTCCGGATATCGCGTA
>CAZWQS010000233.1:0-3403 GCA_964635925.1 uncultured Terricaulis sp. | reverse complement strand
CGCGCCAGCAGATCGGTCGGCGCCATCATGGCGCTCTGCAAGCCGGCCTCCGCCGCGCGCGCCATGGCGAGCGCCGCCACGAGCGTCTTGCCCGAACCGACATCGCCCTGCAGCAGGCGCAGCATCGGCGCAGGCTCGGCCATGTCGGCGTAAATCTCATTGGCCGAACGCGTCTGTGCGCCGGTGGGCTGATAAGCGAGGCTTTCCAGCATGCGCGCGGCCAAGCGCCCATCGCCCGTCACCGCACGGCCCGCCGATTTGCGCCGGTGCACGCGCCGCAGGCGCAGCGCGCATTGGCGCGCGAACAATTCATCATAAGCCAGCCGCGTGCGGAACGGGCCTTCAACGGCTACATCCTCCGGCGCCGCCGGGCGGTGGATGTGCTCAAGCGCTGTGCGGAAATCGGGCCAATCGTGCGCTTTCACAGTGGTGGCTTCGAGCCATTCGGGCGTCTCTGGTACGGTGTCGAGCGCGGCCTGGATCGCGCGCTGCAAAGTGCGACCCGGCAGGCCCTGGGTGAGGGGATAGACCGGTTCCACTGGCGGGGGCGCGCCGCCTTTGACGGGATCGACCACGTAGTCGGGATGCAGCATTTGGCGCATGCCCTCGTACATGTTGATCTTGCCGCTCACGAGCCGCGTCTGTCCCACGGGCCACATGCGCTTCAGCATCTCCTCGTTCGGGCGGAAATACGCGACAGTGAGGAAACCGCTCTCGTCGCGCAGGCGGATGCGGTAAGGTAGGTTGCGGTAGCCCGGCATATGCGCATCGACCTCGGCCTCGATCGTGGCGATGTCGCCTTCTTCCGTCTCGACGATTGGTACGCGCTTGCGCCGGTCAATGGCGTTGTGCGGGGCGAGCAGAACCAGGTCGCGCACCAGTTCGCCGCCTGCAACCTTGGCGATCAGCGCCATGGTCTCCTTACGCGCGCCCTTGGGCGCGCGCGCCGGCGCCAAGAGGGCGGCGGCTGCGGTCGCGGGGGCGGGGCGGGGTGCGTCGTTCATTCTGGCTCTGGCGGCGCTGACTCAAGCGCCCATATGGGTTATAGCGCGCCCCCGCCCGCTTGGGCGGGCCGCTTTTTCCCACCGGAACCGATGGACGATCGCCGCAAGAAGCTGAGATTCCGCGCGTGGCGCCGGGGCTTTCGGGAACTTGACCTGATTCTCGGCCCTTTTGCGGATACGCGCTTGGCCGCGCTGGATGAAACCGGGCTCGATGCATTTGAGCGCCTGCTCGATGCGCCCGACCAGGAGGTCTATGCCTGGATCACGCAAGCGGCCGACGCGCCACCCGATTATGACACCCCCACGCTCGAACAGATTCGCGCGTTTCGCTACGAAATGGCCGCCCGCTCCTGATGAAAGACCCAGCCCTGTCCGCCCGCGCCATCGAAACTATGGCGAAAGCCAAGGAGGCGCTTGTCGTCACCGGCGCGCCCGAGGGCGCCGATAGTGCTGCGCTGGCCGAAGCCGCGCGTCTGCGCGGGGGCGTCACCTTGTTCGTCGCACGCGATGAAACGCGCGCCTCGCAGTTCGAGGCCGCAGCGCGCTTCTTTGCGCCCGAACTGGAGACGCTACGTCTGCCGGCGTGGGATACCCTGCCTTACGACCGCATCTCGCCCGCCGCCGCCGTGGCCGCGCAACGCTGCGCGGCGCTGGCCGCGCTGGCGCGCCGGAGGGAGGGCGGCGCGCCGCTTCTGGTGATCGCCACCGCTTCCGCCGTGGCCCAGCGCGTGCCCCCGCGCGCGCGCATGGCCGCCGGCGCGTTCGCCGCCAAGGCCGGCGCGGAAACCTCGATGGAGGAGCTTGAAGCCTATCTGGTGGTGAACGGCTACGCGCGCGCCTCGACCGTGCGTGCGCCTGGCGAGTTCGCGGTGCGCGGGGGATTGATCGACGTGTTCGCGCCGGGCGCCGCTGAACCCCTGCGCTTCGATTTCTTCGGCGACGAATTGGAAGCGATCCGCGCGTTCGACCCCGAAACGCAAATTTCCAAGCGCCCGCTGAAGGAGGCAGTGCTTACGCCGGTCAGCGAAGTGCTGCTCGATGATCAAAGCGTGCTGCGCTTCCGCAAGCGCTTCTCACAGGCGTTCGGCGCGGTGAGCGATTCGATCTATGACGCGGTGAGCGCGCGCATCCGCCGCCAAGGCGTCGAGCAATGGCTGCCCTATTTTTACGACGGCCTGGAGACTGTGTTCGATTACGCGGGCTCTGATGCGCTGGTGGCGTTCGATGCATTGGCCGAGGATGCGCTGCGCGAGCGGGTGGAAACCGCGCGCGATCATTATGAAGCGCGCCGCACAGCGCCCGTCGCGCGCGGTGGGACACCGTTTCGCGCGCCGGCGCCCGACGCGCTTTATCTGGCGGACGCCGATATGGCCGGCGCGCTCGGCGCGCGCCCGGTGCGCCGCTTCACGCACTTTGATTCCGAAGCCAAGCATCAACTCGATCTTGGCGCCAAACTCGGCCGCGATTTCGCGCCTGAGCGCCAGACCGCGGACGCCAATGTGTTCGAAGCCGCCGCCAAACATGTTGCGGCGCTGATCAAGGCCAAGAAGCGCGTGCTGGTGGCTGCGTGGTCCGACGGGTCGGCCGAACGCCTTGCCGGCGTGTTGGCCGATCATGGCGTGCAATCGATCTATCGCGCCGCGACCTGGCGTGAGGCCGTGAGCGCGCCGCGCGAAGCGCCGGGCCTTGTCGTGCTGCCGCTGGAGCACGGGATCGAGACCGACACGCTCGCGCTGCTGGCCGAGCAGGATATTCTGGGCGATCGCCTGGCGCGCCCGCGCAAGCGGCGCAAGGCGTCAAGCGTGATCGCCGAAGCCGCCGCGCTCTCGCCGGGCGATCTGATCGTCCACCAGGATCACGGCGTGGGCCGCTATGAGGGGCTGAAGACGCTCGATGTCGCCGGCGCGCCGCACGATTGCCTGGATCTGGCTTATGCGGGCGGCGACAAGCTTTACCTGCCGGTCGAAAACTTCGAGCTCATTTCCCGCTACGGCGCGGAAGGCGCCGAGGCGCAATTGGACAAACTCGGCGGCGTCGCCTGGCAAGGCCGCAAGGCGCGCGCCAAGCAGCGCCTGCGCGACATGGCGGAAGAATTGCTGCGCATCGCCGCCCAGCGCGCCACCAAATTCGCCGAAGCCATCGCCCCGCCCGAAGGACTGTGGGACGAATTCTGCGCGCGCTTTCCCTACGAGGAAACCGAGGATCAGCTTGCCGCGATCGACGATGTGATCGGCGATCTGGCCGCGGGGCGGCCGATGGATCGTCTGATCTGCGGCGATGTCGGCTTCGGCAAAACCGAAGTCGCGCTGCGCGCGGCGTTCCTCGTAGCGATGACGGGCAAGCAAGTCGCGGTGGTTGCGCCCACGACGCTGCTCTGCCGCCAGCATTTCCGCACCTTC
>CAZWQS010000232.1:0-3408 GCA_964635925.1 uncultured Terricaulis sp. | reverse complement strand
GGCGCTGATGGAGATCGTCTCGCGGCCTGACATTCGCAGCGCCAAGGAGGCCGCTGCTTATTTCAACAAGCTGCGTTCGATCCTGCGCGCGCTGGGCACGTGCGACGGCAACATGGAGGAAGGCTCCATGCGCGCGGACGTGAACGTCTCGGTGCGTAAGCCGGGCGAAGAATTCGGTACGCGCTGCGAGATCAAGAACGTGAACTCGACACGCTTCATGATGCAGGCGATTGAGTATGAATCGCGCCGCCAAATCGAAATTCTCGAAAACGGCGGCAAGATCGATCAGGAAACGCGGCTGTTCGATGCGACCACCGGCGAGACGCGCACTATGCGCTCGAAGGAAGACGCGCACGATTATCGCTATTTCCCCGACCCCGACCTGCTGCCGCTGGTGCTGGACGAAGCCTGGATCGAGCAAATCCGCGCCTCGCTGCCGGAATTGCCGGATGCAAAGAAGAGGCGCTTTGTCAGCGATTACGGGCTGACGCCTTACGACGCGGGCGTGCTCTCGGGCGACAGCGATGCGGCGGCGTATTTTGAAACTGTCGCCAAGGGGCGTGACGGCAAGGCGGCGGCCAATTGGGTGACGCAGGAGCTGTTCGGCGCGCTAAACAAAAAAGGCGTGGAGCTGGCGGAATCTCCAGTGAAGGCCGAAGCGCTGGGCGCGCTGCTCGATCTCATCAAGGACGGCACCATCAACGGCAAGATCGCCAAGGACGTGTTCGCCAAAATGATGGAGACCGGCGATGCGCCGGGCGCCATCGTTGAACGCGAAGGGCTGAAGCAGGTCACCGATACGGGCGCGATCGAAAAAGCGATCGACGCGCTGATGGCCGCGAACGCCGATAAGGTGGCGGACGTGCAGAAAAACCCCAAGGCGTTCGGCTGGTGGGTCGGCCAGACCATGAAGGCCACCGGCGGCAAGGCAAACCCGGCGGTAGTGAATGAGATTCTGAAAAAGAAGCTCGGCGTGTGAGCGCGGCCAGCGAACGCCTCTTCTCCTACGGCACGCTGCAATTGCCTGCCGTGCAGCAGGCGAATTTCGGGCGCTTGCTGGAAGGAACGCCTGACACGCTGATCGGCTATCTGCTCGACAAGCTCGAAATCACGGACGAAGAGGTGATCGCCGAAAGCGGCGAACGCTTCCATTGGATCGCCGTGAAAACCGGGCTCGCGGAAGATCGCGTGCCGGGCGTGGTGTTTCTGATCACGCCGGAAGAACTCGCCGCCGCCGACCTCTACGAGGCGGAGGATTATGCGCGCGTCGAAGAAACATTCGAGAGCGGCGCCAAAGCCTGGATTTATGTGAAGCCCTGAAACGCAAACGCCCCGAAGCTTCAAGCTCCGGGGCGTCGCGTCACGTCAGGATCAAAGCGCGCTTATTGCGAAGCGATGATGCCCAAGATCACGCCGGTGGCGATGCCGACCAGCAGATAATCGCCGCGATCGTCGCGCACGTAATGGTAGCCGCGCGGCGGCGCGCGCAGACGGTGGTAGCGATAGTCTACGCTGCGATAGTGCGAGCGGTAATAGCTCGGCAGGCGATCGCCGCGGCGCCATTGGCGATAATCGTAGCGCGCATGATCGCGCCAGTGCGAGGGCGGCGGGCCGTAATACCAGCGGCCGTTATAGTGATAGCCGTTATAGCGGCGGTCGTCCCAACGGTCGCGGCGGCGGTCACGGCGATCATCGCGCCGATCCGCGCGGCGGTCATAGCGGTCGTCCCGGCGATCCGCCCGGCGATCATAACGGTCGTCGCGGCGATCCGAACGGCGGTCGTAGCGATCATCGCGGCGGTCATCGCGCCGGTCGTAGCGGTCGCCGCGATGCTGGGCGGCGGCTTCCGGCGCAAGCGCCAGCGGAGCCGCAAAGGTCGCGGCGGCGAGCGCCGCGAGTGCGAGGTGTTTTCTCATCGAGGTCTCTCCTTCCTGCTCCCTTGAACATGCTCCGTCCAAGGAAAGGTCCCTCTCGTGGCGGGGAATGTGTCTGGGTGTGACTGAACCGTGTCTGAATGAATCACGCGCCGCGCATGAGATGCGCGTAAGATTGCGCCAAAAGCCGAGAGTTTAGCAGCGCTAAAGGCTGTGTTTGGCGCGGAAGCGCAATTTGCGCGGAACCTGGGGCACGCAGATGTGACTAAGCTTGACGGCGCCCGCGCACCCCCCATGTTGCCTTGAGACGAGGCAAGGGGCGAACATGAGCAATCCAATCGAACTCTACTTCTGGCCGACGCCGAATGGCTGGAAGATTTCCATCGCGCTGGAAGAGATGGGATTGCCGTATGAGCTGAAGGCCGTGAACATCGGCGCGGGCGATCAATTCAAGCCTGCGTTTCTGAAAATCTCGCCTAACAATCGCATGCCCGCGATCGTCGATCCTGACGGGCCGGGCGGTGCGCCTATTTCCGTCTTCGAATCCGGCGCCATCCTGCAATATCTCGGGCGCAAGACCGGGCTTTTCTATCCAAGCGACGAGCGCGCGCGTGTGGACGTGGATCAATGGCTGTTCTGGCAAATGGGCGGCCTTGGCCCCATGGCCGGCCAAGCGAGCCATTTCATCAATTACGCGCCGAAGATCGTGGACGATCAGGGGCTGATCGAATACGCGCGCGCGCGCTATGTGAATGAGCTCAACCGTTTGTGCGGCGTGATGGAACGCCGGCTTGAGCAAAGCGCTTATCTTGGCGGCGATGATTACACGATCGCGGATATGGCTTCATGGCCTTGGGCGCGCGTTGCGCACAGGCTGGGGCAGAGCTTCGATGATTTCCCAAAGCTTAAAGCGTGGGTGGATCGCATCTACGATCGCCCCGCCGTGCAGCGCGCGCTGAAAGCGGGCGAGGATCTGCGGCAAAAGCAAGAATTGAGTAAGGATCAGGTGCGCGACATGGCCAAGAATTTGTTTGGCCAGACTTCCGCTTCGGTGAACGCCGCGAAATCAAAACAAGGCTGACGCCGCTTAAGCTTATCGCAATTTATCCATGGCAAAACCCGCCCCGACGGCGCGAAAAATGCACGTCAGTGGGGTGGAGCGCACATGGGTGAACCCAGGCGTTCCCAAATGAACCAAGGGAGCGGCCAGTCATGGCTTTTACGGATTCTGAAATCGCGGAAGCGCATGAAGCTGTGCGCAAACAGGGCGATTGCGACAACCTCTACAAGCTGGGCCTCATCTATTCGACCGGCCAAGGCGGCGCGATGGATCTGATCCAGGCGCACATGTGGTTCAATCTGGCCGCCGCGCGCGGTTCGGACGCGGCGAAAGATTGCCGCCGCGAATTGTCCGACATGATGAGCAAGGATGAGATCGCCCAGGCCCAACGCGCCGCGCGCGAGTGGCTCTCGGTCACGCATCACTAACACGCTTTAACGCTCGCGCTCGCGTGCGCCTGATGGCGCGCGCATG
>CAZWQS010000231.1:1202-3438 GCA_964635925.1 uncultured Terricaulis sp. | reverse complement strand
GCCAGGGCGGCCGCGCGCCGGGCGGCCAGGCGCGCGCCGGCCCCGCCGGCTTGCGCTTCGGCCACCCACAGATCAATCTGGTCGCGCGCGGAATCTCGCCCCATTTTCAACCGCTTCCGCCCTAAAGGTTAACCGTCACAAACGGTAACGCAACTTGTGTTGTAGGGACCAGAGCCGGCGCCTTAGAGCAAGACCACGGGTCGGGGGGGCCAAGATTGTTCCTAGCGGGGGGACAAAGGGTGGCAGCGTTGCGTCGTCAACAGACCATTGCAGGGCCGGCGGTTTGCGCCGGGATTGGCGTCCATAGCGGGGCGCACGTGCGCCTGGTGCTGAGCCCGGCGGCGGCGGACACCGGCATCGTGTTCATCCGCTCCGACGTGCGCGGTGTGGATAACGTGATCCGCGCCCATGCCGACAGCGTCGCCGACACCCGCAACGCCACCACGCTCCGCAACGAGGCGGGCGTGGAAATCGCCACCATCGAACATTTGATGTCGGCCTGCATGGGTCTGAGCGTCAACAATCTCATCGTCGAAGTGGATGGCCCCGAACTGCCGATCCTTGACGGCTCGTCCGCGCCGTTCGTGCAGGTGCTGCTGAACGCCGGCCTCAAGACGCTGACGGCCCCGCAGCGCACGATCCGCATTCTCCAGCCGGTGGAAGTGCAAATGGGCGCGAAAACCGCCGCCCTGTTGCCGGCCGAAGATTTCGACGGGCTCGACCTCGACGTCACCATCCGCTTTGCGGACGCCGCCATCGGCGTGCAGCGCCGCCGCGTTCAACTCTCGGCCGAGACCTTCCTCAGCGAGATCGCCGATGCGCGCACCTTCGGCTTTCTGTCGGATGTGGACGCCATGCGCGCCGCTGGCCTTGGCCGCGGGGCGTCGATGAACAACACGGTCGTGGTCGATGCCGGCGGGGTGGTGAACCCCGAGGGGCTGCGCTTCGACGACGAATTCGTCCGCCACAAGCTGCTCGACGCGGTGGGCGATCTTTCGCTGGCCGGCGCGCCGATTTATGGCCGCTTTGTGGCTGACCAGCCGGGCCACGCGCTCAACGCGCTCCTGGTGCGCGCGCTTCTGGACACCCCGGAAGCCTGGCGCTGGGAGATCGATACCGCCTCCGAAACGGCGCGCGGCGCCCCGGCGGCCGCGGCCGGCTGAACCTTCGTTCGTGCAACAGCCGCAGGCGCTTTGCCTTGGCTCTCCCATCCTGTATCAGCGGATCGCCCGTGCGCTTCGGCGCGCCTTGTAACCCCGCCAGAAGAGGCAAGGTGATGATCAGAGGGAAGTCGCACATCGGCTCGTCGAACCTCGCGCGCGCGCTGGCCTTGGCCGTGCTGGCGGGCGGGCTCGCCGCTTGCAACACGACGCCGCGGGAAAATCTGCAATACACCGAAGAGCCGGTGGCCAATCTCTACAATCGCGGCGCCACGATGCTGGATCGCCGCCGCTGGGCGCAGGCGCTCGCCGCGTTCGAGGAGGTGGAGCGCCAGCACCCGTATTCGTCGTGGGCGCGCCGCGCGATGCTGATGGAAGCATACGCCCACTACAACGCCAACCAATACGATCAGGCGATCGAGGACGCGCAGCGTTTTCTCGCGCTGCACCCCGGCAACGAAAGCGCGCCTTACGCGTATTACCTGATCTCGATTTGCTATTTCGAGCGCATCCTTGATGTCGGCCGCGACCAGGGCACGACTGAGCGCGCGCTGGCGGCGCTGCGCGATGTCGTGCGCCGCTACCCCGAAAGCCCGTATGCGCGCGACGCCCGGCTGAAGATGGACATGGTCTATGACCAGCTCGCCGGCAAGGAGATGGAGGTCGGCCGCTTCTATCTGAACCGCGATCAGCATCTGGCGGCGATCAATCGCTTCCGCATCGTGCTTGAAAACGAAAACTACCAGCGCACCAGCCACGCGCCGGAGGCGCTGCATCGCCTGGTGGAATCCTATCTCTCCGTCGGCATGACCGAGGAGGCTCAGCGCATGGCCGCGATCCTCGGGCACAATTTCCCGGGCGACGCCTGGTATCAGCGCTCCTACGCGCTGATGACGGATGCGGGCGTGCAACAGGTGAGCACGGAAGAAGCCCAGCGCCGCGGCTGGTTCAACCGCACCTTCGGCACGGTGTTTTAGGCGTCGCTTCCCGGACGTAGCCCGGCGAAAGCCGGGGTGCGATCCGGGACCCAGAGCCGAGAGCTCCGTCCGTTGCTCTGGGTCCCGCTCTCGGCCCCG
>CAZWQS010000231.1:0-1192 GCA_964635925.1 uncultured Terricaulis sp. | reverse complement strand
GCTTGCGCGGGGCGCTCGGCGGGGAAACGTTTTTGCGTCGGATGGCGGAACGCATAAAATGCGTCAATGGCCGAAACACCCGTCGATAAGCTGACGCCCAAGCAAGCCGCCGCCGAGCTGGAAACGCTCGCGCGCGAGATCGCCCATCACGATAAGCTCTATTATTCCAAGGACGCGCCCGAGCTGACGGACGCGGAATACGATAAGCTGCGCAAGCGCAATGCCGCGATCGAGGCGCGCTTTCCCGATCTGGTGCGCGAAGACAGCCCCTCCATGCGCGTGGGCGCGGCGCCGGCCGAAAAATTCGGCAAGGTGCGCCACAGCGTGGCGATGCTCTCGCTCGACAACGCCTTCGATGCGGAGGATGCGCGCGCGTTCGTGGCGCGTGTCCAGCGTTTCTTGGCGCTCGATAAGCCGCCGGTGATCACGGCGGAGCCGAAAATCGACGGGCTCTCGGCGTCCCTGCGCTACGAGAACGGCAAGTTCGTGCAAGGCGCCACGCGCGGCGACGGGCGCGAGGGCGAGGATGTCACCGCCAATCTGCGCACGCTCGCCGATATCCCGCACACGATCAAAGGCGCGCCCGCCGTGCTGGAGGTGCGCGGCGAGGTCTATATGGAAAAAGCCGCCTTCGCCGCGATGAACGCGCGGCTCGAAAAGGAAGGCAAGCAGACCTACGTCAACCCGCGCAATTCCGCCGCCGGGGCGTTGCGCCAGCTTGATGCGAAAATCACCGCCACGCGCCCGCTGCGCTTCTTCGCGCACGGCTGGGGCGAGCTTTCCGAGCCCCTGGCCGAGACGCAGTTTGAAAGCATGGCGCGGCTGAAGAAGCTGGGCTTCCCCGTCACGCCCGCCATGATCCGCGCGACCAATTCCGAGCAATTGCTCGCCGCCTATCAGCAAATCCTCGAAGGCCGCCAGGCGTTGGCCTATGAAATCGACGGCGTTGTCTACAAAGTGGATTCGCTGGCGCTGCAACAGCGCCTCGGCTTCGTCTCGCGCAGCCCGCGCTGGGCCATCGCGCACAAATTCGCCGCCGAGCAACAAACCACGACGCTTGAAGGCATCGATATTCAAGTCGGCCGCACCGGCGCGCTGACGCCGGTGGGGCGCTTGAAGCCGGTGTTCGTCGGCGGCGTCACCGTCACCAACGTGACGCTGCACAACGCCGACTATATCCGCGGCGTCGGCG
>CAZWQS010000230.1:0-3445 GCA_964635925.1 uncultured Terricaulis sp. | reverse complement strand
TCAACGTCACCGAGGACGCCGATCTCGGTTATCGGATGGCGCGCGAACGCCTGCGCGCAGGCGTAATCGGCCCGCCGACTTGGGAGGAAGCGCCAATCACTTTCGGCGCCTGGCTCAACCAGCGCACGCGCTGGATCAAAGGACATTTGCAAACCTGGCTGGTGCTGATGCGCAATCCGTTCCGCGTCGCGCACGAGATGGGGCTCAAGGCGTTCGCGGCGATGCAGCTCACTTTGGCGTGCGGCCTGTTGGCGGCGTTCGCGCACGGGCCGCTGGCGGCGATCGTGCTTTACGCCGCGCTCTCCCCGCAAGACGTGCTGGGGACGGCCGGCTTCATCCTGGCGCTGTCCGGCTATTGCACCGCGGTGTTCGCGGCGCTGACCGCGAGCGCCATCGCCAATGACCTGAGCCACGCGCGCGCCGCGCTCACCATGGCGCTTTACTGGCCGCTCGCCTCCATCGCGGCGTATCGTGCTCTGTTTGAGTTGCTGCTGCGGCCCCATCATTGGCGCAAGACCGCGCACGGCGTTTCCTCACGCAAACGCGCCCCCGCGCCGGCGGCTCAACGCAGCGCCGAGAGCGCGCCGGCCATCGCGTCGATTTCAGCTTCCGGCTGATTCCAGGAAACGACGAGGCGCGCTTCGCCCGGGCTCCAATCGTAAAATTCCGCGCCCGCCGCGCGCAGCTTGGCCAGCGCTTCCGCGCCCGGCTTGATGAACACCTGATTGGTTTCCACGGGATGTGAAAGGAAAGGCGCCGCCGCTTCGCCGAGACGCTTGGCCAAGCCGTTCGCGCGCGCGGCGAGGCGCAGCCACAAATCATCCTCAAGATACGCCAGCAATTGCGCCGCCGCATAACGGCCCTTGCTGAAAAGCTGCCCGCCGCGCTTGCGCCGGCGCGCGATCTCCTCGGCGCGGGCGGGATCGAAGCAAATGATCGCTTCGGCGGCCATCGCGCCGTTCTTGGTAGCGCCGAAAGAGAGCAGATCGACGCCCGCAATGATCTCCGCCGGTTTGCAGCCCAGCGCCGCCACGGCGACGCCGAAGCGTGCGCCGTCGACATGAAACGCCAAGCCCGCCGCGCGTGCCGCCGCACCCAGGGCGGCCATTTCCGAGGGCGTATAACACGCGCCGCGTTCGGTCGATTGCGAAATGGAGAGTGCGGCGGGCGCCACCGAATGGATTCCGCGCGCATGGCGCCCCACGCCTTCCGCGACAGCCTCCGGCGTCACTTTCGCCGCCGCGCCGCCGACCAGAACGAGCTTTGCACCGTTGGAGTAGAATTCCGGCGCGCCGCATTCATCGCAGGCGATATGCGCCTCCTCGTGACACACGACAGCGCCCCAAGGCGGGGTGAGGCTGGCCAGCGCGATCGCGTTCGCCGCCGTGCCGGTCGCCACCGTGAACACGCGCGCCTCGCGCTCGAACAAGGCGCTGAATTTTTCGTCGAGCTGGCGTGACCATGTGTCTTCGCCATAAGCCGGCGCGGGCTTTCCGTTCACGCTCGCCATGGCCGCGAGGATTTCAGCGGCGACGCCTGCGGTGTTGTCGGATCGAAAGTTCATCCCTGCTCAACCTTCCTCAACGGCGCGCAACCTTCGTCAACACCGGGCGCGCTTTCCTTCACGTTTGCGGCGCGCGCGGCTATCGCATGTCTCACAATTGCACGCAATTCGGCGATTTCAGAACGCTTGTTTTACGGACGGCGCCTATCGTTACCTGGAATTATCCATCGGGGCGGGCCGTGCAATCTTTCATCAACCGTGCGAACGCAGAACGCGCCACGGCAGAGGTTTTCTCCAGCGCGCACGCGCGCGTGTGGCTGATGGGGTTGCTGGCGCTCTGCGTCGCATCCGCGGCAGGCCTTGGCGCCGGCGCGGTGTGGCTGGGCGCTGCTTTGCTGGTTGAACATGCCCGCAAGGCGCTTGCCGCGCGCACGCCGCGGCGCGCGCGATTTGCGCTGCTGGCGCTCGATATCGCCGGCACGGCGAGCCTTGCAGCCGCACCCGCCATCGCCTGGTTCGCGCGCGTGGACATGGGCGAGCCGCTCGCGGTCGTCATGCTGGCGGCTTTAGTGATGCAGACCGCGTTCAATGGCGGGCGCGGGCGCATCAATGCGCTGATCGCCTGTGCGCCTTATGGGGCCCTCGGCTACGTGTTCTTGTTCGAGGCGACCGGCGACGGCGCTTTCCCCCCCGCGGCGATGGCCGCCATCGCCGGCGCATATTTGTTCGCCGCCGCCTTGAACCAGGCGCACCGCGCCCAGCATGCGCGCATGCAGGACAGCGAATGGCTGCGCCAACTCAACATGACCTATAGCGAAGGCGGCGCGGCGGCCTGGGAGATCGATTTCGAGCGCCAGCGCCTCATCGGCGCCGACAAGCTCGCCGCCTTGATCGGCCGCGATGTCACGTATCAGGACGTTGTGAGCGGCGCGTTCGCCGCGCCCGCCGATCGCGCTTTGGTGAAAAGCGCGTTCGCGCCGGAAATGGGCGCGGCGCGCCGCATCGCCGTTGAACATCAGGTGCGCGGGCGCGATGCGCGCGTGCGCCATCAAGGCTTCGTGCGCACCACGCCCGAGGGCGCACCGGTGCGCCTCACCTGCATCACTCGCCTCTCCAGCGCCGCCTTGGAGCGCGTCCAGCCGATGGCGCCTGAAGCGCTGGGCACGCTCGCCGCGGCGCAGAATGATGTCCTGAAAACGCTGAGCAACGAGCTCTCGACCACGCTGGGCGGGGAAACGCCGGCCGAAAAAACCTTCGCCGCGCAGCTCGCCGCCCTGGTGGCGCGCACCGAAACGATCGAACGCGGCGTGGATGCGCTAGCGCACGCGCGCCACGCGGCGGAGAGCGCCAACCTCGCCAAATCACAATTCCTGGCCAATATGAGCCACGAATTGCGCACCCCTCTCAACGCCGTGATCGGCTACGCGGAAATGTTGCAGGAAGACGCCGAAGACAGCGGCGACAGCGCCGCCGTGCAGGACCTCAACCGCATTCTCACCGCCGCCAAGCATTTGCTGACGCTGCTGAACGAAATTCTCGATCTTTCCAAGATCGAAGCCGGCCGCATGGAGGTCGCTTCCGCGCAATTCTCGCCGCTCGAAGTGTTCGAGGACCTGATCGACACCGTGCGCCCGCTGGCGGAGCAGAACGGCAACACGCTTGTGCTCAGCACGGACGGCGCCGACGCGATGGCCGATACGGATGCGATGAAGCTGCGCCAGTGTGTGCTCAATCTGCTCTCCAACGCCTGCAAATTTACAAAGCGGGGCCGTATTGAGCTGCATATCGAAACACGCCCGCACAATGGCGCGCCGCACTTGTTCGTCAGCGTGCGCGACACCGGCATCGGCATGTCGCGCGAGCACATGGCGCGCCTGTTCCAGCCGTTCGTGCAGGCTGATCCTTCGATCACGCAGCAATATGGCGGCACCGGCCTTGGGC
>CAZWQS010000229.1:0-3466 GCA_964635925.1 uncultured Terricaulis sp. | reverse complement strand
CAATCGGCGCAGCTCCTCCACTTCGGCCACGAAGGGGATCAGTCGTTCGGCGACCTCTCCCGGCGCTTCCCAGTGCGGGGCGTGGCCGCGCTCGGCGAGCGAGAAGAGGCGCGATGAGCTGAGCGCTTCGCGCAGCTTGAACTGGTCGGCCAGAGAGACAAACGCGTCCTCCTCTCCGCGCAGCAGCAAAGCGGGTGCGCGGCAGGCTTTCGCGGCGGCGATGATGTCCGCTTCGATCTGCCCTTGCAGCGCTTGGCGCCACACGTGCGGCGGGCAGCGCAGGCTTTCGCTGACAAATACTTCAAGATCACGCTGCGCGATTGGTGCGGCGAGCGTGCTTTCCTGGAACGCCAGCGCGAAATCGGGATCGACGCGATCTCCGAACGCCGCAACGGCGCCAACCAATTCATCCACCGCGACATTGCCCTTGTACCCAGCAAAGCCGCCGATCAGCGCAAGGCCCGCGACGCGCTCGGGAAACATCGCCGCCGTTTGCAACGCGATCGCCGATCCCATCGAGTGCCCGACGAGAATCGCGCGGCGCACGCCCAGCGCATCGATAAACGCCGCCGTGTCGGCGGCGAAATCGACCATGGCGTAGCCGCGCTCCGGCTTATCGCTGCGGCCATGGCCGCGCGCGGTGAGGGCGATCACGCGCCATGTTTCCGGCAGATGCGGACGCAGCAAATCGAAGCTGCGATGGCTGTCGGTGTAGCCGTGCAGCAGGACCAAGGCGGGGCCTTCGCGCTCGCCCTGCTCCACATACGCAAAGCGCAGCCCGTTGGCCCGCACAAACGAACAATCGGCTCTCATCATCAAACTCCAAGCGAAAAATGCGAGGCGGCGCGAACGCCGCCTCGCCCACGGTCAGGCCGCGGGGCGCGCGGCGGCCAGCGTCTCGGCTTGACGCGCGAGACGCCGGGCCCAGGGACTATGCGGCTTGTGCGCCAAGCGTTCGGCGGCAAGCGCTTGCGCCATGGCCGTTGATCCCCCACGCAGCGCGGCGTTGATCGCCGTCAGCGTAAGGATGTCGCGTTGCGCATGGCTGCCGCCGAAACGCTGAGCGACGCCGCGCGCAGCCATGATCTTCTCGCCTGCTTCGCCATAGCGGCCGGCCTCAAACGCGATGAACGCCTCGGCCAGCGGTAGGCCGACCTTACGCGTCATGTACGCGTTGTCGTCGGCGCCAGCGGCGGCGGCGCGCATGGCTTTCAGCGTGCGCTCCGCGTCCGTGGCGCGGCCCGCGCCCAAGAAAGCCATGATGGCGTGCAGATCGTTGAAGGCGTAGATCGCGTCCTCCGCCGCACGCGCCCAGGCGTTAGCCACGCTGTCGAAGCGATCGCCGACATCGACGCCTTCGATATGCAGGCGCCACAGCAGCGCCGACGCGTCGATCAGCTCCAGGATCACTTGGGCGTCCGGATTGGGGCGCACTTGCTCATCGTAGAGCTTCAGCACTTGGGCGATGTCGCCGCGATCGAGATGCAGCAACGCGAGGTGCCACCAATTGTGATAGGCGAAGCCGCTCTCGGGCGCCCAATGGGCCGCGTTGTCAGCCAGCCAGGGAATGCCGGCGTCGAGATCGCCGCGCATTTCATTGACGTGCGCCACCGCATGCACGGCCCAGCCGTCGCGCGGATCGGCGCTCACCGCTTGGCGGCCATAGATGTCGGCGCGGGCGAAATCGCCGCACTCCTCTAGCCCGAACGCCGCCATGCCGAGGATGTAGCTATGCCCATCCTCGCCCGGCTTGAACGCGCGCAAGGCTTGCAACGGCCAATCGCGCAATTCGCTTTGCATGCCCAGAAAGAAACAACCGACATGCGCGTATTGCAGCGCCAGCAGGTCGCGGGGGTTTTCCTGCGCGATGCGCGCCAGGCGCGTCGTGCCTTGGGCATAGCGCCCCTCGGCCCAATCCTGCGCCGCCTGCAAATGCAGGCGCTCGCGATCGTTAAGATTGGCCGCCGCGCCGGCGCGTAAGCTGCGCGTTGTTTCCTCGGCGTAAGCCTTGTCGGTCTGCTGCACCAAGAGGCCCGCGCGCGCGGCCCAGGCGCCGCCGAAATCAGGATCTTCGGCCAGCGCCGCATCGAGCGCCGCGACCGGATCGCCGCGATAGAGACGGATGAGATCAAGCGCTTCGTTGTAATTGGCCATGGCCGCCTGTGATCTTGTGGAGGCGGCGTTGCCGTAGCGATCTTTCAACATGGGAGGACTTCCTTCGGGGAGGCTGAGTTAGGCGTGAAGCTGCAAATGGCCGGCGGCTTCTGCGAACGCGTTGAAAACGCTGTGCCAGAAGAGCACCAGGGCGAGCACGACGAGACCGCGTGTCATGAGTGTAACGATCATTTTCCTTTGCCCCCGGCGACGCGCCAGGGATGCGAAAGACCTACTCAGCCATGCGCCTTTGGCCTAGAAAACTCATGGTGCGGCGCCTGCGCTTTGTATAAAAGCCAAGCCGCACAGCGCGTTACGCGCGTCACATCACATCAGCGCCGCAATCGCGCATTCACGGCGGCGTGAGAACCGCACTCCAAGTGCAGTACCTGCGGTGCGGTTTTTGAAACAGCGCATACGGAATCGATCAATGGCGAACGTGCAAGTTCTGACCAAAGGCGAGCAGACGCGCGAGCGACTGATGGACATCGCCCAGGAGGCGGTGCTGCACAAAGGCTTCGCCAACACCTCGATTGAAGAGATCATCTGCGAAGCCGGCATCACCAAGAGTGGATTCTTCTATCACTTCCGCGACAAGAACGATCTCGCCAAGGCGCTGCTGACGCGCTACCTCGACAACGAGTGGAAGGTGTTTGACGATCTGTTCAAGCAGGCCGACGCACTCAGCGAAGACCCGCTGCACAGCTTCCTCATCTTCCTCAAACTGTTCGCGGACTTGATGGGCGATCTGCCGAACGGGCATCCGGGCTGCCTGGTGGCGTCTTACGTGTACCAGGATTTCCTGTTCAGCCAGGAGGTGCGCGCGATGACGACCGAGGGGCACCGAATCTGGCGCGCGCGCTTCCGCGAACGGCTGGACCGCATCGCCGCGCGCTACCCGCCGAAGGCGGAGGCCAATCTCGATGACATGGCCGATATGCTCTCGGCAGTGGCGGACGGCGGCATCATCTTGTCGAAGAGCCTGCACGATCCCAGCCTGCTGCCGCGCCAGATTCTGCAATATCGGGCCTATGTGAAGCTCGTATTCCAGGGGACATAGGCCCTGCGGGGGTGGCTTCGTTCCCGTTCTGTATTAAGTACGGAGCGTGAGCGACTCTTCCTCCCCCGGCCTTTTCGGCGACGACCCCAGCGGCGGCGGCTATGTGGTGCTGGCGCGGAAATACCGCCCGCGCACGTTTGAAGACCTGATCGGTCAGGAAGCGATGGTGCGGACCATCGCCCATTCTTTCGCGCGGGGGCGGGGGCCGCACGCGACGATGCTGACCGGCGTGCGCGGGGTCGGCAAAACCAC
>CAZWQS010000228.1:0-3495 GCA_964635925.1 uncultured Terricaulis sp. | reverse complement strand
ATCAGACCAAGGTGATGGAAGGCAAATTCGCCTCCGTGCTCTCCTGGTACGACAACGAATGGGGCTTCTCGAACCGCATGGCCGATACGGCCGTGGCGGTGGGCAAGCTGATCTGATGCCAACGCACTCGGATCAGGGCGAAGGCGCTCTCGTTCCGGGTCGCGGCGCCAAAATCGTTATGATCCTCGTTGGTAGAAAGTTCGCTTCAACGCGCGTGATGCTCGAAAGTGGTGAAACATGCGTTGGGGCAAACTGGTCTTGGGGGCGCGATATCGGCGCTGACTGGGAGCACCTATACTTCGTCGAGGACGGCTTGGATTTCTTCCTCTCGACGGAATACATCGTCTCACTTCAAGACCCCGTGACGGGCGATCTGCTCTATTCCCGCGAGGACGCGTGAAGCTCCCCAAACTCAACGCCTTCGCCAAAGCGCAGCTTTGGGGGATGGCGGTGGGGTTTGCGCTGGCGCTGCTGGCGACGGACAAGCTGGGCTACGGGCTTGGGCTTTTCGTCGTCGGCTGGGCGCTGACGTGGGTGGCGAGCGAATATTTCTTCGCCAAGCACATGCCCTCCGAACGCAAGGATATCGCCGCGATGGCGATCGGCATCTCCACCGGCTTCGCCACGCCCTGGGGCGGGTTCTTGCTCGCCGCGTTGATGAGCGCGCTCAGGCCATAGCGCTTTCGCGACTCTCCTCCCCCTTGTGGGGAGGAGATGGAGGTGGGGGTGACGGCGATGCGCTTTCAGGACATCGCGCTTACACCCCCATCCCAACCTTCCCCCACAAGGGGGGAAGGAGTCGGGTGCATCTGCCAACAGTTGTGCGCTGCGGCGCAAAGTAGAAACCGCGCGCATCATCGCCGCGATGACGGCCCGCGATGTTCATTTCGCCATCGCCTTCGGCGACCTGGCGTTCGCACTTGCGATCTTCGCGTGCGGCATGTTCGGCGCGCCGTTTTGGCTCACGGGGCTGGCCGGGGCGGGCATGCTGGCGTATTGGAGCGCCAGCCGCGCGCGGGTGCTGAAGCGCCTGCCCGCCAAAGCATGGGCGCGCCTCACGGGGCTCGCCCTTCTCGTCATCATCGCCATCGAGGCCGGCGCCTATTGGCTGGGCCTTGGCGTAGCAGGAACGATCTGATCTCCATGACCCAAGTCTCCATGTACGCGTTCAGCGCGCCCGTGTTCACGCGCATGCTGAAGAACCTCTCGGCCATGCTGAAAAAGGCCGAGGCGCACGCCAAGGATAAGGGGATCGATCCCGCTGCTTTGCTCACCGCCAAGCTCGCGCCCGACATGTTTCCGCTGATCCGCCAGGTGCAGATCGCCACCGATCACGCCAAGGGCGCGATGGCGCGTTTGGCCGGCCAGGCGCCGGAAGCGATCGAAGACAGCGAAACCAGCTTCGCTGATTTGCAGACGCGCATCGCCAAGGTTCTGGCGATCGTGGAAGGCTTCAAGCCCGAACAATTGGCCGGCAGCGAGACGCGCGAAATATCGGTGAAAATCCCGAACGCCGAACTCAAGTTCTCCGGCGTCGATTATCTCTCGATGTGGGCGCTGCCGAATTTCTATTTCCACGTCACCACCGCCTACGACATCCTGCGCCACAACGGCGTGGAGCTGGGCAAGCGCGACTTTTTGATGAGCTGAACGCGTGGCGCAGAAGCCCAACATCCGCACGGCGGGCGTTGATCTCGCGTTTCTGGCGCTTGCGCTGGTCGCGGGCTGGCAGAATGCGCCGCTTTGGGGCGCGGGGCTGATCATTGCGGCGGCGATCGGCGCCTGGTGGCTCACCCGCCGCAACGCGCTGGCGCGGATGAGCCCGCGCCGACGCTTGTCGCAAAGCGCCATTGCGCTGGCGATGCTGGCGGGCGTGCTCGCCTTGTTTTATTGGATCGGCCTCACCTTCGGAGGACATACGTGAGCTTTGCCCGCATCGAAACCGCGCCCGACAATGCCGTTGCGCTGGTCCGTGTCGATTTCAACGTGCCGATGGCTGACGGCAAAGTAAGCGACGATACGCGCCTGCGCGCGGCGCTGCCCACCATCAAGGCGCTGCAAGGCAAGGGCTGCAAGGTCGCGCTGCTGGCGCACTTCGACCGACCCAAGGGCAAGCGCGTGCCGGAAATGTCGCTCGCGCCCGTCGCGCCGGCTTTGGCGAAGCTGCTGGGGCAAGACGTGGCGTTCGCGGACGATTGCGTGGGCGAAGCCGCGGAAGCCGCGATCGCCGCCCTGCCCGCGAGCGGCGTGATCCTACTGGAGAACACGCGCTATCACGCGGGCGAGGAAAAGAACGATCCCGATCTCGCCAAGCAGATCGCGGCGCTCGGCGATTTCTATGTCAACGATGCGTTCTCCGCCGCGCACCGCGCGCATGCGAGTACGGAGGGAATCGCGCATGTGCTGCCCGCGTTCGCCGGCAAGCAAATGGAGCGTGAGCTCGATGCGCTGGACGCGGCGCTCGGCAAACCCAAGCGCCCGGTGATCGGCATCGTCGGCGGCGCGAAAGTTTCGACTAAGCTCGATCTTCTGCAGAACCTCATCGCCAAGCTCGACACGCTCGCCATCGGCGGCGGCATGGCCAACACCTTCCTTTATGCTCAGGGCGTGGAAATCGGCGGCTCGCTGGCCGAGAAGGACATGGCCGACACCGCGCGCGCGATTTTGGACGCCGCCAAGGGCAAGTGCGAAATTCTGCTGCCGGTGGATGTCGTGGTCGCCACGGAGGTGAAGCCCGGCGCAGCCGCCTCAACCCGCCCGCTCGGCCAGATCAGCGCGGAGGAAAAAATCCTCGACGCCGGCCCCGAGACGGTGAAGCGCCTGCTGGCGGCGATGGATCAAAGCGCGACCTTCATCTGGAACGGCCCACTGGGCGTGTTCGAGGTTCCGCCGTTCGACGCGGCCACCGTCGCCGCCGCCAAGCACGCGGCCGCGCTGGCGAAAGCCGGCAAACTGATCGCCGTAGCCGGCGGGGGCGACACGGTCGCGGCGCTGAACTACGCGGGCACGGCGGGCGACATGACGTTCGTGTCCACCGCCGGGGGCGCGTTCCTGGAATGGATGGAAGGCAAGGCGCTGCCGGGGGTGGAGGCGCTAAAGCGGTAAATTTCCGCCCGTTCCGCGCCTTGCGCGCGCGGAATTCGCCTATGTCCCTTCGCCGCGTGGCGTTTTGGGTTTAGCCGGGCTAAACCCCGGCCATCCAACGCAACGCGGGGAGCGCCCCGCCTAAAAACGGGGTCAGACGTGAATCTCGACGCATTGAACAAGGTCGCCAAAGCCATGGTCGCGCCCGGCCGGGGCATCCTGGCGGCGGATGAATCCACCGGCACGATGAAAAAGCGCATGGACGCGATCGGGGTGGAAAACTCCGAAGAGAACCGCCGCGACTATCGCGAGCTGATGTTCCGCGCCAATGACGCGATGAAGTACGTGTCGGGCGTCATCCTCTATGACGAGACGATCTGGCAGAACGCGAAAGACGGCACGCCGCTGGCG
>CAZWQS010000227.1:0-3497 GCA_964635925.1 uncultured Terricaulis sp. | reverse complement strand
CCGCCCAGCATGTCGAGCATCAACGCGCCCTTGGCCGCCTGCAGAAGACGAGACATCAGGGCGCCTCTCTCAAGCAGCGAAAGGTGATGATGTTGGATTCATGATGCACGGTTTCTGGCCGCACGGGCGAGCCGCATTGTTGCGCCGCGACTTCCTCAGCATCAGAGCTGAGCTGCACCGACACCGTTTGAGGCAATGCGGACGCGGGCGCTGCGGGCGTTTCAGCCGGCGCTGATTGGCATGCTCCAAGCAGCACAAGGCTTGCCAAAATTGCTCTCATCGGAAGGCGCACCTGTAAGTTCGATAGGCGAAGCCGTCGAACCGGGTTTCTTGGGAGACGTAGCCCGCCGCGCCGTTGGCGCAATGCGCATTGGCCTTGGCGTCGACCTCGGCCTGCGTCTGCACCGCCGCATCGTAGCGCACGTCGAACAGATCGCCCGAGCGCTCAACGATATGCGGCAGCGGCGTTGCGCAAGCGGTGAGCGCGAGCAGGGAAATGGCGAGCGCGGCGCGGATCATGGCGCGCCCCCCGTTAGGGTCGCCTGCGCGGGTTGAAGGAAGGTGACGTAATAGCCAATGGCCACCACCGCCGCGAGCGAGGTCGGCAGGAAAATCTTCCAACCGAGGCGCATCAATTGATCGTAGCGATAGCGCGGCACGATCGCCTTCACCATTGCGAACAAGAAGAACACAGCCCAGATCTTCACGTAGAAGATCAGCATTGCGAGCACCGGATTATCCATCGGCCCCCACGGCAGATGCCATCCGCCCAGGAACAGGATCGAGATCATCGCGCACATCAGCACGATGTTCAGATATTCCCCGATCATGAAGAGCAGGTAGGGCGTGGAGCTGTATTCGACCTGATAACCGGCCACGAGCTCGGATTCGGCTTCCGGCAGATCGAACGGCGGGCGGTTGGTTTCCGCCAGCGCCGAGATGAAGAAGATCACCATCATCGCCAGCATGGTGACGCCGACGAGCAGATTGTTTGGGAACTCGCCGAAATTGAAGATGCGGAAGCCGTGCCACATCCAAATCCCGTCGCGCTGGCCCTCCACGATCGTGGTGAGGTTCAGCGAGCCCACCAGCAGCAGCACGGTGATGATCACAAAGCCGATCGAGACTTCGTAGCTCACCATTTGCGCGGCGCTGCGCAGCCCGCCGAGGAACGGGTATTTCGAGTTCGACGCCCACCCACCCATGATGATGCCGTACACGCCGAGCGAACTGATCGCGAAAATATAGAGAATGCCGACGTTCAGATCGGCGATCACCACGCCCGGCGCCCACGGCACCACGGCCCAGGCGATAAACGCGACCACGAAGGTCAAGAGCGGCGCCAGAATGAACACGGTTTTGTTCGCGCCGGCCGGGATCACGATCTCTTTCAGCACGAACTTGAAAAAGTCCGCGAAGCTTTGCAGCAGCCCGAAGGGACCCACCACGTTCGGCCCTTTGCGGAGCTGCACCGCCGCCCAGACCTTGCGGTCGAACAGCAGGATGAACGCCAGCGTCAGCAGCAGCAGGATCATGATGGCGAGCACCTGGCCCGTCTTCATGAGCGCCCACTCAACCTCGACCGGCCAGGCGACCAGCGGCACGTAATCGGCGTTCGGGTTCATTCCGCCGCCACCTTATGCGCCGCGCCGGCCTTCAGCTTCGAGCATTCGGCCCTCGTCTTGGACGCGCGCGCGATCGGGTTGGTGAGATAGAAATCCGTGATCGAGCTCTTGAGCGGAGCATCGCTCAGAGCGCCGTCCGCACCGACGGCGCCGGCGTCAAAGCCCGCCGCGCCGGCCGGGCCCGGCGCGTAATCGACTTGGCCGAAGCTCGGATGATCGGCGATCATCTTGCGGCGCAGATCGGCCAGCGAGTCATAGGGCAACGTCTTGCCCATGACGCCCGACAGCGCGCGCAGGATGGCCCAATCCTCCTTCGCCTCGCCCTTCGGGAACGTGGCGCGACGCCCGTATTGAACGCGCCCCTCGGTGTTCACCCAGGTCGCGTCCTTCTCGGTGTAGGCCGCGCCCGGCAGGACGATGTCGGCGCGGTGCGCGCCCGCGTCGCCATGGGTGCCGAGATAGATCACTGTACCCGCCTTCGGCAGGTCAACTTCATCGACGCCCAGCAACAGCAGCGCATCAAGTCCGCCCGCGAGCATCTCCTTGGCGCTTTTGCCGCCCGCGCCCGGCAGGAAACCGAGATCGAGCCCGCCCACGCGCGAGGCCGCGCTGTGCAACACGTTGAACGCCTGCCAGCCTTCCTTGCTGAGGCTCGCCGCGAGCTTGCCCGCCGCGCGCAGGATGGCGCCGCCATCCTCCCGCGCCAGCGCGCCGGCGCCGACGATGACCAACGGCTTCTTCGCGGTCTTCAGCTTGTCGCCAAACGCTCCGAGATTGGAGAGCGCCTTCGCGCCCGCGCCGATATGCGTGGCGCCATAGCTCAAATCCGCCGCTTCGCCGATGACGCCGATCTCCGCCCCGCGCAGCCACGCCTTGCGGATGCGCGCGTTCAACACCGGCGCCTCAAGGCGCGGATTGGTTCCTATCAGCAAGATCGCGTCGGCCTCATCGATGCCGGCGATCGTCGCGTTGAAGAGGTAAGACGGGCGCGCGCCGCCAAGCGCTGCGCCATCGGCGCGGCAATCGGTGTTGGGCGAACCAAGCGCGCGGAACAGATCAAGCGTCGCCTTCATGCTCTCGGCGCAAGCGAGATCACCGGCGATCGCGCCGATGCGCTTGGAATCGCCAGAGAGCGCTTTTGCAGCCGCTTGCAGCGCTTCGTCCCAGCCTGCGGGGCGCAGCTTGCCATTCTCACGAATATAGGGGCGGTCAAGCCGCTGACGGTTCAACCCATCCTCGGCGTAGCGCGTCTTATCCGAAATCCATTCTTCGTTGATCTCGTCATTGGTGCGCGGCAGCACGCGCAGCACCGCATCCCCGCGCGCGTCGACGCGGATGTTGGAGCCCAGCGCATCCATCACGTCGATGGATTCGGTCTTCTTCAGCTCCCAAGGCCGCGCGTTGAACGCGTACGGCTTGGAGGTGAGCGCGCCGACCGGGCAGAGATCGATCACGTTGGCTGAAAGCTCGCTGGTGAGCGAGGCTTCCAGATAGGTGGTGATTTCCATGTCCTCGCCGCGCCCGGTGGCGCCGAGATCGGGCACGCCGGCGACCTCGGTGACGAAGCGGACGCAGCGCGTGCATTGAATGCAGCGCGTCATCACCGTCTTCACCAGCGGGCCCATGAATTTTTCTTCGACCGCGCGCTTGTTCTCGTCGAAGCGCGAGCCGCCGCGCCCGTAAGCGACGGATTGGTCTTGCAGGTCGCATTCCCCGCCCTGATCGCAGATCGGGCAATCGAGCGGGTGGTTGATGAGCAAAAACTCCATCACGCCCTTGCGCGCCTTATCGACAGTCGCGCTCTTGGTGACGAGTTCGTTGAGCATTTCATCGCGCGGCGGCGGCAAGTCCTTCACCTGCTGCGCGCACGAG
>CAZWQS010000226.1:0-3511 GCA_964635925.1 uncultured Terricaulis sp. | reverse complement strand
GTGACCGCCAGCGCCGGCGCCTCACCAACCATCCGGCCATTGACACATCACCGTCCTACGCGCCTGACGGCGCGCGCATCGTGTTCAATTCCGATCGCGGCGGCAGCCCCCAGCTCTACGTGATGAACGCCGACGGGTCGGGCCAGCGCCGCATCTCGTTTGGCGAAGGGCGTTATTCCACGCCGGTGTGGTCCCCGCGCGGCGATCTGATCGCCTTCACGCGCCAATCAGGCGGGCGCTTCGCTATCGGCGTGATGCGCCCGGACGGTTCCGGTGAACGCATCTTAACCGAAAGCTATCTGGACGAAGCGCCCACTTGGTCGCCCAATGGGCGCGTGATCATGTTCTTCCGCGAAGGCCGCGGCGAAGGGGCGCGGTTGTGGTCGGTAGACCTCACCGGGCGCAATTTGCGGCAGATTTCGACGCAAACCGACGCGTCGGATCCGGCATGGTCGCCGCTTTTGCCTTAGAAATCGTGGTGAATTCCGCGATTTCGGGCTTGGCGCCCCGAAGGGAACATGATTGCGGGATAGGAACCGCGCCGGTAGGATTTGCATTCCAGTTGGGAAAACGAAGCGTGCGCGGGCTGCGCCGCTATCAGGGGAGATTGCAATGCGTAAGTTTTTGATCGCCTTCGCCACAATGGCTTTGCTCGGCGCGTGCTCCAGCACGCCCGATCCTGAGCCCGCGCCCGCGCCCGCGCCGGCCCCCGCGCCTGCGCCCGCGCCATCGGGCCCCACGCCCGGCTCGCTGGAAGATTTCCGCGTCTCGGTCGGCGATCGCGTGTTCTTCGGCTATGACCGCTTCGACCTCTCGGCCGAAGCGCGCTCGGTGCTTGAGCGCCAGGCCGCGTGGCTGCGCCAATATCCGAACGTGCGCCTCCTGGTCGCCGGCAATTGCGACGAGCGCGGCACCCGCGAATACAACCTGGCCTTGGGCGCGCGCCGCGCCGCAGCCGCGCGCGATTATCTCGTCTCGCTCGGCGTCGCCGCCAACCGTGTTGAGACCGTTTCTTACGGCAAGGAAAACCCGGTCGATCCGCGTTCCAACGAAGAAGCCTGGAGCGTGAACCGCAACGCCCACTCGCAGATCGTGAGCGGCGCTGTCTCGTAAGCGTCAAAATTTGGCCCGAGCGAGCGGACTAGGTTTGCGCCCATGACGGATCGATCGGCCATAATCCAACGGAGCCGGCTCGCAGCGTGCATCGCTGCGGCCGGTCTTCTTTTTGCGCCCGCTGCTTTGGCGCAGACGCAATTGCCGCCCCCGGCCTACGGCCAGGCGGACACGCGCCAGGATCGCATCGAAGAGTTGGAAAGCCAGCTCCGCGACGCGACCGCCGAGAACGAGCGCGTGCAATACGAATTGATGCAGGCGCAGCGCGAGGTCCGCCGCCTGCAAGCCATGGTGAGCGAACTCACTGGCGTGAACCAGGCGCTCTCGACGCCGCCGCCGGAAGCGCCAGCCGCGACCCAAACGCCCGCGCCCGCCGCGCCCAACAATCAACGCACGGAAGCAGCGCCCCCGGCGCCGGCGCAAACCGGCCAGCTCGGCACGCTTTCGGCCGATCAATTGCCCGGCGACGCCGGCCAAGCCTACAGCCGCGCGCGCGAATTGCTGGTGAACGGGCGCAACGCCGAAGCCGAAGCGGCGTTTGAAGAATTCCTGCGCCGCTTCCCCGATGCGGAAACCGCCGCCGATGCGCGCTTCTGGTTCGGTTACACGCTGCTGGCGCGCCAGAACTACGCCGATGCTGCGGCGAGTTTCGTTCAATATCTGGAACGCTGGCCGCGCGGCCCGCGCGCGCCGGAAGCGCAAGTGCGCCTTGGCATGGCGCTGGCCGGCATGGGTGAAACGCGGCGTGCGTGCGCGGCCTATTCATCGCTCGCCTCACGTTATCCGAACGCGGGCGCATCCGTGCGCCAACTCGCCGCGCGCGAAGCCGGCGTGGCGCGCTGTGCCTGACGCGCCCGCGCTTGATCGCGAGACGATCGAGCGCAT
Organism: uncultured Terricaulis sp.; assembly: GCA_964635925.1. Classification (GTDB taxonomy): domain Bacteria; phylum Pseudomonadota; class Alphaproteobacteria; order Caulobacterales; family Aquidulcibacteraceae; genus Vitreimonas. The sequence continues at coordinate 1,513 of CAZWQS010000226.1, read as the reverse complement.
CGAAGCCCTGGGCGGGCCGATCCTTGTTGCGCTGTCGGGCGGGGGCGATTCCACGGCGCTCTTGCATTTGATGGCCGCGCGCTTCGGGGCGAAGCGTTTGCAGGCCGTGGTTGTCGATCACGCCTTGCGCGACGGCTCCGCCGACGATGCGGCGCGCGCGGGCGGATGTGCGCGCGGGTTGGGCGTGGGCGTGAAGATCGTGCATCTGGCGTGGCCGCAAGGGCCGCGCAACGCCCAGGCCGATACGCGCGAAGCGCGCTATCACGCGCTCAGCGCCGCCGCAGAGGCGGCGGGCGCCAAAGTGATCGCGCTTGGCCACACGCGCGATGATCAAGCCGAAACCGTGTTTCTGCGCGCCGCGCGCGGCTCAGCCTGGCGCGGGCTGGCGGGCATGCGCGCGTTCGCGCCCGCGCCGGTGTGGCCGGAGGGACGCGGGCTTTGGCTGGCGCGCCCGTTGCTCAATGTGCGCCGCGAAGCTCTGCGCGAATTTTTGCGCGGCAAGAATGCGTGCTGGATCGAAGACCCCGCCAATTCCAACCGCAACTACGCCCGCGTGCGCGCGCGGATGCGTTTGGCGGAAATGGCGCAAAACGGGTTCGAGCCGATGCGCCTCGCCGCGCTTGCGGAAGGGCTGGCGGTGCATGCGCAATTGCTTGATCGCGCCGCCGCGGCGCTGATCACGGAAGCCGTGCGCTTTGGAGAGGATCGCACCGTTATCGCGCTCGATGCGTGGCGCGGCGACGCCGCCGTGCGCGAGCATGCGCTGACGGCGCTGATCGTTGCCGCCGCTGGCGCCGCGCGCGGCCCAGATGCGGAGCCTGTCGCCGCGCTCGCGCGGGATGCGGCGGCGCCTGCGTTCAAGGCGGCCACGTTGGGCGGAGCGCTGATCCGCCGTGCGGGCGATACGCTGGTGTTGAGCCGCGATCCCGGCGCGCTTAAGGGTCGCGCCGATGGGGCCGCGCCGCTCGCGCCGCTGCCGCTGCCGGCGGGCCGGGAGGCGGTGTGGGACGGGCGCTTGGCGCTGACCATGGCTGAGCCGGATTGGGTCGTCCGCGCTGAAAGCGGCGCGCCGGTGCTGACCCAAGGCGACACGCGCGCGCCGCTTGGCGCCGCCGCGCCGCGCTGGCTTTTGGCCGAACGCGCCGCCCATTGGCTCAGCGCTTGATTAACGCGCGGAAAGCTCTGCGAATTTTGTGCTGATTTCGCCTGCGCGCGTTCATCGCGCTTTGACGCCATGCGTGCCAGTATGGGGTGTTCAGCGGGGGGAGCGGCCCCTATCTTGCTGAAGAAAGCATTTCCCGCGCCTTCGGCGGGACAGAAGGTCCGTTTATGCCCATGCGTTCCCTGATGATCTGGGTGGTGATCGCCCTCGTCGTTGTCGTGCTGTTCGCCAGCCTCACCGGCGGTAATTCCGCCACCCGCGGCGCGCAGGAGCTGTCGTATTCGCAGCTCATGAACATGGTTGAGAAGGGCGAGATTAACGCCGTCACCACCCAGCAGGACATGCTGTTCT
>CAZWQS010000225.1:0-3628 GCA_964635925.1 uncultured Terricaulis sp. | reverse complement strand
GGCTTGAGGCCCAGCTCAGCCATCAGCGCGTCGTCGCTGAGGCGGCCGGGATTCGAAGTCGTCAGCAAGCGATCGCCCACGAACATCGAGTTCGCGCCGGCAAGGAAGCAGAGCGCTTGGGTCTCCTTGCTCATCTGCTCGCGCCCGGCGGAGAGCCGCACCACGCTCTTAGGGCAGACGATGCGCGCCACCGCGATGGTGCGCACGAACTCGATCGGATCGATCGGCGCGCTTTCGCCAAGCGGCGTGCCCGCAATCGGCACAAGCGCATTGATCGGCAATGACGTTGGATGCTCCGGCAACGTCGCGAGCGCATGCAAGAGTCCCGCGCGATCGGCGCGGCTCTCGCCCATGCCGACAATGCCGCCGCAGCAGGTCGACATGCCGGCGGCGCGCACATGCGCGAGCGTACCGAGCCGCTCCTGATAGGTGCGTGTGGTGACGACGCTAGAATAATACTCGGGTGAAGAGTCGAGGTTGTGATTGTAATAATCCAACCCCGCATCGCGCAGCTTCTGCGCTTGTTCGCCGGTCAGCATGCCCAGCGTCGCGCACGTCTCCAGCCCTTCGGCTTTCACAGCGCTGATCATCGCGGCAAGCTGGGGCAGATCGCGATCCTTCACCTCGCGCCAGGCCGCGCCCATGCAGAAACGCTGCGCCCCGCCCGCCTTGGCGCGGCGCGCGGCGGCGAGCACCTCGTCCGCCGGCATCAGCTTGGAGGCGTTGAGGCCGGTTTCAAAATGCGCCGATTGGCTGCAATAGCCGCAATTCTCAGCGCATCCGCCGGTCTTCACCGAGAGCAATTGTGAAAGCTGGATTTCATCGGCCCTGAAGTGCTGGCGATGAACGCCGGCGGCGCGGAACACGAGTTCAGGAAAGGGGAGATCGAACAGCGCCTCGATCTCGGCGCGCGTCCAATCGTGGCGGGGCTCTGCTGCGTCATAGGCCATGGGCCGCCTTATGGCGCCTCGGGGCGCCCCAGACAACGCTTGACCCGCCCACGCGAAACGCACCGCGAACTCGGGCGACGTGCTGCCGGCGGACGACAAAAGTCGCGAGCGGCGCACCGTGCCGGTGTTCAACGCCGACCGCGCGCAGACGCTGCAATCGATGGATCTGGTCGAGACCATCGCCGCGGAAGAAAATGCGCGGGTGGTGCGCCAGCACGTTCGTGAAGATTTTGAAAGCTTGCCGCGGTTCCCTGAAGCGTTGAGCTAAGAGCGGCGGCGGCGCCTGGAACGCGAAGATTTCGGCGCCGCAGCATGCTTTATGCACGCCTAACGCGCGCAAAACCTATTATTAGCGCGGAATCCGCAGAATCCTGGGCCATGTTCAACGCACCTCGCGAGGGAGGCTGCCTATGACGTACCAGACCATACAAGCTTGGCTCATCGAATGGGCCCCGCGCATCGCTATCGCGATCGTCATTCTGATTGCCGCGCATTTCATCGCTAAAGCGGTGAAATGGGGCATCGCCAAAGGGATTGACCGCATCCCCTTCCTGTCGCGGCGCGACGGCGAAACCGCCACGAGTGCAAAACCCGTCATCGACGTGGGCGAGCGTATCGGCGAGGTGGGTTATTGGCTAGTTTGGCTGCTCGGCCTCATCCTGGCGCTCTCGCAATTGCGCATGGACGCCATCGTCACGCCGCTCAACGAAATGGTCTCGGGCTTCCTGGCCTATCTGCCTTCGGTGGTGGGCGCGGCGATTATCTTCTTCATCGGCTTCGTGCTGGCCACCATCCTGCGCCGCATCGTGCAGGCGGCGGTGGAGGCGGCCGAGCTTGACCGGCGCCTGATCGATGCGGGGCTGACGCACACGCCCTCCGGCCCCGGCCTTGCGCGCTTGCTCGGCATTCTGGTGTTCACGCTGGTGATCATCCCCGCGGCGATCGCCGCGCTGGATGCGCTCAACATCCGCGCCATCTCCGATCCGGCGACCGCGATGTTGAACAACATCCTGATGACGATCCCGCGCGTGATCGGCGCCGCTTTGATCATCTTCATCGCCTATGTGGTCGGCCGCTGGATCATGACGCTGGTGGAAGAAGGGCTGAAAGCCATCGGCTTCGACAGCATCATCGCCTCGATCGCCAACGCCGAGCCGATCCGCGTGGGGCGCGAGAAGATGGACCTGACGCCGGGCGTCGATACGATCAACCTCTCGCGCTTCCCGCCCTCGCGCATGATCGGGCTCGCGGTGCTGATTGGCATCGTGCTGTTCGCGGCGGTGGAGGCCACACGCCTTCTGGAGTTCGGCGCCATGGCGGCGATGCTCACCGAGGTGCTGGAGCTCGCCTCGCGCGTGCTGTTCGGCGCGGTGATCATCGCGCTGGGCATTCTGCTCGCCAACATCCTGGCTGCGGCCGCGAGCCGAGAGGGCAAGCCGTCCTCGGAGATCATCTCCACCTTGGTGCGCTGGGGCGTGATCGCGCTGGCGACGGCGGTGGGGCTGCGCTTCATGGGCCTGGCCAACGACATCATCGTCCTGGCGTTCGGGCTCATCCTCGGCGCAGTGGCGGTGGCGGTGGCGATCGCCTTTGGCGTCGGCGGGCGCGAGGCGGCCCGCAAGCTGCTCGACCGCTGGACCTCTGGCGTGTGACGCGCCAGCGGTAAGTCTCTGAAAACAGGAAGCCGCCGGGTTCGCCCGGCGGCTTTTTGCTGCGGGCGGGTTTGCCAGCGCCAACGCGCTTTGCTAAGAGGCGCCCGCCCGCCGAGGAGCGTTGCGACGGCCTCACGCCGCCAGGCTCGACGGGCTTTCCCATTGGAAAAACGACGCTCGCCGCTTTCGAAGGAGGGCGCGCGATGAGCGCTACAGATTACGTCGTGAAAGACCTCGGCCTCGCTGACTGGGGCCGCAAGGAAATCGACATCGCCGAAACCGAAATGCCGGGCCTGATGGCCGTGCGCGCGGAGTTCGGCAAGAAACAGCCGCTGAAGGGCGCCAAGATCGCCGGCCCCCTGCACATGACGATCCAAACCGCCGTGCTGATCGAAACGCTGCAAGCCCTGGGCGCCGACGTGCGCTGGGCGTCGTGCAACATCTTCTCGACGCAAGATCACGCCGCCGCCGCGATCGCCGCCAAAGGCACGCCGGTGTTCGCCACCAAGGGCGAAACGCTGCTTGAGTATTGGGATTACGCGCACAAGATTTTCGAATGGGCGGGCGGCGGTTACGCCAACATGATCCTCGATGACGGCGGCGACGCGACTTTGCTCTGCGTGCTCGGCCCCAAGGCCGAGAAGGATCCCTCGATCCTCGACAAGCCAACCAACGAGGAAGAAGAAGCGCTCTACGCCACGATGAAGCGCTACCTGAAAGAGAAGCCGGGCTTCTATTCGGCCATCCGTGACGCTGTGAAGGGCGTTTCGGAGGAAACCACCACGGGCGTGCATCGCCTCTATGAAATGGCCAAGAAGGGCGATCTGCCGTTCCCGGCCATCAACGTGAACGATAGCGTCACCAAGTCGAAGTTCGACAACCTCTATGGCTGCCGTGAATCGCTGGTGGACGCGATCCGCCGCGGCACCGACGTGATGCTGGCGGGCAAGGTGGCCGTGGTGTGCGGCTATGGCGACGTGGGCAAGGGCTCGGCCGCCAGCTTGCGCCAGGGCGGGGCGCGCGTGA
>CAZWQS010000224.1:0-3703 GCA_964635925.1 uncultured Terricaulis sp. | reverse complement strand
ATCCGTTGGTGACGATCCACGAATACGCCGAGCAGGATCACGCGTTCACGCGCGAAGGCGGCGCGCACTACGACGAAGCCGCCAAGCAGCTCGCGGATGCGCGCACCATCGCATTCCTGAACCAGGCGCTGGCATGAAGCGCACCCTGCTGATCGCCGCCGCGCTGGGCCTGGCGGCGTGTGACGCGGCTGTTGTGGGCGTCGAGTCCCAACACGCCGCGCCGGCCGCCGCGCTGGCGCCGGCGGACCTGCCGGCGTTTTTCGATTGTCTGCGTGAGACCAGCCAGGCCGTCATCGTCGCTCATCGCGGCGGCCCCGCGCCCGGCTTCGCCGAAAACGCGATCCCGACGCTGGAGAACACGCTGGCCCAAGCGCCGGCGCTGTTCGAGATCGACATTGCCGAAACCCGCGACGGCGTGCTCGTGCTGATGCACGACGAAGAGGTCGACCGGACCACCAACGGCTCGGGCCTCGTGCGCGATCTGACACTCGCCGAACTGCAGGCGCTGCGCTTGCGCGACGATGACGGGCGCGTGCTCGACGCGCGCGTTCCCACCTTCCGCGCGGCGCTGGATTGGGCGGCGGGGCGCACCATCCTTGAACTCGATGTGAAGCGGGGCGTTTCGTACGAGGATGTGATCGCCGAGGTGCGCGCCGCCGGCGCCCAGGATCGCGTGATCTTCATCACCTACAGCGACGACGCCGCCGTGCGCGTGCACCGCCTGGCGCCGGAGCTGATGCTTTCGATCACCATTGACGATGCGCGCGATCTCGATGCGCTGGCGCGGCGCGGGATCAATGTCACGCGCGTGCTAGCCTGGACCGGCACGGACGAGCCCAACAGCGCGCTCAATATCGCGCTGGCGCAGCGGGGCGTGGAGGTGCTGTTCGGCGCGCAGTCCCGATTCGACCGGGACGCCCGGCCCGATCTCTACGCCGTGCTGGCCGATTCCGGGGTGCAGGTGATCGTCAGCAAACGCCCCGTCCAAGCGGCGCGCGATCTCGACGCAAACGATGGCGTCGAAGGCTATGGCGCGCTCCAGTGCGCCGCGCCGCGCTGACGCCTACATGAAGCGCTGAGCGATTGGAGCACGACCCATGAAAGCGATCCGGCCATGAAGGCAATCAAGTTCGAGCAGCTCGGCGGCCCCGAAGTGTTGCAGCTCGTCGATGCGCCCGCACCCGCGTTGGGGCCGCACGACGTGCTGGTGCGTCACCACGCGATCGGCGTGAATTTCATCGACACGTATTTCCGCAGCGGCCTCTACAAAACACAATTGCCAAGCGGCCTGGGGCAGGAAGCAGCAGGAATTGTCGAAGCGATCGGCGCGGATGTCTCGCGCTTCAGGATCGGTGATCGCATCGTCTATTGCGGCGGCGCGCTTGGCGCATACGCGCAAGCGTCAGTCGTCAACGAAACGCGCGCTGTGCGCTTGCCGGATGCGATCGCGTTCGATGTCGCGGCATCCGCGATGCTGAAGGGCGCGACTGCGCGTTATCTATTGCGCAAGACGTTTCGCGTGGAACGCGGCCATGTCGTGCTGATCCACGCGGCCGCCGGCGGCGTCGGGCAGATCGCGGTGCAATGGGCAAAGCATCTTGGCGCGACGGTGATTGCGACCGTCGGCAGCGAGGCGAAAGCAAACATCGCGCGCGATCTCGGCGCCGATCATGTGCTGATCACATCGCAGGGCGACATCGCCAAACGCGTGCGTGAACTCACGAACGGAGAGGGCGTGCATGTCGTGTACGACGGCGTCGGCAAGGATACGTGGGAGGCTTCGCTCGACAGTCTGCGCCCACTTGGCATGATGGTGAGCTATGGCAACGCCTCTGGCCCCGCGCCCGCGTTTTCTCCGCTCGTGCTGTCGCAGAAGGGCTCGCTGTTTCTCACGCGTCCCAAGCTCAATCACTACACCGCGACGCCGCAGGCGCTCGATGAAACAGCGCAAGATTTGTTTGATGTGATCGCAAGCGGCGCGGTGAAGGTCGCGCCGCCGGCGCGTTACGCGTTGGCGGACGCCGCGCAAGCGCACCGCGATCTCGAAGCGCGCAAGACCACCGGCAGCCTGGTGCTGATCCCTTAAACGACAGACGCCGCGCGCTGATACGCCGGGCGCCGCGCCAGTGCGTCGTGATAGGCTTTGATGCGCGCGGGAATGTCATCCTCGATGCCGGCGAATTTCGCGGCCGCGCAAATGTAGGACACGGAGATGTCCGCCGCGGTGAAGCGGTTGGCGGCGACGTAGGGCTTATCGCCGAGCTTATCGGCGGTGAAGTTCAGCCGCTTGATGATCGCGGACTTGAGATAATCCACCGTCCAATTCTGCTTCTGATCATCCGGCGCCATGTAGCGCGTGGCGACAATGGGGTTGCCGTAAGCGGCCATGCCAGCTTCGCCGAACATCAGGAATTGCAGATAATCGCTGTAGCCCGCTTCGTGCGGCTTCACGTCGAGATCGGTCGGCCCGTATTTGTTCATGATGTAGAGCATCATGGCGACGGACTCGATCATGGTCACATCGCCGTCCTGCATTGCCGGCACCGTGCGCAGGGGATTGGCCGCTTTGAACGCGTCGCTGGGTTTGAAGAAAGAAGCTTCCGCCGTCTCGTACGGCACGCCCATTTCCTCGCAGAGCCACACAACGCGCAGCGAGCGCGAGCCTTGGGCGTGATAGATTTTCAGCATGGCGCATCCTCCGTTTGCGCCTGCTCTAGCATTCGCGCGAAGCGCCAGCCAGCGCCTCGCGGGCAATTGACAAGTCGGCGCGATGGCCCGCAGATGCGCCCCATGTTTCGCGCGCTCATATGACGCCTGCGCCGCTTTGGCGGCGGGAAGCTCAGCGGTGAGAGCGCGCGCCTTATAAGCGCGAGGTCACGGGTTCAAACCCCGTCCCGCCGACTTGCATCAACCCGGACAAGCAAAAGGGACGCGACTTGCGCCGCGCCCCTTAAAACGATCGCTCACGATCGCGCCTAGTTGTTCATCGACTGGAAGAAGTCGTCGTTGTTCTTCGAGCCCTTGAGCTTGTCGAGCAGGAACTCGACCGCGTCCTGCGTGCCCATCGGGCTGAGGATGCGGCGCAGCACGTACATCTTCTGCAGATGCTCTTTCGGGGTGATGAGCTCGTCCTTGCGGGTGCCGGACTTGAGCACGTCGATGGCCGGGAACACGCGGCGGTCGGCGACTTTGCGGTCAAGCTGAAGCTCGCTGTTGCCGGTGCCCTTGAACTCTTCAAAGATCACTTCGTCCATGCGGCTGCCGGTGTCGACCAGGGCGGTGGCGATGATGGTGAGCGAGCCACCTTCCTCGATCTTGCGGGCCGCGCCGAAGAAGCGCTTGGGGCGTTGCAGGGCATTGGCATCGACGCCGCCGGTGAGCACCTTGCCGCTGGAGGGCAGCACGTTGTTGTAGGCGCGGGCCAGGCGGGTGATGGAGTCGAGCAGGATCACCACGTCCTTTTTCAGCTCGACCAGGCGCTTGGCGCGCTCGATCACCATTTCGGCCACGTGCACGTGGCGCGCAGCGGGTTCGTCAAAGGTGGAGGCAATCACCTCGGCCTTCACCGAGCGCTGCATTTCGGTCACTTCCTCGGGGCGCTCATCGACCAGCAGCACCATCATGTAGCTGTCGGGGTAGTTGGCCGCGATGGCGTGGGCGATGTGCTGCATCATCACCGTCTTGCCGCTCTTGGGCGGGGCCA
>CAZWQS010000223.1:0-3711 GCA_964635925.1 uncultured Terricaulis sp. | reverse complement strand
CCGACGCTGGACTAGTCGCGAACGTATCCGTAAGCGCGGAATTCGCCGCGATCGGCCATGTCCTCGAACTGATCTTTCGCCATGAATTTGTATTCGCGCCCATCCACCTCGCTGGGGCGGGGCGCGCGCGTGGTGGCCGAAACCGAGAGCGACATGTTGTCGTCCGTCTCCAGCAGTTTGCGCGCCAGCGTGGATTTGCCCGCGCCAGAAGGGCTCGACAGCACGAACATGAGGCCGCGCCGCGCGACGTGTTCATTCAACATTGGCGGCCTGCTCCTTGATCTGATCGACCACGGTTTTGAGATCGAGCCCGATGCGCGTGAGTTCGAGATCGGCCGATTTAGAACACAGCGTATTGGCTTCACGCGTGAGTTCTTGGCTCAGGAAATCGAGCCGGCGCCCGGCGGGTTCGGGCTTGGTCAGCAGCGTGCGCAATTCTTGTGTGTGCGCGGTCAGGCGCTCCAATTCTTCCTGTACGTCGGCTTTCGTGGCCGCGATCGCCGCTTCCTGCGCCACGCGCGCGGGATCGAGCTTGAGTTCGGGCGCGAGCCCTTCCAGGCGCTGCTTGATCCGCTCCAGCGCGGCAGCCGGCGCGGCCGCTGCGGATTTCCGCGCCGCCGCGATCAGCGCCTCCAAGCGATCGGCCGCGTCCGCGAACACGCCGGCGAGCACGCGACCTTCGCCCCGGCGCGCCTCCGCCAACGCATCGAGCGCGCTGACGAAGCCCGCCAGCAACGCGGCCTCCAATTCGGCGCGCGCCTCCTCGCCCGCTTCGGCGCTTTCTTCCGCGAGCACGACGCCGCGCACGGCCAGCAGGCCGTCCCAGCGCGGCTTCTCAACGCGATCGGCGAATTGCTCGCCCGCCTGCAGCAAGCGCTCAACCAGCGCGAAATCGATCTTGAGCGGCGCGGCGGCCGCGGCGTCCCGCGTCAGCGTCAGCGTGGCTTGCAGCGAGCCGCGCTTGAACACCCCGCCTGCCGCCGTGCGCGCGGGCTGCTCCAGCGCGTCGAAGCCTGGCGGCAAGCGCAGTTTCAGATCGAGCCCGCGCCCGTTGACGCTTTTCAGTTCCCAGATCCAACGCTGGCCCTGGTGTTCGCCCTCGGCGCGGGCGAAGCCGGTCATGCCCGATATGCTCATGGGCGCTGCTTACAGGGAATCGATCGGAGATGCAGCCCCGGGGCCGCCTAGCGCGCGCGCTGCTCGGCCAGGCGCTCGGCCTCGATCTCGCGCCAGCGGCGCACGTTCGCCTGGTGCTGGGCCAGCGTGTCGGCGAAAATGTGCCCGCCGCTGCCGTCGGCCACGAAGAACAGCGCGCTGGTTTGCGCCGGATTGGCGGTGGCTTCCAGCGCCGCGCGGCCCGGATTGGAGATCGGCGTCGGCGGCAAGCCGTCGATGCGATAGGTGTTGTAACCCGTATTCATCTCGATCTCGCTTTGGCGGATCGTGCGGCGCTGGCCCTGCGCATTGACGAGGCGTCCGTCATTGCAGCGATCAGGATAGCGCAGGCACACGCCATAGATGATCGTCGGATCGGTTTCGAGCCGCATCGGGCGGCGCAGACGATTGATGAACACGGCGGCCACCTGCGGGCGCTCTTCGGCGATGCCGGTTTCGCGCTCCACGATGGAGGCGAGGTTGACCAAATCTTCCGGCGTGGCGAGCGGCAGGTTCGGCTGGCGGCTAGCCCAGATCTCGGCCACCGCTTCATCGTGCGCATCGCGCATCAATTGCAACAGCGCTTCCCGGCTCATGCCGCGCTGCACGTGATACGTATCCGGCAGGATTGAGCCTTCGGGCGGCGTCGCGGGCGCATCGCCCGTCAACACCTCGCTTTCGGCGATGATCTTCATCGCCGCGGCGATGGTGATGCCTTCGGGAAAGGTGATCGCGTGCTGGAGCGCGGCCCCGCTCGTCATCATCTCAACGATGTCGCCCACCGAGGCGCGCGCGGGGATGGCGTATTCGCCCGCCTGGATCGGCTTGGCGCCGCTTAGGCGGTTGGCGATGCGGAACAGCAGGCCGTCAGTGATGATCCCCTCGCGCTCCAGCGCTTCGGCGATCGAGGCGCCGGTGGCCCCGCGCTCGACCATGAAGGCGCGGTCGGCCCGTAGCGGGCCCGCGCGATCGATGGCGCTCATGAAAAAGCCGAAGGTGAAGATGGCGCCGGCGCCGATCAGCACGGCGAGCCAAAACAGCGTGCGCCCCATTTCACTCCACCGCGGTGAGAATAACCGCGGCGTTGGTGCCGCCGAACCCGAACGAATTGGACATCGCCGCTTTCACAGGCCGTTTCTTGGCCTTCAGCGGCGTCAAATCTATGGCGGTTTCGACGGAAGGGTTGTCGAGGTTCAGCGTCGGCGGGATCACGCCGTCGCGGATGGCGAGCGCGCAGAAAATGGTCTCCACCGCGCCCGCGGCGCCGAGCAAATGCCCGATCGCCGATTTGGTGGAGGACAGCGAAAGCTTGGCGGCGGAGGCGCCGAACAAACGCTCCACCGCGCGCAGCTCGATCTCATCGCCCAGCGGCGTGGAGGTGCCGTGCGCGTTGATGTAATCGATGTCGCCTGCGTTCAGCCCGGCATCCTTCAGCGCAGCGGTCATGGCGCGAAAGCCGCCGTCGCCGTCTTCGGAAGGGGCTGTGATGTGGTAGGCGTCGCCCGAGAGGCCGTAGCCTTTCACCTCGGCGTAAATCTTCGCGCCGCGCGCCTTGGCGTGCTCGTATTCCTCGAGCACAAGGCAGCCCGCGCCCTCGCCCATGACGAACCCGTCGCGATCCTTGTCGTAAGGCCGCGAGGCTTTTTCGGGCGTTTCGTTGAAGCCTGAGGAAACGGCGCGCAGCGCGCAGAAGCCCGCCAGGCCCAAACGGCAAATCGCAGCCTCCGCGCCGCCGGCGATCATCACATCGGCGTCGCCGTGCAAAATCAGCCGCGCCGCATCGCCCACCGCATGCGCGCCGGTCGCGCAAGCCGTAACCACCGAATGGTTCGGCCCGCGGAATCCGTGGCGGATGGACACCTGGCCGGACGCCAGATTGATCAAAGCACTGGGGATGAAGAACGGCGAAAGCCGGCGCGGGCCTTTTTCCTGAAGCAGCAGCGCGTTGGATTCGATCGCGTTGAGCCCGCCGATGCCGGACCCGATCAGAACGCCTGCGCGATTTTTCTGCTCGTCGGTTTCGGCGACATAGCCGCTATCGGCCACCGCTTCGTCAGCGGCGGCGATGCCGTAGAGAATGAAATCGTCGATGCGGCTCTGCTCTTTGGGAGAGAGAGTCTTATCGGGATCGAACGCGTGCGCATCGCCCGCCCCGCCGCCGCGCCCGTCAACGCGCGGCACGAAGCAGCCGATCCGGCACGGCAGATCGTCCACCTTGAAGTGTTCGATTCTGTTCGCGCCGGATTTGCCGGCGAGCAAGCGCTCCCACGTCGCCGGCGCGTTGCCGGCGAGCGGGGTGACCAGCCCGATGCCTGTGATGACGACGCGCCTCATCAGCGGGGCGCCAGGGCGTTAGCCCTGCTTCTCCGAGATGAACTTCACGGCGTCGCCCACCGTTTGGATGTGCTCGGCCGCGTCGTCCGGAATCTCGATGCCGAACTCTTCTTCGAACGCCATCACGAGCTCAACGTTATCAAGGCTGTCAGCGCCCAGATCGTCGATGAAGGACGCCTTATCCGTGACCTTCTCCGGCGGGGCTTCGAGATGCTTGATCAC
>CAZWQS010000222.1:0-3745 GCA_964635925.1 uncultured Terricaulis sp. | reverse complement strand
ACGAAAGCGTGGGCGAGTTTTACTCCATCGCGGTCACCAACGGGCGGCAGCAGGCCGATACGGGCACGAAGATGGTGCACCTGGGGCGCAACACGCGCTCGCGCATTATCTCCAAAGGCATCTCTGCGGGGCGCTCGTCCAACGCCTATCGCGGGCTCGTCTCCGCGCATGCGAAAGCGAAGGGTGCGCGCAATTTCACCCAATGCGACTCGCTGCTGATCGGCGATCAATGCGCGGCTCACACCGTGCCTTATGTCGAAACCCGTTGCGCGGACGCGCAATTTGAGCACGAAGCCACCACCACCAAGCTCTCCGACGATCAGCTTTTCTATCTGCGCGCGCGCGGCGTGCCGGAGGAGGAGGCGGTGGCGCTGTTGGTGAATGGGTTTGTGCGCGAAGTGCTGCAAAAGCTGCCGATGGAATTCGCGGTGGAAGCGCAGAAGCTTTTGGAAGTGAGCCTAGAGGGGAGCGTGGGATGATGCGGCATCTCATCATGGCGGGGCTGATCGCGGCATTGGCCGCGTGCGGGCAGCCCCAGCCGCAAAGCGGCGATACGATCACGGAATCGACGACGCACGTTGAAGAAGCGGATGCAGGCGTTGAGCCCAATTTCGATGATCTGGAGCCGGTGAACGCCGCGCTGCTGGCCGCGCCGAACTCCACCTTCGCGGCGATCGAGCCGAGCGAGGTGAGCGTTTTCCCAGCGCCCACCGTGCAGCAGGCGCTTGAGCCCCTGATCCCGCCCGAAGCCTTCGAGGAAGACGCCGCCATCAGCGTCAGCGTGCGTGAAGACGGCGAAACCATTTGGGCCGACGTGGTGCGTGAGAACATCCCCGACGATTCCGTCGCCGCCGGCCATATCCGCCTGGAATTTCGCCGCGAGCCCGAAGGCTGGTTCCCGACCAACGCGTACCGACGCTGGATGTGCCGGCGCGGCGATGTGGCCAATCAATGGAGCTCGGCGCCGTGTCCGTGAAGCCTCCGGCTGAATTCTGGTTTGCGCGGCGTTTCCCGCTGGGCCATCCGCGCCAGGGTTATGCACCTGTGCACTGGAAGGGCTGGGCGTCGATGATCGCGTTTGCGGCCGTTCTTATCGGCGCGGGCGGGTATTTCGCCTGGGATGCGATCGTGGAGCAGAATTTTATACAGGGCGGTGCGGTGTTCATCGTGGCGACGATCGCGGCGACCGCGTGGATTAAGCTCGTCGTCCGCGCCAACAGCGACGCGCTGCATACGGTCGCGGATTATAAGGAAGGCAAGCCGCGTGTTTGAAGTGAAAGACCTACGCGTTTCCGTGGGCGGAACCGAGATCATCAAGGGCTTGAGCCTTTCGGTGCCCGCCGGCGAAACGCACGCTGTCATGGGCCCGAACGGTTCAGGCAAATCGACCTTGGCGTACGCGCTTTCCGGGCGTGACGGATATGAGGCGACGCAAGGCGCGGCGACTCTGGACGGGGAAGATCTGCTCGGCCTTGAGCCTGAGGCGCGCGCGGCGAAGGGCTTGTTTCTCTCGTTCCAGTATCCGGTGGAAATACCAGGCCTCTCCGTCATCGCCTTTCTCAAGGCGGCGCTTAACGCCCAGCGCACGGCGCGCGGCCTTGAGCCGATGCCGGCGCCGGAGCTTCTCAAACTGATGCGCGAGAAAGCCGCCGCGCTGAAGATTGATCCGGAGATGCTGAAGCGGCCTTTGAATGTCGGCTTCTCGGGCGGTGAGAAAAAGCGCTTCGAGGCGTTGCAAATGGCGGTGCTGGAGCCGCGTTTCGCCATTCTGGATGAAACCGATTCCGGGCTCGACATCGATGCGCTGAAAATTGTCGCCGAGAATGTGAACGCGTTGCGCGCGCCCGACCGCGCCATGCTGGTGATCACGCACTATCAGCGGCTGTTGGACTACATCAGACCTGATCGCGTGCACGTGCTGGCCAAAGGCCGCATCGTGGCGAGCGGCGGGCCCGAGCTGGCGCTGGAGCTGGAGCGCGAAGGCTATGACAAATATCTGAGGGCGGCGTGAGCATCGCAACCGACCTCCCCACCCGCCGTACCGAGGCGTGGAAATATTCCGACCTGCGCCAGGCCGTTGGCGACGCCGCGCCACCTCTGCGCGAGGGGCGCGACATCATCGAACGGCTCGCGTCGGCGACCGAATTCAACCAGATCGCGGCAGGCGAAACGCGCGTGGTGGTCGAGCGGTTTGAAGGCGCGCAAGGAATTGATGCGCGCGCGAGCGATTGGCGCGTGGGCGAAGGCGCCGCCTTGGTGCGCGTGGTGCTGCAGAGCGGAACGGGCGCGCCGCTTTCGTTGGCGCGCGTTGCGCTGGCGCGTGGGGCGCGCTTGCGGCAGTTCGTTTTGGCTGAGGGCGCCAAGCTCGCCCGCATCGAAACGCGCGTGGAAGCCGGCGAGGGCGCGGAGGTGGAGCTGAACGGCGTCTATATGTGCGCCGAGGGCCGCCATGCCGATCTCACCTCCATCATCCATCACGCCGCGCCTCACGGGCAAACGCGCCAGCTTGTCAAAGGGGTCGCCCGCAAGGGTGGGCGGGGCGTGTTTCAAGGCAAGATCGTGGTGGCGCCGCACGCGCAGAAAACGGACGCCCGCCAATATCATCATGGCATGCTGCTGGAGGATGGCGCGGAAATCTTCGCCAAACCCGAGTTGATGATCCACGCCGATGACGTGCAATGCGCGCACGGCAATACGGCTGGCGGTCTGGATGAACGCGCATTGTTTTACATGCGCGCGCGTGGCGTACCGGAAGCGGAGGCGCGTGCGCTGTTGATCGAAGCGTTTTTGATCGAGGCCATCCCCGACGATTTTCCAGACGCGGTGCAGGCCGAGATCGAGACCCGCATTCGCGCTTGGCTCTTGGGAGCGGCGTCATGAACGCGCCGTTGATCAAACGCCCCTTCGATGTCGAGGCGATCCGCGCCGAATTCCCGATCCTGGCGCGCCAGGTGCAGGGGCGCCCGCTCGTCTATCTCGACAACGCCGCCAGCGCGCAAAAGCCGGAGGCCGTGATCGAGGCGATGGCCGCGTCGATGCGCGGGGCCTACGCGAACGTGCACCGCGGGCTGCACACTTTGGCCAACGAGACGACCGAGGCGTTCGAGGCCGCGCGCGCGAGCGTGGCGCGTTTCATCAATGCGCCCAAGCCCGAACAGATCATTTTCACCAAGGGCGGCACGCAGGCGATCAATATCGTGGCGGCGGGGCTCGATATCCAACCGGGCGACGAGATCGTTGTTTCGGTGATGGAGCACCATTCCAACATCGTGCCCTGGCATTTTTTGCGTGAACGCAAGGGCGCGGTGCTGCGTTGGCTCGATATTGATGATGACGGCCGCATCGATCTCAATGCGCTGGACGCCCTGATCGGACCGCGCACCAAAATGGTGGCGATCACGCATATGTCCAACGTGCTTGGCGCGCCGACCCAGGCGGCGGATATCGTGCGCCTCGCGCACGCCAAGGGCGCGCCAGTATTGCTCGACGGCTGCCAGGCGGCGGTGCACGGGCGCGTGGATGTGAGCGCGCTCAATGTCGATTTCTACGCCTTCACCGGCCATAAGCTTTACGGCCCCACGGGCATCGGCGTGCTCTATGGCAAAGCCGAGCGCCTGGCGGCGCTCGCGCCGTTCGAGGGCGGGGGCGAGATGATCGATCTCGTTGAGCTTGAGCGCGTCACCTACAATGAGCCGCCGCATCGTTTCGAGGCGGGCACGCCGCCCATCGCGCAGGCGGTCGGCTT
>CAZWQS010000221.1:0-3831 GCA_964635925.1 uncultured Terricaulis sp. | reverse complement strand
GTGCGGCTTCTGGCCGGCGATGGCTTCGACGCAGATCACCCCCTCATGGCTCGCCTTGTGCGCCAGCCACGGCCCGCCGGTGACATCGCCGATCGCATAGAGCCCCGGCACATTGGTTTTTCCGTAGCCATCCGTGACGATGTGCCCGCGCTCGGTTTTCACGCCGAGGGCTTCAAGGCCGATGTTTTCGATATTGCCGGTGATGCCCACCGCGACGATGGCGTGCGAGGCGCTCAGCGTCTCTTCCTTGCCCTTCGAGGACACCACAGCCTCGACTCCCTTGCCCGTCGCTTTCAGCGACTTCGCCTCGGTGGAGGTGAGGATTTTTAGCCCCTCCTTCTCGAATCGCTTTTTGGCGAAGGCGGAAATTTCCTCGTCCTCAACGGGCAGGACGCGATCGAGCAATTCCACCACCGTCACCTTCACGCCGAAGGCGGCGTAGAAGCTGGCGAACTCGATGCCGATGGCGCCCGAGCCGAACACGAGGAGGCTTTCAGGCCATTCCGGCGGGTTCATCGCATCACGATAGGTCCAGATGCGCTTGCCGTCGCTCTTCAAGCCCGCCGCCGGAATCTCGCGCGCCCGCGCGCCGGTGGCAAGGATCGTGTGCTTGGCTTGATACGAGGCGTCTTTCCCGTCCTTGCCCTTCACGATCACTTTCGGCGCGGCCGCGCCCTTCTCGAGCCGCGCTTCGCCTTCCAGCACGTCAATCTTGTGCTTCTTCATCAGAAACTGGACGCCCTTCTCCATCCGCCCGGCCACGCCGCGCGAGCGCTTCACCACCGCTTGCGGATCAAAGCTCAGCCCCTCGATCGAAAGCCCGTATTCTTTGGCGTGCTGGGCGTTGCGATAGACTTCCGCGCTGCGCAGCAGCGCCTTCGTCGGAATGCAGCCCCAGTTGAGGCATATTCCGCCCAAACGGTCGCGCTCGACGATGGCGGTTTTCATGCCAAGCTGGGCTGCGCGGATCGCGGTCACGTACCCGCCAGGGCCCGAACCGATGACGATAAGGTCGTAGGAAATGCTCATGCCCTAGGGACATACGGGCTTGAAGCGATAAGGCAATATGCGCCGGCGCAGACCTGCCTACCGCCCCAAACCAAACGCGTTAGTGATCCCGTCCACCACGAATTGCGCGGCGAGCGCCGCCAGCAGGATGCCAAAAATCCGCGTGATCATGGAGGCCACGGTCGGCCCCATCAGGCGCGACAGCGGCCCCGCGGCCAGGAAGGCGATGAGGCAGAGCGCCAAGTTGGCGCCGGCGCCCAAAAGGATCATCCCGCGCTCGGCCAAGCCCTCGTGCTCGGCGAAGAACAGCATGATCGAGGCGATCGCCCCCGGCCCCGCGATCAGCGGAATGGCCAGCGGGAACACGGAGATATCGTCTTGCGCCTCGGGGTGCTCGGCCTGGTGCGCCGCGACCTTCTCCGCCCGCTCGTCGCGCCGCTCGGCCCGTTTCTCGAACAGCATGTCCACCGCGATCAGAAACAGCAGCAAACCCCCGGCAATGCGGAAGGCGTCGATCGAGACGTGAATCTGCGCCAGCAGCCAGGCGCCGCCGAAGGCGAACGCCAGCAGAATGCCGGTGGCGATGGCGATCGATTTGAACGCCATCTTCCGCCGCCAGGCCGGGCTCATGCGCGCGGTCATAGTCGTGAACATCGGCGCCATGGCGACAGGGTCGATGGCGACGAAGAAGGTCACGAAAGCGGCCAGAAGCAGCGAATCCATTGATCGCTCTTAACCGATTCACCGGCTCTTAACGTCGCCAATTAGGGTAAAATCAAGCGGCGTCTGGTAACTGGTTCCTTGGTGCGGGGCCATGAACGCGGACGACGAAGCTGAAAAATTGAGGATCATGGTGGTCGACGACCGCCATTTTCAGCGCCGGCTGATCGCCGAGACGCTCCGGGCCGTGCGCGACCTGATGATCGAGTACGCCGAAAGCGCCGAAGATTGCCTTCTGATGCTGGCCAACGCCCAGCCCGATATGGTCATCATCGATTGGGATATTGAAGGCGGCAAAGGGCTCGACCTTGTGCGCCGCATCCGCCAGGGCGACGCCGGCGCGGACGCGCGCGCCACCCCTGTTGTCATGGTCTCCAACCGCAACACCGAGCGCGACGTCCAGATGGCCCGCAACGCCGGCGTGGACGAATTCGTGTTGCGCCCCTTCTCCACCGCCATCCTTACGCGGCGCGCCATCGAGGTGAAGGGAAGCAAGCGCGAGTTTGTCGAGAGCGTCCATTATGTCGGCCCCTGCCGGCGCCGGCGCGCCGAAGATGATTATGACGGCCAGCGCCGGCGCGTGTTCGACAAGCGCGATGCGCGCGACGACACGCCCGAACTGCAAATCCGCAAGGGCCTGGCGCGCATGTATGTCGAACGCATTGGCGTTCTGCTGCATGCTTTGAAAGAGCAAGACCCCGACGGCCTGCGCGAACTTTGCCTCGCCTGCGGCCAGCTCAGCGCGCTAGCCGGCGACATGCATGATCGCTTGCTGATGTCGGCGGCGTCCTCGCTGTTCAATTACGTGAAGGGCTGCGGCGCCACCGGCAAGCTCGATACAGTGGTCGTGCAGGCGCACCTCGATGCGTTGCTGCAATTGGCGCAATTGCCGAACCATCAGATCGAGCTGCGTCAGACCGTGACGCAACAACTCGGCGTCCTGGTCACCAAGAAGCTCCGCCACGCGGGCGCGGCAGCCTAAAGCGTCGGGACTTAAATGCGACCCACAGGATGGATCAACCGCCGTGTCGCATTTAAGTCCATAAGACGCTTTAGATTCAAAATCTTCTAAAGCAACTTATGGACTTTAAATTCGCCCGGAGCCGGCTATCGATCTGAGGCGAATTTAAAGTCCGTTGCTTTCACGCGCGAGCATTTGCTTCAGCGTGGCCGCAAGCTTTTCATCGCTGACAGGTTTGGTCAGCACCGGCGCGCTTTTGAGTTCCGGCGGCAGGTTCTTCACCTCGTCATAGCCGGTGCAAAACGCCACCGGCACGCCGCGCGCGGCCAGTGCGGCTCCGGCGGGCACGCTCGATTGGCCCGCGAGGTTGGCGTCCAACAATGCGGCGTCTGGGCGTTCCGCATTCGCCGCGGCGGCTTCCGCTTCCGCCAACGTCATGGCGGGGCCCAGCACTTGATAGCCCATTTCCTCGAGCCGCTCGCTCAGCTCCATGGCGATCAGGGCGTCATCCTCGACGATCAAGATCTTGAAACTGTTGCTCAAAGGAACGCCGCCCTCCTGTCGTGCGCGGAACCCGCACCTTAACTGGCCCACGGGGCGCGGCGCAAACGGGTGGGTTACGAACGCGCTTAGCAATCGCCATATTGGACGCTTCGATTCCCCTGCCGAAGGCTGATTTGATGTCCGAAACCGCCCGCCATGCCCCTATCGTCGTCATCGGTTCGGGGCCAGCCGGCTATACGGCAGCCATTTACGCCGCGCGCGCGCTGCGCAAGCCCTTGCTGATCGCCGGCCTGCAACCGGGCGGCCAGCTCACCATCACCACGGATGTCGAAAACTATCCCGGCTTCGCCGACACGATCCAAGGCCCCTGGCTGATGGAGCAGATGCGCGCGCAGGCGCTGCATGTCGGCACGGAGATCGTACAGGATTTGATCGTGAAGGCCGAGCTCGACCGCCGCCCCTTCCGGCTGACGGGCGATAGCGGCCAAATCTATCTGGCGGACACCCTGATCATCGCCACCGGCGCGCAAGCCAAATGGCTGGGCCTGCCGGGCGAGCAGAAGTTCCAGGGCTTCGGCGTTTCCGCCTGCGCCACCTGCGACGGCTTCTTTTATCGCGGCAAGGATGTCGCGGTGGTC
>CAZWQS010000220.1:0-3852 GCA_964635925.1 uncultured Terricaulis sp. | reverse complement strand
GGTGCGGATGACGACCTGCACGTCGGAGAGATCGGGCAGCGCATCGACTGGCGTTGTCCTGACCGCGATAGCGCCCGCAACCGCAAGCGCCAGTGCGGCGATCACCACCAGAACACGGTTGGCGACAGACCAGCGGATAATCGCCGCGATCATGGCGCGCGCCCCGTCTCGCGCACGTCTTCGATGATGTAGGCGCCCTCCGCTTCGCGAAAACGGAACGTGACCGCATCGCCCACAGCCAAGCCGCGCGCCTGCTCGGGACGCGCCAGGCGAAACTGCATGGTCATGGCGGGCCAATTCAAACTCGCCACTGGCCCATGCGCGATGGTCACCTGCTGACCGTTGATCGCAGTGATGCGACCCGATGTTTCGTGCAGGGCGCCGGCTGCTTCAGTCCGAGGGCGTGACGCATTGAGCCGCGCCACCGCACCCGAGAGATTGGCTTCGGAATCGATCAGGAACTGACCTGACGCGACGACGCGTTGGCCTTCGCTCAAACCCGAGGTGATGGCGATGGCATCGCCTTGCGCGCGTCCGAGTGCAACTTCGACTGGCGCATAGCTTCCGTCGTCCTGCACCACGATGACGATTGAACGCGTCCCCGTGCGGATGACGGCTTCGGCCGGTATGACCAGCGCGGACTCTGCCCGCCCTTCAAGCCGCGCTTCGGCCGTCATTCCAGGACGCAAGCGGCCTTGCGGATTGGCGAGCGCGATGCGCACTTCGATCGAGCGCGTCGCCGCATTCGCCGACGGCAACACGCTTTCGATGCGGCCGGAAAAGCTCTCACCCGGATACGCCGGCAAGGTCGCAACCACACGCGCGCCAGGACGCGCGAGCCCAGCATCGGATTGCGGCAGCGACGCGATCAGCCAAACGGGCGAGAGCCCGTTGATGGTCGCAAGCGAGGCGCCCGGCATCACATTCATGCCTTGGCGGATATCGAGCGCGGTGATGGCGCCCGTCACCGGCGCTACCACTGTGAACACAGGCCGCGGCGCGCCCTCGCGTTCGACGCGTTCAATCAAGGACGCCGGCATGCCGAGCATCGCCAACCGGCGGCGCGCGGCGCCCGCCAGATCGCCGCCAGCATTGCGCAACGCCAGGTATTCGGCTTGCGCCGCTGTCCATTCCGGCACGCGGATATCAACAATCGGCGCGCCAGCTTGCACCACATCGCCGACGGCGCGGCCGTGCGCGCGTTCGACGAAGCCGCCCGTACGCGCCTGCACCACGGCAAGGCTGCGCTCGCTAAACGCAATCACGCCGGCTGCGAGCACCGAATGCGCGACCGATGAACGCTCGACGGTCGCCAAGCGAACGCCGAGATTTTGCGCCACGCTCGGATCGATGCGTACACCCGCTTCGTCCGACGCCTCGTCGGCGTAACGCGGCACCAAAGCCATATCCATGAACGGCGATTGGCCCGGTTCGTTGAAATGCACTTCCGGGCGCATCGGATCGTACCAATAGAGTACCTGGCGGCCCGACTCTGACGCGGGCGCGGCGCCGCGATTGGCGCCCAGCCAATAGCCGCCGGCGCCGACGAGACCGAGCACGAGGAAACCCGCCACCACTAAGGGCGCAAATCTCGGCAGACGCGAACGAAGCTCGCTCATTGCTCGGTCTCCGCATATTGCAGCGTGAGCGCAGCGCCCGTGAGCGCCAACCTCTCTTCCAATTCGACCAGTTCCAATTCCGCTTCGAGCGCATCGCGCCGCGCCGCGATCAGCGCGCTCGTCGTCGCGCTTCCCGAAGCGAACGAGCCGGAGGCCGCTTCAGCGCGCTGACGCGACAGCGGCAGGCGCACATCGCGCGCGCGCGCCACGCTCGCCGAAAGCGCGGCGTGTTGCGCGAGCCCCGCTTCCAGCATGGCTTCATGTTCGCGAAGCGTGGCGTCGCGCTCGGCGCCGACGCGCGCGACATCGGCGCGCCGCGCATCGATCAGCGGGCCCTGCCGCCAGGCTTGAAAGAGCGGCAGGCCCACGCGCACTTCGACCGAGGCCATGTCCTCAAGCGCAGGATCGCGCCGACCATAGGAAAGCTCCCAGGACCAATCCGGCCAACGTTCGGCGCGCGCGGCGCGAAGCCCCGCTTGCGCGACCGAAGACTCAGCGTCGTACGCGGCAAGCGCCGGGTGGCGGCGCAAATGATGGCGCAGCATCTCCGCATCGATGACAAAGGCCGGCGCCTCGGCAGACAGCGTCTCGTTGGCCGCCTCGCCAACCCAGCGGCGCAGTTCGGCGCGCATCGCCACAACTGACGCCGCCGCCTCCGCGCCGCGATCTTCGAAGCGCGCAAACTCCACCTCGGCGGCGATGGCTTCATCGACGCTGCCCGCGCCCGACGCCAAACGTCCCCGCGCCGCTTCAGCGGACGCGCGCGCCTCGCGCGCGAGACGCTCCAGCAAGGCAACGCGGCGTTCCGCATAATAGAGACCGATCCAGGCTTGCGCCGCGCCTAGCCGCGCTTCGAGCCGCCCAAGTTGAAGCCCCGCGCCTGCGCGTTCGGCTTCAGCGCGCGCCATGGCGCGCCGGGCGGCGAGTTCAGCGAAGCTCGGCATTTCCTGCATGACGCCCACGCGCTGCATCGTCATCTCGTCGCGATCGAGTCGATAGCGATCGGGACCAGTGGCGGGCACGTTCTCGATCGCGAGCACCAATTCAGGATCGGGCAGCGCGCCAGCTGGCCCGATGCCGCGCGTCGCCGCTTCGAGCGCGGCGCTGCGCGCAACGATAGTGGGCCCATCGCTGGCGGCGCGCTCCAGCGCTTCGGTGAAACTCAAATCTTGTGCGTACGCCGCCGGCGCCACGATGACGGCGCAGGCCAATGCCCATGCTTTGCGCATGTCTGACTCCAGGGAAAATGGACAAGCCCGAGCGAAAAGCCGCGCGCATACGCGCGCGCGAGCGCTCTAATCCGGTGTCAGATGGTTCGTGGCGGCCGGAAGAGTTGCTGGAGCGGGCCGCTTGGCTTTGCAGGCTCACTCAGCATCGGCGCCGACATAAGGATCGTCGCGTTGGAAAGAGAGATGGGCGCGAGAGTCGGCGCAACCGCGGGCGCGGTGCGGCACGACATCCCCATCATGCAGCCGTCCATGTCGTGCTGCTGAGTGGGTTGGTTCTTGTCGCCGCCGCCCTCGTCCGGACAACAATCATGCATCGATTGCGCGGCCGCGGCCTGCAGCATCGGGCAGGCTTCAGCGGTCGCTGAAAAGCTGCTCGCCACGAGGGCGAACGCTGTCAGGAGGGTTAACACGACGTGACGCACGACCCCAGAATACTCCGCCCGCCTCACCATTCCGTCAATTCTCGACACCAATTGGTACGCAGGCGCCTGCGGGCTGGTGACGCCCACTTGTCTAAATACGCAGCCCGAGCGCCGTTCCCTGGAGAAATCTCGCGGAGCATGTAGCCGCGCCCGGGAGCGCGGCTACGGGGCGCGGGGGTCAAGCGGCTTCAGCGCGCTGGGCGTCGGCGGCGATGCCCTTGGAGCGAACGCTGCCCTCGCCCGGATCGATGGCGATGAACACCTTGCCGGTCCAGCGGCCGGTCGCCTTGTCCTTCCAGCGATCGTGACGAAGCTTGCCCGACACTTCAGCGATGACGTCTTTCTTCATCGCTTTGGCCGCAAGAGCGGCCTTCGGATCGTTGATCTCGACGGTGAAGCGGTCGGTGCGGTTCTCGTCCTTCACTTCAAGCCAGAGCGAGACGATTTCGATCGTGCCGCCGCGTTGTTCGAAAGAGCGGAGTTTCGGCGCATCCACGAGTTTGCCGATGATGGTGACGCGATTGGTCATGAGCTTTGTCCTCGAAAGCGTTCCCGGCTGATCCCGGGGCCGCGGGCGTCGCC
>CAZWQS010000219.1:0-3854 GCA_964635925.1 uncultured Terricaulis sp. | reverse complement strand
GGGCGCATAGAAAGCGGCGCACGCCACCGCGACGGCGGCGAGACCCACGAGCGAGTGGAACGCGGCGACCAATTGCGGCATCGCCGTCATCTTGATCTGGCGCGCGATCAGCGCGCCGACGCCCCCGCCCACGGCGACGCCGGCGAGGATGATGAGGATCGTGGTCTGATCGAGATCGACGAGAAACAGCGTGACGCCGATGGCGATCGCCATGCCGATCATGCCGAAATTGTTGCCCTGACGGGACGTCTCAGGGCTGGAGAGGCCGCGCAGCGCCAGAATGAACAGCACCCCGGACACGAGATAAAGCAGCGCAGCAAGATCAGCGTTCATAACATTCAGCCCCTAGCGCCCGCCGCGCCGCCAGCGCGACCAGCCGGTTAACAAAGTCGCCGCGGGCGCGGCGAAAAACACGATGGCGGCCGCCCACGTCGCCCACCCTTCCTGGGTGGCGCCGAGAAAGGCCAGCACGTTGCCGATGATCGGCACGAAAGCGAGGATGAAGCCGAACACCGCCGAGGGCCATGCGCCCCAATCGAAGGCTTCCTGAATCCACTCGCTCACATAATAGATTTGCAGCACGCACAGCCCGACCCAGAGCGCGAAGATGGCGCAGCCAATGCCGGCGCAGCCGGTCATCTGCACTTGGAAGCGGCGAAACTCCTCGCGCGCGCGGGTGCGGTCGAATGTGTGTGGCTGGATCGCGGGTTCGTCGCTGAGCGCCGAAAGCGCGCGCGAGGCGCCCATGCGCATGTCGTCGTCGTTTGTCGTGTAGCCATCGGCGCGCTGGGCTTCGGCATCGAAGGCTTCGACGACGGGAAAGAGATCAGCGATGGCCTGCGGCCCGCCCGCCGCGCTGCGCACGCCCTCCAGAAAACGCCG
This sequence comes from uncultured Terricaulis sp., assembly GCA_964635925.1. GTDB lineage: Bacteria > Pseudomonadota > Alphaproteobacteria > Caulobacterales > Aquidulcibacteraceae > Vitreimonas. The sequence continues at coordinate 2,972 of CAZWQS010000219.1, read as the reverse complement.
CGCGAACGCCTCCGGCGAGAGGCGCCCGTCGAGATAAGCCTCGATCAGCGCGCGCCAGTCGGCTGAGGTCATGTTGTCATGCTCAGAACGGTGACCGGCCAGCAAAGAGAAGGAACAGCCAGACCACGAACGAAACGAGCAGCCCGAAGGCAAAGAAGCCCACGGCCATGGCGAAACCTCGACCAATCCATCCTGTGTTCAACGCGTTGATCAGAGCCGCAGTGTCATCGGACACGGGCGCCGGAGGCGGCGGTTTTGAATAGCGATAGTCGGTACTCACGGCGCGCTCATTTCTTTTCTTTCTTCTTATACATCGCCAGCATGCGCTGGGTGACGAGGAAGCCGCCTAAAATGTTGACCGCCGCCAGCGCCGCGGCGATCCCGCCCGCACCCTTGGCGACCCAGCCGCCATCGACTTGCGCACTCGCCGCCGCCGCGATCAACGCGCCGACAATGATCACCGAAGAGATGGCGTTCGTCACCGCCATCAGCGGCGTGTGCAACGCCGGCGTGACCGACCAGACCACGTAATAGCCGACGAAAATCGCCAGCACGAAAATGGCCAGATAAAAAACGAACGGATCGACCATGGGCGCACGAACTCCTGTTTCGGGCTTAAGCGAACAGGCGTGCGTGTCAACCGGAAGGCGGGTTAGCCGCCGAAACGATCGCGGCAGCGGTTGGCGGCGGCGGCGCGCGCGGCGCGCGAGCGCCCCTGCCAGAACGTGCGCGCGGCGCTGGCGGCGTAGCGGCCCGTCATGCCTTGCAGGCCGGGCTCGACATGCAGGCGGGTGAGGATCGTGCTGAGCAGCGCGGGCCACTCGCCTTCCACGCCATTGTGGGGATGCGTGACCGGATTGAGCCCGCCTTGCGCGGCGACAATGCCGGCGCATTCGGCCAGATCGCCGCCCTGCGCGGTGATCTCGTCATAGGCGGGATTGTTGCGCTGGGCGTGAGCGGCCGCGGAAAACGTGAGGGCGGCAAGACAAAAGCTCGCGGCGATCATCTTGCGCATGCGGCTCTCCTAGCTGGTTTCGTACGTTGCGTCCGCGCGGACGATGAGGCCCGCTTCGTCGATCTCGTGCACCTCGACCGTGCGCTCGCCGCGATGATTACGATAAATCAACGCATGCCCGCGCGCGCCGACGAAAAGCGCTTCGGGAGTAAAGGTGAGTTGCGGCGCCCGCTCAAGCGCGCGCTGCACATAAGAGCGCAGCATCGGCTTGCCGAGGATCACCCCGTCGGCAGAGAAGCCCAGCGCCATGATGTAGGGGGATGAGAATTCGATATCGTCCGCATAGAGCGCGACGATGGCTTCCACATCGCGCTTGTTCCACGCCTCATAATAGCGCGCGGCGAACTCGATATCGTTCATGCCGCACCGGCGCCGGCTTTTCGTGATTCCTGAGGCGCGAAGTGCGGATGGATCAGCGCACCGCCCTTGGCGAGCATCGCGCCCTTGATGATCTCATCATCCCACGCGGGCGCGAAGGCTTTGCTCTCTTTGTCCGTCAGCAGCGGCAACAGCGCGAGCAGGTTCTTGGCGTAGAGCGAGGAAGCATCCGCAGCGAGGCGCGCGGGCAGATTGGTGAAGCCCATGATCTTCACGCCGTTCGCCTCGACCAATTCATCTGGCTTGGAGAGCGGGCAATTGCCGCCCTGCGCGACCGCAAGATCGATGATCACAGAGCCGGGGCGCATCGATTTGGCCTGCGCTTCAGTCACGAGCACGGGCGCTGCGCGGCCGGGGATCAACGCCGTCGTGATGACGATGTCCTGCTTGGCGATGTGCTGGGTGACGAGTTCGGCTTGTTTGGCCTGATATTCCGCGCTCATCGGCTTGGCGTAGCCGGCGGCGGTTTCGGCTTGTTTGAACTCTTCATCTTCCACGGCGACGAATTTCGCGCCGAGAGAAGCGACTTGTTCTTTCGTGGCGGGGCGCACGTCCGTTGCGCTGACCACAGCGCCCAAGCGGCGCGCGGTGGCGATGGCTTGGAGCCCAGCGACGCCCACGCCCATGATGAACACTTTGGCGGCGGCCACCGTGCCGGCGGCGGTCATCATCATCGGGAAGGCGCGCCCATAAAGCGCAGCCGCTTCCAATACGGCGCGATAGCCTGCGAGGTTGGCCTGCGAGGAGAGCGCGTCCATCGATTGCGCGCGGGAGATGCGCGGGATGAATTCCATCGCCAGCGCATCGATCTTGGCTTTCGCCAGCGCATCGACCGCGGCGCGATCGCCATAAGGCTCCAGCAGCGCGGCGAAGCCGGCGCCAGGTTTGATCGCGGCGATTTCCGCATCGGTGGGGCGACGCACTTTGACGACGAGATCGGCGCCGCCGATTCCGCCATCGGCGCTGATCTCGGCCCCGGCGTCTTTATATTGCTGATCTGGCGCGGCGGCGGCTTGCCCCGCGCCGGCCTGGATGGCGACCGTGTGGCCGAGGCCGACGATCTTCTTCACCGTCTCCGGCGTGGCCGCGACGCGGGTTTCCCCGGGAGCGCTCTCCTTGAGGACCGCGATCCGCACGCGGTCAGCCCATCGCGCCGGCGAGCGCGGGCACGATCATCCCGCCCAGGCCCATGAGCACCCACAGCGCCACCTGCACCGCCCAATAGACGCTCGGCATTTTGAAGATGAGGCCCACCGCGACGCCGATGGCGACGAAGGCGAAGAAGCCCGGCCACCAGCCCATGCCGACGGCGAAAGCCAGTGTCAGCAGCATGACCGCCTGCGCGATCAGCCCGCTGGTCCAGACCGAGGCCGAAAGGAAGCCGTGGAAGGTCTCTTTCTGGTCCTTGATGTCCATACCGCCGTGCGCGCCGCCTTGCGCCATGCCTGATCTCCTCGCTAGCCGAGCGCGGGGTGTAAACCGCGCCGGGGCCACGAACAAGCGGGCCGGACGCCGCGGCCGTTCGCTTCCCCGCCAAGCCCCGCACTTGATGCGGGGCGCGAGCGGGGACCTAGGGCCA
>CAZWQS010000218.1:0-3866 GCA_964635925.1 uncultured Terricaulis sp. | reverse complement strand
TCTGGGCGGTGATTTCGGCGCGGCAGAGCTGAATGGCGGCGGAGCGGTCGCTCACCTCGTCGGCGGCGGCTTGGCCAGGAATAAGCAGCGCGCCCACGGCGAGGGCGGAGATCATGAAAGAACGCATATTTTTCCTCCGGGGAGCAGAGTAGCCGGCAAATATGATGACCGGTCTATTTGTTGGATATCACTAGACCGTTCGTCATACAAGTGCTATCTCTAGGGCATGGCGAAAATTTCATCGGCCCGCGAAGACCTGATCCAAGCCGCCGTCGAGCTGTTTGGAGAGCGCGGCTACGAGGGCGTCGGCGTCGCCGAGCTTTTGAGCAAAGCGAACGCCCCGCGCGGCTCGCTCTATTTCCATTTTCCCGGCGGCAAGGAGCAAATCGGCGCCGAAGCCGTCGGCCGCGTCGGCGCGGAGGTGGCGATGCGTTTTCGCGGCCTGCACGAGAGCGGCGTCGATCTCGACACTTTCATCGAGCAGGTTTTCAAAACCACCGCCAAGGAATCCAAGATGCGCGACTACAAGGCGTCCTGCCCGATGGCGGCGGTGGCGTCAGGCTTCGGCGCGCGCGACGTGAACCTGGCCGCAACCGTGCGCGCGGCGTTCGCCGCCTGGGAACAGGAGATCGCGCACGCGGCCGAAGCGCGGGGTCTCAAGCGGAAGGACGCCGAAGCCTTCGCCTCCGCCATGGTGGCCGCCATGGAGGGCGCGATGATCGTCTCCAAGGCGCAAGCCTCCAGCGCCCCGCACATCAACGCCTCGCGCGCGCTGAAAGCGCTGGCGGCTTCTTTACGCGCCAACTAAGTACGAGCGACCCGCGCCGCTGACTTGCGCCTTCTGGATCCGCCGATGCGCCTCAACCAAGTCACCGCGCCAACGCAAGACCTCGCCGCGTCGATCGCGTTTTACGAAACGCTGGGCCTCGAGCTGATCGTGAAGAGCGAACATTATGCGCGCTTTGAACTTCCCAAGGGCGAGGCGACGTTTTCGCTGCACGTGGTTGAAGGCGACATTGCGCGCGCCAATGCGCCGCAACTTTATTTCGAGGCGCATGACGTCGATTTTGAAGTCGCGCGACTAAAGGCGGCGGGCGTTGTGTTTGAAACCGAGCCCACAAGCCAAACCTGGCTTTGGCGCGAGGCATGGCTGCGCGATCCAGCCGGCAATAGCTTGTGCATCTATCACGCCGGCGAGAACCGGCGGTTTCCGCCCTGGCGCATCGACGTTCCGGCCACGGAGAAAAATCTGCATATCGTCATCCGCGAGGGCGCCGAATGGGCGCTCGCGAAGCTTGGCGCAGACCAGGACTGGCGCATTTTGCAGGACGAATATGCCGATTTCAAAACCTCGCTCGGCCCGTTCGATCTGATCGGCCTGCTCGCGACAATGGAATGGGAGTGGCCGGACGTGTTGCGCCAGCACGAAGACGCCATGCGCGCCTTCGCACTGGGCGACGCAAAGCGCCTCAATTTCTGAGCTATTCCGCAATCAATCGGCTGGGTGGGCGGATTGCTTCCGGCGATTGGTTGAGCGCGAGGATTTCCGCGATCAGCGATAACACGGAGGACGAGCGGTCGCCCTCCTCCGCCACGTCGCGGCACACGCCTTCAACGCGCGCCTCGGCGCAGGAGCGGCTCACCGCCGGCCCGGCCCGATAACGGGCGCCGGAATAATACACCTCCGCCGCATAGGCGCGCCCATCCTGCGGGCCATGCGGCACGACGCGAAACAGCGGCACGCCGCGCCCGCCGCCGCGCAAACCGGCGGCGCTCACATTGACCGGCGCTTCGATCACTTGGCCCGGCGCAGCGTTGGTGGCGCTCACGCGCAGCAGCTCGCCCACGTAATAGATGATCTCATCAAGCGAACGCAGACGGAATTCGTAGATATCGCCTTCCACCACGAAAACCGGATCGCAGCGCTCGGTTTCCGAAGGCAGCGCCGGGCGCACGGGGCCGCGCGGCGCGTAGGCTTCCACCAAACCGCAGATCGCATGCGCATTCTCCGCCGTCGAAAGGCTAGCCGGGTGGTGCGTGATGCGGCTGTGAAAATCGCGCAGCGTGCGCACGAAATCGCATCCGGCGGTTTGCACCGAGAGCGCGCAATTATCGAAAATCTCGTTGGCTTCGTTGACATAGGTGAACATGTGGCCGTCAGGGGCCTTGCGCACGATGCGCTCCACCATCAGCAGCGTCAGCAGATCGCGCGGCCAGCCGCTGCGCCAATAATGCGCAAACACATGCGGCTCTGTGGCGTCGAACACTGTGCGCGTCAGCGTTTCGGCGTCATAGGGCTGCACCGCGTAGCTCGGGCGCGTTTCGCGCGAACGCTCGACGCTGACCCCGCCCACGCCCCAAGGATCGCCGCCCCCGCTCAGCGGAATCCCGCCAATGCCGAGCCCCTCGGTCGTGCTCCAGGACGGACTGTCGGAAATGCCGGTGGTGGCGAGATAATGGCGCGGCAAGCGATCGCGCGAGCGCATGATGTTCAACAGAATCTGCGCCGAAACGGCGCCGCCGTAGGCTTCGTTGAAGCCCACCGCATCGTCGGCGATCTGGCGCGCCAGCGCCTCGCGCCGCTCATGCGGCGCCTGCCCGGCGCTGGCGCACGCCCCCGCCAGCAACGCCAAACACAATGCCCCGGGCCACCGCTTCATCCACATGCTCCTTTGGCGGCGAGATTGCCGCACGCCGCCGCTGCGCCAAGCGAGTTCTCCTGACTTGCGTTTGGGCCCCGTCTTCGCTTCAAAGCCTCATGGAGCATTTGATCGAGGGCTATCGCGCCTACCGCGCCCAACGCTGGCCTGAGCTGCGGGCGCTGCATGAGCAGCTCGCCCAAACCGGCCAATCGCCCAAGACGCTGGTGATCGCCTGCGCGGACAGCCGCGTCGATCCCGCCACTATCTTTAACGCGGGGCCGGGCGAGCTTTTTGTTGTGCGCAACGTGGCCAACCTCGCCCCGCCGTTCGAGCAAGGCGTGGGCCTGCACGGGGTCAGCGCCGCGATCGAGTTCGCGGTGACCCAGCTTAAGGTGGAGACCATTCTTGTGCTGGGCCACGCCCAGTGCGGGGGCGTGGTGGCGGCGCTGCAGCAGCGCCCGCGCGATCCCAATTCGTTCTTGGACTCCTGGATCAGCCTGCTGGACCCCGCCAAGGCGCGCATTCAAGGGCATGACGGCGCGGCCCACACCGCCCTTGAGTATGAATCGATCCGCGTGACGCTCGAAAATCTCACGACTTTCCCGTTCGTGGCCGAAGCCATCGCCAAGCGCGGCCTCAAGCTTGCAGGCGCCCGCTATGGGGTCGCCGATGGCGGGCTTGAATGGCTTAACGGCGAAACTGGGGCGTTCGAGCCCGTTGTTTGATGCGATTTCATCGCGCTGGGCGCGATCGGACATGTTGCACCGCGCCCATCCATGCTAAGGGCTGAATGAGCGCGGGGGACTGGGCGGGCGCGGGAGCCGTCATGGCGGACGTACTCATTGTTTGTGTCCGCGAGGACGAGCCGCAAGCCAAAGCGCTTGCCGACATGTTTGAAGCCGCCGGCTTCACCATCGGAGGCGCCCCCAGCGGCGATGCGGCGCTCCGTTCGAGCGGGGCCGGCGTTGTGGTCTGGTCGCAAGCGTCGATCCGGTCACGCCCATTTCTCGACGCCGCGCAGCGCGTCATCAACGCCAACAAAGCCGTCGTCGCCAGCCTGATCGAGCCGCCGCCGCCCGCCAGCATCGGCGATGCGCTGGCGTTTGATCTGTCGCGCTGGTCTGGCGATCCGGACGATCCTTCGCTTGATCCGCTGTTTTTCGCGGTAAGTGTCCACCGGCACCAATACCACTGGCGGGCTCATGGTTGAGGGCACCTATCAAG
>CAZWQS010000217.1:0-3888 GCA_964635925.1 uncultured Terricaulis sp. | reverse complement strand
TCGATCATCGAGATCGCCGACGTCGACGGCGAGAAGCAGTTCGAGGTGCTGTCCACCAATGGCGACACGTTCCTGGGCGGCGAAGATTTCGACATCCGCATCCTGAATTATCTGGCCGACGAGTTCAAAAAGCAGAACGGCGTCGATCTGCGCCAGGATAAACTCGCGCTGCAGCGGCTCAAGGAAGTGGCCGAGCAGGCCAAGAAAGAGCTGTCGAGCCGTACCGAGTTCGACGTCTCGATCCCGTTCATCTCGATGGACGCGAACCGCAATCCGCTTCACCTCAACATGAAACTGACGCGCGCCAAGTTTGAAAGCCTGGTGGACGATCTGGTTCAGAAAACGCTCGGCCCCTGCAAGGCGGCGCTGAAGGACGCGGGCCTCAGCGCCAACGACATCAAGGAAGTCGTGCTCGTGGGCGGCATGACGCGCATGCCGAAAATCCAGCAGGTCGTGAAAGAGTTTTTCGGCCGCGATCCGCACAAGGGCGTCAACCCCGATGAGGTCGTCGCCGTGGGCGCGGCGATTCAGGCCGGCGTGCTGCAAGGCGATGTGAAGAACGTCGTGCTGCTGGACGTCACCCCGCTTTCGCTCGGCATCGAGACGCTGGGCGGCGTGTTCACGCGCCTGATCGAACGCAACACCACGATCCCGACCAAGAAGAGCCAAATCTTCTCGACCGCGGAAGACAATCAGCAGGCCGTCACCATCCGCGTGTTCCAAGGCGAACGCGAAATGGCGGCGGACAATCGCTCGCTTGGCCAGTTCGATCTGGTCGGCATCGCCCCTGCCCCGCGCGGCCTGCCGCAGATCGAGGTGACGTTCGATATCGACGCCAACGGCATCGTCTCTGTCGGCGCCAAGGATAAGGCCACCAACAAAGAGCACTCGATGCGCATCCAGCCCTCAGGCGGGCTGTCGGATGACGACATCAAGCGCATGGTCAAGGAAGCCGAAGAGCACGCGGGCGAAGACAAATCCCGCCGTGAGCTCGCGGAAGCCAAAAACCAGGGCGAGGCGTTGGCGCACGCCACTGAAAAGCAGCTCAGCGACAATGGCGATAAGATCCCCGCGCCCGATAAGGCCGCGATCGAAGCCGCCATCGCCGCGCTGCGAACCTCGCTGGAAAGCGACAACACCTCCGACATCGCCGCCAAGACGCAGGCGCTGGTGCAGGCGTCGATGAAGATCGGCGAAGCGCTCTATGGCGGCGCCCCACAAGGCGAAGCGCCGAGCGGCGACAAGCCGGGCGAAGAAGGCGTGGTCGACGCCGACTTCGAAGAAGTCGACGGCAAGAAAAGCGCGTAAGCGATCTCCTGAGGTCAGCCGATGCTGCGCTTTGCTTTCGATGAACTGAAGCGGCCCCCCTCCCAGGGGAGCCGCACGTTCCTCGCGCCGGTGCGTCCATGACCGCGACGCGTGATTATTACGAAACGCTGGGCGTGGCGCGCGATGCGGATGCGGCCGCCATCAAATCAGCTTTCCGCAAGCTAGCGATGAAGCTGCACCCGGATCAAAATCCGGGCTGCAAGGTCTCCGAGGATAAATTCAAGGAGATCGGCGAGGCCTATGCGGTGCTTTCCGACCCCGAAAAGCGCGCGCGCTATGATCGCTTTGGCCATGCCGGCGTTGGCGGCAACGGCAACGGCCAGGGGCCGGGCGGCTTCAACGACTTCTCCGATCTGTTCAACGATATTTTCGGCGGCGGCTTCGAGGACATGTTCGCGCGCGGCGCCCAGCGTGGGCCGCGCAACGGCCCAGAACGCGGCGCCGATCTGCGCTACGATGTCGAAATCACGCTGGAGCAGGCCTTTCGCGGCATCGAGCGTGAAATCGTCGCCCCGCGCGCGCAGGCGTGCGAGCCGTGCGGCGGCTCAGGCTCCGAGGGCGGCGCGCCGCTGGAAACCTGCCGCACCTGCCAGGGCGCTGGCCAAGTGCGCGCCAGCCAGGGCATGTTCCGCATCGTGCGCACCTGCCCCTCCTGTCACGGGCGCGGGCAAGCGATCAAAACGCCCTGCCGTTCGTGCGGCGGGCGCGGCCTCACGCAGAAGGAGCGCAAGCTTGCGGTGAAAATCCCGGCTGGCGTTGAGGACGGCACCCGCATCCGCCTTTCCGGCGAGGGCGATGGGGGCCTGCGCAACGGCCCGCCGGGCGATCTCTACCTTTTCCTCTCGGTGAAGCCGCACCCCTTGTTCGAGCGCGACGGCGCCGATCTCTATTGCCGCGCGCCCGCGCCGATGTGCAAAGCCGCCCTCGGCGGGGAGATGGAAATCCCCACCATCGACGGCGAGCGCGCCAAGGTGACGATCCCGGCCGGCGCGCAAACCGGGCGCCGCTTCCGCATCAAAGGCAAAGGCATGACCCACCTGCGCGCCAAGGATCGCGGGGATTTGCATGTCGAAATCTTTGTGGAAACGCCGATGAATCTCTCGGCCAAGCAGCGCAAGCTGCTGGAGGAATTCTCCAAGGATTGCTGCGAAGACTCCCATCCGCAGACCCAAGGCTTCTTCGCGCAAGTCAAAAGCTTCTTCGACGGCCTGGGCGGCGACAGCCCGGCGCGCTAGAAGCGCTGTATGACCCTTTCCATCGCCATAGCCGGCGCGGGCGGCCGCATGGGGCGCGCGCTGATCCGCGCCGCCGCAGAGGACAAGCGCTTCACCATCGCCGGCGGCAGCGAGCGTCGCGAGAGCCCTGCCCTGGGCGCCGATCTCGGCACGCTGGGCGGCGTGCCGGCGCTGGGCGTCGTGAGCACGGATTCGGCCAGTGCTGCCGCCAGCAAGGCCGATGTCTGGATCGATTTCACCACGCCGGAAGCGACGCTCGCCGCGCTGGAATCGCTGACAGCCACAAAGGCGCGCGCCGCCATCATCGGCACGACCGGCTTCACCGCGGCGCAAGAGCAATCCCTCGGCGCGCACGCGCAGCGCCTCGCCATCGTGCGCTCGGGCAATTTCAGCCTCGGCGTCACGCTGCTCGCGGCGTTGGTCGAGCAAGCCGCAAGCAAGCTTGGCCCCGATTGGGATATCGAAATCACCGAAGCGCATCATCGCCGCAAGGTGGACGCCCCCTCCGGCACCGCGCTCCTGCTCGGAGAAGCCGCCGCCAAGGGGCGCGGCAAAGCGCTCAGCGATCTGCGCGTTGCGCCGTATGATGGCGTGACCGGCCCGCGCCCCGAAGGCGCCATTGGCTTTTCCGTCATCCGCGCCGGCGGCGTCGTGGGCGAACATGACGTACGCTTCGCCGCCGAGCGCGAAATGCTGACGCTTTCCCATCAAGCGCTCGACCGCGCCGTGTTCGCCGATGGCGCGCTGGCGGCGGCGCTCTGGAGCGCAGGCAAGCCGCCAGGGCTTTATTCCATGCGGGACGTGCTGGGCCTTTAGCCGCCGCGTTTTGCGCGCCAGAGCGCGGCGTCGATGGCGTTGGCGAGGCCGCGCTGTTCCTTTGGAGAGAGAAATGCGCCGACCCGCATCTGATCGCTCTGCGCGCGGATGATCACGCCCTGCCCTTCCCCGCGCACCACGCGCGCCCACAGCGGATTGAGCACCCAATGCGTCGCGCGCCCGTTCACATCGACACTGGCGACATGCACTTGCTCCGGCCCCACGCGCACCAATTCGCGCCGCCGCGCCTCGCGGTAGGAATGGCGGAAGGCCAACCACACCGCCAGCACATCAAGCCCCAAGAACGGTAGCACGAGATGGGCGCCCTGCGCCAGCATGTAAGCCGCCACGCCCAGATTCATCAGCACCAAAACAGCGAACAACAGCTTGAATCCCGTCGCACTCAGGCTGCGATACGGGCGCAATTCAGCGTCCAAATAGAGTGCGCCATGTATGATCGGCGGCGCGGGCGCGCGTTCCCAGCGGGCTTGCATGCGGCTAAAGCTAT
>CAZWQS010000216.1:0-3926 GCA_964635925.1 uncultured Terricaulis sp. | reverse complement strand
CCGAATAAAACCCCCATGCGCCGCGCGCTGTGCGGCTTAAAGCGCAAACCCACCTCGCCCATCATGGGGTGGTTGGCGCCCCCAGCCGCGCGGCCACCTCATCCCCCAGCGCCAGCGACGAGGTAAGCCCGGGGCTCTCGATGCCGAACAAGCAGACCAAATCCTCAAGCCCATGCGCGGCGGGATCGTCGATCATGAAATCCGGCTGCTTCTCACCGGGGCCGTGAATCTTCGGGCGGATGCCCGCGTAATCGGGCGCCAGCGCGCCGTCGGGCAGGCCCGGCCAGAATTTGCGCACCGCCTCGTAAAACGTCTCCGCGCGCGCGGGATCGACGCTGTAATCCTCGTGCGCGACCCATTCGAGATCGGGCCCGAAGCGCGCAACGCCGCCGAGGTCGCGCCGATAGTGCGTGCCCAGCGCGCCGGGAATGGGCGGAGGATAGACCAGCTTCGCGAACGGCGCCTTCACGCCGGTGAGCGCGAAATAATTGCCCTTGCCCAAATGCAGTTTGGGAATGCGCTGCCGTGGATAAGGCTCGATCGCCGCCGCGCACGCCTGCGCGCCGAGCCCGGCGGCGATCACCAGGCGGCGCGTGGTGAAGCGCGTGGCGTCGCCATCGGCCAGGCGCACCTCATAGCCTTCCGCGTGCGCGGCCGCGCAGGCGAACGGCGCGTTCAACACGATCGCACCGCCATGCGCTTCGATCTCGCCCTGCAGGGCGAACATGTAGCCGTGCGAGTCGATGATGCCGCTGACCGGCACGTCGAGTGCGGCGGCCGCGCGCAAGTGCGGCTCGATCGCGCGCGCCTCCGCGCCGCTGATCGGGCGCACGTCCTCCACGCCGTTGAGCTCGGCCTGTTTGGCGATCGCTTCGATGGCGGGAATTTCGCTGTCGTCGGTGGCGACCACCAGCTTGCCGCAGCGCACATGGGCGACGTCATGGCGCGCCGCGAACGCATAAAGCGCGCGCCGCCCTTCGATGCAGAGCCGCCCCTTGATCGAGCCGGTCGGGTAATAAAGCCCCGCGTGGATCACCTCCGAATTGCGCGAGGAGACGCCCGAGCCGATCAGCCCCTCGCGCTCCAGCACCACGACCGAAAGCCCGCGCCGGGCCAGCGCATAGCCGCAGGCCAGCCCCACCGCGCCGGCGCCCACGATCGTCGCATCAAAATCGCTCATGGCGGCCAACTCCTAACGCGCCTTAAGCAAACCGCGAGCCGATTGGGAAGCGGTTAATCCAAACGCAAGCTTGGTTGCTTAAGCTCGAATCAAGCGGGTGCAGCAGTGTTGAATTTCCACGATTCCTCGATGTACGCGGCGGCGCGCGGGCGGGTGAGCAGCCTTCGTTGGCGCTTGCTGATCGGCGCCTTGTTCGCCGTCGGCGCCTCGTTCGTGCTTGATTCTGTTCAGATTGGCCTCGGCTGGTTCTTGGCGCTCGCGCTCTCGATGGGCTTCGACGCCATGCTGGGCCATTCGTATCTGGAGGCGCGCGGCCAGGGCCAAAGGCGCAACGCCGGCATCATGTTCGTGTGGGGTTGCGTCTTCTCGATCATGATCTTCGCGGCCATGCCGATCATCCTGGCGGCGATGGGCGCGGGGCCGGGGCGCGTGCTCGGCGTGCTGATGGCGGCGAGTTCGCTGGTCAGCGTGATGCTGTTCTTCTTCCAGGCGCCGCGCTTCATGCTGATTTCGGCCGCGCCCGCGACCATCGCTCTGCTCGCGCTGCCGTTCATCCCGAGTGGCGCCTCGCAGGCCGACGCGATGCAGGAAGCGATCGGCGCCGCGTGCGGCGTGGCGGGCTTTCTCGCTTATATCGGCCGCTCGGCGCTCACCAACGGCAAGATGGTTGAAGGCTGGAAAACCGCGCACAAGGCGGCGAAAGAGCGCCAGCTCGAAGCCGAAGCCAAACGTGCCGAAGCCGAGGAGGCCAGCCGCGCGAAATCCGAATTCCTCGCGGTGATGACGCACGAATTGCGCACGCCCTTGAACGCCGTCATCGGCTACGCGGAAATCATTGACGAGGATTTGCAGGCCGAGGGCCGCACCGAACTTGCCGGCGACGCCGCGCGCATCACCGCCTCGGCGCGCCACCTGCTCGGCCTGATCGATCAGATTCTCAATATGTCGAGCGTCGATGCGGGCGGCGACGGGCTCTCGCCCCGCGAGTTCGACGTGCGCAAATTGCTGGATGAAGCCGTGGGCCTCATCCAGGAAGATGCGCGCGCGGGCGGCAACCGCATCGCCATCCGCGTCGCCGCGGAGGCCGAGTTCGCGCACCATGATGCGCAGAAGCTCGCCGTATGCGTCGGCGCGCTGTTGTCGAACGCCGCGAAATTCACCCAGAACGGCCTGATCGCCGTCACCGCCGAACGCGATCTGAGCGGGGGGCAGGAATGGCTGACAATCGCGGTGTCCGACACCGGCATTGGCATCGCCGCGGAGGATTTGCCGCGCGTCTTCTCGCCGTTCACGCAGCTTGAAGGCTCGCGCACGCGCGCCAAGGGCGGGCTGGGCTTGGGCCTCTCGGTCGCCAAGCGCATGGCCAACACGATGGGTGGCGATGTCACCGTCACGAGCCAGCCTAGCGCGGGCTCCACCTTCACCGTGCGCGTGCCGTTGCGCATCGCGCACGGGCGCGCGCAGGCTGTCGCGGCTTAAGCGGCGGCGGTCTCGGCGCGCAGCACGGCGGCGGCGGCGTTCACCACGGCCGCGATGCGCAAGCCCGCTTGCACTTGCAGCGCCGAAAGCCCGCGCTTGCGCAATTCGTCTTCATGACTGTCGAGGCACATGCCGCAGCCATTGATCGCCGACACCGCCAGCGACCAAAGCTCGAAATCAGCCTTGTCGACGCCGGGATTGGCGAGCGCGTTCATGCGAAGGCCCGCGCGCAGCGTGCGATATTCGTCGTTCTGCAACAGGTGCAGCGCGCGATAATAGACGTTGTTCATCGCCATGATGGCGGCCGCCGTCTTGGCGGCGGTGATCGCTTCGGGCGTCAGGCGCGTGGCGGCTTCCGCTTCAAACGCCTTGATCGTCGTCGGCTCGCCCACAGCATGCGCGCTGGCGAGGAACGCGCCCCATTTCTGCTGATCGCTCAACGTGGTCTCGTTGGCGAGGGCGCCCAGATTGAGTTTCAGATCCTTGGCGTAGTCGGGCAGGGCTTCGCGCAGCGCATCGAGCGACATGAAATTGACCTTGAATAAAAGAACGGTCCCCGCCCCTCCCTCTTGCGAGGAAGGGGCCGCGCGCCGCGCGGGGGGAGGTTAAGCGGCGCGCCCGGGGATGGGGGTTAAGCCGCCTTCAGCGTCTCGCCGCCGACTTGGCGGTTGCACGGGCAGAGCTCATCGGTCTGCAGCGCATCGAGCACGCGCAGGGTGTCCTGCGGGTTGCGGCCGACATTGAGGTTGGTGACGTAGACGTGCTGGATCACGTTGAACGGATCGACCAGGAAGGTGGCGCGATAGGCCACGCCATCTTCGGAGCGCACGCCCAAGCCATCCACCAGCGAGCCGTTGGTGTCGGCGAACTGCCAATGGGCGAGCTTGTTGAGATCCTTGTGGTCGCGCCGCCAGGCCAGCTTCACGAACTCATTGTCGGTCGAGCCGCCGAGGACGACCGCGTCGCGGTCCTCGAATTCCTTGGCCAGCTTGCCGAACTCGGCGATCTCGGTCGGGCAGACGAAGGTGAAATCCTTGGGGTAGAAATAGATGACCTTCCACTTGCCGGGGAAGGAGTCGAGGGTCAGCTCCTCGAACGCGGAGACGCCCTTCTCCTCGTGCTCGTTGAAGCCGGGCTTCACGCCTACAACCTTGAATTCCGGCAGTTTGTCCCCGATGCCAAGCATTCCATAGCTCCTGATAGTGCAGCGCAATATTTGCGATGCAGCACAGATGGGCTTGATTGGATTCTATTCAAATCGATATAT
>CAZWQS010000215.1:0-3950 GCA_964635925.1 uncultured Terricaulis sp. | reverse complement strand
TGCGGTGTATTGCGCCACTAAGTTCGGCGTACGCGGCTTGACGGAAGCGCTGGATGCGGAATTCGCGCGCTATGGCGTGCGCGTGACGAGCTTGATGCCGTGGTTCATGGATACGGCGATCCTCGACAATCAAAGCGAGGAAGGCTCAAACCGCCGCTTGCGCGACGCTTTGGTTGAAAACAAAACGCCGATCTATCCGGTGCGCATGGCCGCCGAACGCGCGTGGGACGCCGCCCATGGCGAGAAGCTGCACTACATGGTGGGCGAAGCCGCCGAGCGCGCGCAGTTCGGCATGCGCTTTTTTCCAAACGCGGTGCGCAAGCAGATCAGAAAAACGATGGACGACGTTTGAAGCGCTAAAGCGTCGGGACTTAAATGCGACCCACGCGAGGGATCAGCCGCCGTGTCGCATTTAAGTCCCATAAGACGCTTTGGATTCAAAATCTTCTAAAGCAACTGATGGAATTTAAATTCGCTGGGAGCCGGCCATCAAACTGATGGCGAATTTAAAGTCCGTTGCTTTAGGCTTCCGTATCGGCCGCGACGGCGATCGGCGCATCAGCGGCGGGCGTTTGCACAACGGCCGCATCCGTCACGGTTTCTTCCAGCACGACCTCGGGCGTCTCGGCCTCTTCATCGGCGCGCGGCACGACGTAGCGGCGCGAGGCGGCGCGGCGCTTGGCCAACGCTTCCTGATAGGTTGCGCGCTCGGCGCGGTTCGGGAAGCGATAGAACACGTGGCTGCCGATATCGGTGGTTTCCACCAAGCCGGAATTCCAGATCGGGTTCACTTCGTGCGTGTGATAGTGCGTGGCGTTCTGCGTGATCGGGCGGTGGTAGCCCAGCATCATGGCGGTGGCGACGCGTTGGGCGCGATCCCAGGCGCGCCCGCGCGGGCGCTGGCCGAGTGAGCCGTCGCAGGTGAACGTGAATTGGCAGCCGGTGACGCGGGTCGAGCCCTGGTACACCACTTCGCAGATCGTGTTCGGGTAGACCGGCGAGCGCACGCGGTTCATCACCACTTCGGCCACGGCCACCTGGCCGCGCTGGGTCTCGCCGCGCGCTTCGTAGTAAATCGCCTGGCTGAGGCAATTGTGCTCGCGCGCGTTGACCGCCTGCTCGGAGAAAGTGCGCGGGGCGACTTCGGGGGCCGCACTGGGGCCGCGCAGGACCGCCTGCAGCATCATCGCGCGCGCATCGGGGCTTTCAAACATGGAGGCGCGGCCGCGGGCGCGCAGGCCGTCGCCGCCGTGGAACGCCGTCAGCTCGACGCGGACGTCGGGCTCGATCACAGCGCCTTGGACCAATTGCTGCTCAAGCTCGGCCTGGAAGGCGGACGAACGCGCGGCCCATTCAGCGCCTTCGCGCTGGGCCGCCGCGCGGTCGGCGATCACGGGCATCGCAACCGCCGCGGCCGCAAGGCACATGATGGTGGCCGCGCCCTGGCGCACGGCCAGCGGGTTCCGTTCGATTTCTACCATCACTTGGGTCCGTAGTTCGCCCGCAAGATGAGCCAGTCGACGCCAGATCAAACGGAAATGCATTAAGCCCCACTTAACAGCGTGCAGTTTTGGGACAGTTGAGGTCCAAATCCGCCGCGAATACCCAAAGCTTTCGGCCTGCGGCTTATCCTGCCGCTCGGCTGCGGGGGGATACATCAGGGGCGCCCCCGGGGCGATTGACTTTTTGGTCATAGTCCTGAAATCACCGCTACACTCAGCCTTTACTGGTCCGAGTGCGACGCCTCCGCCACAGCCCCATGGGCCCAACAGGGCATGGCCTTGCTGGAATCGTGCCGATTCACCGAAATTGGGAACCTCGCGCCGCCGACGCCGCGCCGGGCGCGAATTTTCCCGGCGATTGCAGGGGGCCGGCAGGTCGGAGATAGGCGAGTCAGCGCGGCGCCCACCCTCGGAAACGAGGTGCAGCGCAGCAAAAACGCCGTCTCCGGGGCGATCCGCAGAAGCCAAGGGGCGTATCCCACAACGCGGCTTGGCCCCGTTCGCTGGCCAGCCGCCCCAGCCCGGCGCGCGTCTCTGGGCGCGGGCTCGGGGCGAACGGTCCGCGTGGTAAGATTTACCGCCCCCGCTTCGTTCCACCTTCGAGCTTAAATCTTCGTAAGATTAGCGCCGAAGCGCCGCCTGGGCCGCCGCCAGGCGGGCGATCGGCACCCGGTACGGCGAGCAGGACACGTAATCGAGCCCAGCCGTCTCGAAGAAGGCCACCGAGGCGGGGTCTCCGCCGTGCTCGCCGCAGACGCCCAGTTTGAGGCCGGCGCGGGCCGCGCGGCCTCGTTCGCCTGCGATCTTCACCAATTCGCCCACGCCGTCGGCATCCACGGTGACGAAGGGGTCACACGCCAGCATGCCCTTTTCGACATAGGCGCCGAGGAATTTGCCGGCGTCGTCACGCGAGAGGCCCATCGTGGTTTGCGTGAGATCATTGGTGCCGAAGGAGAAGAAATCCGCCGCTTGCGCAATCTCGCCCGCGCGCAGCGCCGCGCGCGGCAGCTCGATCATAGTGCCGACCAAATACTCGATCTTGCGCCCGCGCTTGGCGAACACATCGGCGGCGATGGACTCCACACGCGCGCGCAGCGTCTCCAATTCCTGCTTCGTGATCACGAACGGGATCATGATTTCGGGAATGGGAGCGGCCCCCTGCTCAGCCATGTCGCACGCCGCCTCGAACACGGCGTGCGCCTGCATGTCGTAGATTTCCGGATAGACGATCGCGAGGCGGCAGCCGCGGAAGCCCAGCATCGGATTGCTTTCCGCCAAATCCTTCGCCCGCGCGAGCAGCGCTTTGGCGTCAAGGCCGGTGGCTTTCGCGACGTCGGCGCAATCTTCCTCGGTGTGCGGCAAGAATTCATGCAGCGGCGGATCGAGGAAGCGGATCGTCACCGGGCGTGCGCCCATCGCCTTGAAGATATCGACGAAATCCTGGCGCTGGTGCGGGAAGAGCTTATCGAGCGCGGCCACGCGCGCGCTTTCCTTTTCGGCCAAAATCATCTCGCGCACAGCGGCGATGCGCTCGGCGTCGAAGAACATGTGCTCGGTGCGGCAAAGGCCGATGCCCTCGGCGCCGAATTTAACGGCGGTGGCTGCGTCTTCCGGCGTTTCGGCGTTGGCCCGCACGTTCATGCGCCGCGCTTGATCGGCCCAGCCCATTAACGTGCCGAAATCGCCAGTCAGCTCCGGCTGCACCATCTCGGCCGCCCCCAACAGCACTTCGCCGCTGGAGCCGTCCACCGTGATCGTCTCGCCCTTCTTGATCACGCGCCCGAGCGCGCGGAATTCGCCGAGCTTGTGATCAATGCGCACATCGCCCGCCCCGGACACGCAAGGGCGCCCCATCCCGCGCGCGACCACGGCGGCGTGGCTCGTCATGCCCCCGCGCGCGGTGACGATCGCCTTGGAGGCGTGCATGCCATGGATATCTTCCGGGCTGGTTTCCTCGCGCACCAAAATGACGTTTTGGCCTTCGCCGGCGAGCTTTTCGGCTTCATCGGGATCGAACACCACAACGCCCACCGCCGCGCCCGGCGAGGCAGGCAAGCCCTTGCAGATGATGTCGCGCCGATAGCCGACGGCGATGGTGGGGTGCAGCAATTGATCGAGCGCGGCCGCATCGACGCGCAGCACGGCTTCATCCTGCGTGATCAGCCCTTCGGCGGCCATATCGACGGCGATCTTCAATGCGGCCTTGGCCGTCCGTTTGCCGTTGCGGGTTTGCAGCATGAAGAGCTTGCCGCGCTCGATAGTGAATTCGAGGTCCTGCATGTCGCGGTAATGCGCTTCGAGCTTTTGGTAGACCGCGACCAACTCGGCGTAGATTTGCGGCATCACTTCTTCCAGCGATTCACCGCCCTCGCCCATCTCGATGCGCGACGCTTTGGTGAGCGCCTTGGGCGTGCGGATGCCGGCGACGACATCCTCGCCCTGGGCGTT
>CAZWQS010000214.1:0-3961 GCA_964635925.1 uncultured Terricaulis sp. | reverse complement strand
ATCTCGCCCGAGCGCATCACCGCCACGCGCTGCGCCATGCGCGCAATCACGCCCATGTCGTGCGTGATCAGCGCCACGGCCGCGCCGGTGTCCTTGCGCAAATCCTCGATCAGATCGAGCACCTGGGCCTGCACCGTGGCGTCAAGCGCGGTGGTGGGTTCGTCCGCGATCAGCAGCGCGGGCTCGCACATCATCGCCATGGCGATCATCACGCGCTGGCGCATGCCGCCGGAAAGTTCGTGCGGATAAGCCGCCAGCCGGCGCGCGGCTTCGGGGATGCGCACGCGCTCCAGCCATTCGATCGCGCGCTCGCGCGCGACGTCGCCCGTGACTTGAAAATGGTGCGCGAGCACCTCGGTCATCTGCGCGCCGATGGTGAGGTGCGGGGTCAGCGCCGTGAGCGGATCTTGAAACACGAACGCGACGTGGCGGCCGCGGATGGAGTCCAGCTCCTTGCGCGCCAGGCCCAGCACTTCGCGGCCCTTGAATTTCACCGAGCCCGTCACGCGCGCATTGTCGGAGGTCAGCCCGAAGGCGGAGAGGAAGCTCTGGCTCTTGCCCGAACCGCTTTCGCCCACGATGCCGAGGCATTCGCCCTGCGCGATCTGGAATGAGACGCCTTTGACCGCCTCCACCTCCCCGTCCGGCGTATCGAAGGTGACGGCGAGGTTGGAAATTTCGAGCACTGAGTCAGTCATGGGCGCGGAGACTACCCGCGTGCGCCCCCAAGTCCACCCTCTGGCGCCGCTACGGAGGGGGTGCGCGGCGGGCGCGCGCGCGCTATCGACAAAGCCGGAGGAACCGCCCCATGGCCCAGATGAATTACCTCACCCAATGCACCTTCGATTTCGGCGCGCTGGGGCAATTGCCGCGCGTGCTGAAGGGCATTGGCGTGGCGCGGCCGCTTGTGGTCACCGATCCGGGGCTGAAGGCCAACGGCCTGTTGGAGCGCCTGCTGGCGGCGCTGGGCGAGGCGCCTGCGGGCGTGTTCGCCGATACGCCCGCCAACCCCACCGAAAGCGCCGCGCGCGATGCGGCCAGCGCCTATCGCGCGGCGGAAGCGGACGGGATCATCGCCTTCGGCGGCGGCTCCTCCATGGACCTCGCCAAGGCGATGGGCCTCATGGTCACGCACGAGGGCCCGTTCGAGCGCTTGGGAGGCAGCGTGCGCGGGATGAAATTCATCACCAAAATCCCCCCGCTCGTGGCCGTGCCGACGACGGCGGGCACCGGAAGCGAGGTTTCGCCCGGCGCGGTGGTGATCCTCGATAATGGGCGCAAAGAGACGTTCGTCTCGCCGCATCTCGTGCCAACCGCCGCGGTGTGCGATCCCGAATTGACGCTGGGCCTGCCGCCGCTGCTCACCGCCGCGACCGGCATGGACGCAATGACCCATTGCATCGAAGCGGTGCTGACCCCGCTTGTGCATCCCCCGGCCGAGGCCATTGGCGTCGATGGGGCCGAGCGCATCGGCAAATATCTCGAACGCGCCGTGAAGGACGGCGCCGATCGCGACGCGCGCTGGCACATGATGATGGGCTCGTTCGAAGGCGCGCTGGCGTTCGCCAAGGGGCTAGGCGCAGTGCACGGGCTTTCGCATGCGTTGGGGCGCATCCATGCGCTGAAGCTGCACCACGGCACGCTGAATGCGGTGATCCTGCCGCATTCGCTGGCGATGATCGGCAATGCGGCGGAAGAGAAATTCGCCCGCCTGCGCCGCGCGCTGGGGCTCATGCCGAATGCCGATCTGGCCCAATACATCGCCGATCTGAACGCGCGCCTGGGCCTGCCCGCTTCGCTGTCGGCCATGGGCGTCACTGAGGCGCACTGGCCCGACACGCGCGAGTATGCGGTGAGCGACCTGGCCACCATGAGCAACGCCGTGCCGTTCGACGGCGAAAAATACGACGAATTGTTCAAACGCGCGCTTTAGCGCCGTTAACGCAAACGCCGATTCACGCTGTTCATTGCCCGAAGCGCTTACCTTGCGGCGCCAGAATTGCTGCGAGGCCAAGGCGTGCCGCCATGATTGAGCTGTTGTCCATCCTCGTCGCCGTCCTCGCGCTGCTTGCCGTGGCGTGCGTGGCGTTTGTGCGTTCGGAAGGCGCGGTTTGGCGGAGCGCCTTGGCCGGCGCGCTCGCCGCGTTGGGGGCGGGCGTGATGTGGCGCATGGTTGTGCTTGAGGGCGCGAGCGCCGCGCTGTCGCAATGGCTCGCGGCGTTTCTGGTGGGCCTGGCGGCGGCAATTGTCAGCTTGGTCGCGGCGCTGACGCGCAACCTGCTGAACGCGCTTGGCGCGCGCATTCTGCGCTAAAGTTCAGTCCGCCTTCGCTAGAAAATCCAGCAGCGCGTCCCACGCCTCCGGCTCGTCCAGCATCGGCGCGTGGCCGATATTTTCGATGGTGATCGCTTCCAGATCGGGTTTGCGTTCGCGCATGAAATCCACGACCTCGGCGCTGAACAAATCCGAGAGCGCCCCGCGCACGCTGAGCATCGGCTTTTGCGCCAGCGCGTCGAACAGCGGCGTCAAATCCGGCGGCGGCGCATCTTCGTCGAAATCGGCGAACGCGAGCGCGATATGGGGATCGTAATCGAACTCAAGCTTGCCGTCCTCGCGCTCGCGGAACGTTCGCTGGGCGAAGGCGAGCCAAAACGCGTCATCGTCCAGCCGTTCGGGAAAGGCCGAACCGTTCACCGCGCGCGCCGCGCCGGCGGCTTCTTCCCAACCCTCCACCGGCTGCACGCGCCCCACATAACCGGCGATGCGCGAAAGCCCCTCAACGCTCAGCTTCGGCCCCACATCGTTCAGCACCGAGGCGGCGATTCGTTCGGGCGCGTTGGCGGCGATCACCAAGGTAATCAACCCGCCCATCGAGGTGCCGATGAACACGGCTTTCGGGATCGCCAGCGCGTCCATCAGCGTCAGCACGTCCTGCGCATAAACGGCGGGCACGTAATGGGCGGGGTCAGGATCGTTGGCGCTCTTGCCGCGCCCGCGCATGTCGGCCGCGACAACGCGCCGGCCAAGCGCGGCGATGCGCGGGGCGACAACGTCAAAATCGCGCGAGTTGCGCGTGAGGCCATGCAAGCAAATCACCGGCAGGCCGGTTTCCGGCAGCAGCGGCGCGTAATCGCGCGCATAAAGCGTGAGCCCGTCCACCGTGGCGACGATGCGTTCTTCAAAATCGCCGATCGTGGGGCGCGCGCCGAAATCCATTCTCGTGCTCCGTTAGCCCGCGCGCCCTTGCGAGGCTGTCGCGTTGGCGTCGACATAGGCAACCCCGCGCATCGCCTGCAAGCGCGTGAGCCAGGATTGCTGCACGCTGGCGCGCTCACTCGCCACGATGGCGGTGCAGGTGCGCAGCACGACCTCGGCCGCACCTACTGTGAAGCGGTCAAAGCAGAGCCCCGCGAAGGCGGTTTGCCGGGCGAGCTGCGCCTCGATCTCGCGCTGCGCCGGGGCGATGCGCCCGCGTTGGGCGGCGCGCTGGGCGGTGGCGATCGGGCCCTGCCCCTGGAAGCGCACCAGGAACGCCACCGGCTCCGCCCGCGGGCTCTGCGCCTGCGCGGGCTGGGCCAGCGCCAGCGGCGCGGGCGCGGTGAGCGAAAACACAAGCGCGCCGAGCACCAAAGCGGCGCTCGCGGCGATCCCCCAAAGGCGCATGGCTGAGAGGCTCATGAGCGCAAGCCTAGCGCACGCGGCGCGTGTGCGCCACGCCGATCATGGCAGGGCCCTGGTCAAATCCAACGCGCCTAAGCCGCTGGGGCGCGCGCAGGTGGTTGCGTCCGTGCTGAGCGGGGTTGCGTTGCGCGAGCGCGCGCACTCGATCTGGCCGAAGCCGTCCGCGTGCGGGGCGATCGCGCGCGTGATCAGCGCATCGCGCAAGGGCTGGCCGCGCAGGCCCGATTGCGAGGCCAGCAGCGCCAGCGCCGCCGAAACGTGCGGCGTGGCCATCGAGGTG
>CAZWQS010000213.1:0-3993 GCA_964635925.1 uncultured Terricaulis sp. | reverse complement strand
CCGATGGGTGCGCTGGAAGTGTCTGACTCCGTCGGCCTCGACACCGCGCTGAAGATCGGGCGGCAGATGGCCGAAGCCATGCAGCAGGATCATGCGAAAGATCCGCGCGGGGCGCTGCTGGCGTGGCTGGTGGAAGATAAGGGCCGCGTCGGCCGCAAGGGCGGCAAGGGCTTTTACGAATACGGCGAAGACGGCAAGCCCACGCGCATCTGGCCGGGCCTCTCCGAAAAGATCGAAGTGAAGGTGAAGGAATGCCCGCCCGAGCTGAAGCAGGAGCTGACCAAGCGCTTCCTCTTCCGCCAATGCATCGAAGTGGCGCGCTGCTTTGAGGAGGGCGTGATCACCGATCCGCGCGACGCGGATGTCGGCTCAATCCTAGCCTGGGGCTTTGCGCCTTATAGCGGCGGCTGCATCAGCTACATTGATCTGTTCTGGGGAACCAAAGGCTTTGTCGAAGAAGCCGATCGCCTGGCCGACGCCTACGGCGAGCGCTTCCGCCCCAATAAACTCCTGCGCGACATGGCCGCCAAAGGCGAAACCTTCTACGAACGCTTCGGCGCGAAAGAGAAGAAGGCGGCGTAACGCTTTAGTCCAGCTAAACAATCAAGGGGGTGCGCTTTTCGCGCGCCTCCTTATCTTTGCGCCATGACCAATCTCACCGATCCGCTTACGCTTCGCTCGGGCGCCGTTCTCAAGAACCGCTTCGCGCTGGCCCCCCTCACCAACACGCAAAGCCCTGATCGGGGCGTGTTGAGCGAGGATGAGTTCCGCTGGCTCACGCTGCGTGCGGAGGGCGGCTTTGGCCTCACCATGACGTGCGCGGCCGCGGTTTCGGAAGCGGGCGCGGGCTTTCCCGGCCAACTCGGCGTTTACGCCGATGCGCACGATGGGGGCCTTGCGCGGCTGGCCGCCGCGATCAAGGCGCAGGGGAGCTTGGCCATCGCGCAATTGCATGATGGCGGCCCGCGCCGGCTCGCCGATCCTGTTGCGCCGTCGGTCGACGAAAAGCTCGGTGCGCGCGCTTTGAGCCTCGCCGAAATCGAGGCCGCGCGCGACAGCTACATCGCCGCCGCCCAGCGCGCCGAGAAGGCGGGCTTCGATGGCGTGGAGCTGCACGGCGCGCACGGCTATCTGATTTGCGCGTTCCTCTCGCCCTCGCTCAACCGGCGTGACGATTCCTATGGTGGCGACGCCGAACGCCGCGCGCGTTTTCTGTATGAGATCGTTGACGGCGTGCGCGCTGTAACCAAGCCAGGCTTCACGCTGGGCGTGCGCCTTTCGCCGGAGCGCTGGGGGCTCGATGTGCGCGACGTGCGCGACACCGCCGCACGCTTGTTGCGTGAAGCGAAGATCGATTTCCTCGACGTCTCGCTCTGGGATTTCCGCAAGGAGCCGGAGGCGGAGGCGCTGAAGGGCCGCACGCTGGCGTCATATTTTACCGAGCTGCCGCGCGGCGATGTACGCCTCGGCGCCGCCGGCAAGATCATGAGCGCGGAAGATGCGCGCGACGTACTGGCCATGGGCTTTGATTTTCCGGTCATCGGCCGCGCCGCCATTCTGCACCACGATTTTCCCAAGCGTGTGCTGGCGGACGCCAATTTCGTCCCGCGCGCGATCCCGGCGCGCGAGGTTGACCTGCATGCCGAGGGCATTTCGCCGACCTTCATCACCTATCTGCGCGCCTATTTCCCCGCTCTGGTCGAGCCTGCGGCGTAGTCACGCCCGCCACAGAGTAGCGCCAAGGGTTTTTTGCAGGCGGAGGCGAAATGGCGCGTCCGCATCGGGAAACACCATTTGCGCGCCAACAAAATAGGCGTGCTGAATGCGCGCGCGCGCCAGCGCTTCGGCCGGTGCAAGGTCCAGCTCGGCGCGAAACAGCATGACCAGATAGCGGATGCGCGCTTCGTCCACGCGCTTCACCTCGCGCGCGATCACCGGCGCGCCGGCGGCGAGGCGGCGCAGATTGCGCTCAAGCGCGTGATCAATGTCGGCCGTGCGCCGCGCGAGCGCTTCGGGGCGTTTGCCGCGCCGCGCCTCGATCGCGGCGAGCGGCGCTTCGGTGCTGGTTTCGCGCCAGCGCGCGCCGAGCGCGGCCAGGAACGCCTCGTGATCGGTGAAATGATGGTAGAAAGAGCCGCGGGTTTTCTTGGCGGCGTGCGTCAGCCGCTCCAGCGTCATCGCCTCGGGGCCATGCCGACCCAACAACGTGAGGCCGAGATCAAGCCAATCCGCGCGCCCGAAACGCGCCTTATGCTTGGACATGCCTTGCGCCTTCCTGCGCGCCGCGCCCGCAAAAATGCGACCAACGGCGCTGGCTTTCATCCATCAATAAAGTACCATACCAAAGGGTATGTAAAGTCGAGCGCCTATGGAGCGTGTGCGATGCTGTGGAATATGCGTTCAAACAGAGCAAGGCGGCGGACAGCGTGGAGCCTAGCTTTGGCGTTATTGGCGTTCGCGCCCGCGCCCCAAGCCATGGCGCAAGCCGCGCAGGGCGCGCACGCCGAGCAGAGCGAACTCTTTCTACTCATTTATCGCCCCGGCCCCGCATGGCGCGAGGGCGTGCCGATGCGCCAGCAGGGGCTTGGCCCGCACGCGGCCTACATGCAGCGCCTGCTGGATGAGGAGCGTCTGTTCGCCGCCGGCGGCTTTGCTGATGATGACGGCGGCATGGCGATCGTGCGCGGCGCCAATCTGGCGGAGGCGCAAGCGCTGATCAGCGCCGACCCCGCCGTCGTCAGCGGCATTTTCGTCGGCCACGTTGAGCATTGGCGCCCGCGCTTTCGCACTGATGCGCCGCTGCCGCGCCAGGACTGACTTGAGCGCGCCGCAATCGGCGCTACCATCGCGCGCATGCGCAAGGATATGAGCAAGGTGATCGTGGAGCGGCCGCGTCTCGGCCGTTCGGCGGCGGGCCTGCGCCCTGGCCGCACGCGCGTTGTCGAGGATGACGACGGCGCGCCTTTGCGCGCGGGCCGTGGCGGCCGCGCGCCCACGCGCGAGAAGCCGC
This sequence comes from uncultured Terricaulis sp., assembly GCA_964635925.1. Classification (GTDB taxonomy): domain Bacteria; phylum Pseudomonadota; class Alphaproteobacteria; order Caulobacterales; family Aquidulcibacteraceae; genus Vitreimonas. Next base: position 983 of record CAZWQS010000213.1, on the reverse strand, counting down.
AGAAGACCAAGAGCCTCAACGAAAACCTCAATCCGCTGCGCCGCTTCCTGCAAAGCGCGGTCGGGCGCAAATGGGATAAGGTCTATTCCGAGATTTCCGAAAATCTGAAGCCTACCTCCACCGTACAGCAGCACGTGCGAGACCACCTTGAGGATTTCGTCGCGGTGAAAACCCGCATGCAGGGCGGGAAGGTGATGATTGCCCAACGCTTCGGCGGCGAGCGGACGTTGGAGGACGATTATCACCGCTTCTACGTGCATCCGCGCACCGGCCTGCTGCGCGAGAACCCGCATTACAAAAGCTGGAACGCGCGTGCGCGCGCCGCCCGCGCGGCAAGCGCCAAGGAACGCGCCGCGCGCATGCGCGAGATCGATCCCAAGACGCAGCTTCACAAGCTGAAGGATGGAATCTGGTGGGAGGTGAAGCTTGGCAAGATCGGCGATGGGCGCGAAGCGGACGTGGTGTTCGCCGCTGGCCTTTCGGCGCTTCCGCCCGCGCTGCTCTACGGCCGGGAAAACACGCGCGCGATTGCGAAGCGCCAGTTGAATAAGGCGGAGAAGAAGAAATACGGCCTAGATTAGCCACGTTAGGCGCGCCATGACGCAGCCGTTATCTGCCCTGCGGCTTTCGTTATTGACTTCTCAACCCTTTCCCCCGATATCCCGCCCAGCGACCGTTCGCGGCCTGATGGCCCAGCGAACGCGGTCCCCCGGAACGCCACCATCGACGTTCGGCTTTGAGCGCCCCCAAAGGGAAATCCAGCTCGCCGCCTTTCTTCGCCGTCGCATCGTTCCTGAGCTGATGAGCCCACGCGAGACCGCGTGCGGCGATGAGATTTTACGTGACCACTTTTGAATCGCTCGGCGTTTCCGCGCCGATCTTGAAGGCGCTCGCCGCTGACGGCTATGCCGCGCCGACCCCCATCCAACAACAAGCCATCCCCATCGTGCTCAAAGGGCGCGACCTCGTGGGCCTGGCGCAAA
>CAZWQS010000212.1:4016-4113 GCA_964635925.1 uncultured Terricaulis sp. | reverse complement strand
GGACTTGCCAGGCGCGCTGGCGCAGCGTGCCGGGCCGCTGCTGGAGCGCTTGGCCGACGACATGGCCGCCCACCTCGATGATTCCCATCGCGGCGAG
>CAZWQS010000212.1:0-4006 GCA_964635925.1 uncultured Terricaulis sp. | reverse complement strand
ATCATCGGCCCGCCCAATGCCGGCAAGTCGAGCCTGCTGAACGCGCTGGCCCAGCGCGAGGCGGCGATCGTCTCCGATATCCCCGGCACCACGCGGGACGTGGTGGAGGTGCGTCTGGTGTTGGCCGGCTTTCCAGTCTGGATCGCCGACACGGCGGGGCTGCGCGAGGCGGCTGACGCCATCGAGGCGGAGGGCGTGCGCCGTGCGCTGGCGCGGGCCGACGAGGCGGATCTGAGACTTGGATTGGTCGACGGTCAGGCAGCGGCTTCGGAGGCAGTGGCGATGGCCGACCGATTGAAGCCAGGCGATCTGCTGGTCTCGACAAAACGCGACATTCCACACGGAGCCGCGCTCTATGAGGCGTTCCAAATCTACGAGGATAGAGGACTGGACTATCCGGCTTGGGTTTCGGCGAGAACCGGCGAGGGCCTAGCCGAACTTGAGGCGAGCATCGCAAAGCGCGTCGCCGAAGCACTCGGCCGCGAGGAGGCGCCGGTGCTGACGCGGGCGCGGCATCGGCGGCTGGTGGAAGCGGCGCGGGCAGCGCTCACGCGCGCGATCCCGGCGCTCGATCAGGGGCCAGAATTGGCGGCGGAGGACGTGCGCGCGGCGGCCGATCAGATCGGGCGTTTGACGGGGCGCATCGACGTGGAAGATCTGCTCGGCGAAATCTTTTCGAGCTTTTGCATCGGCAAGTGATCACGCGCTGAAATCCGCATGGAATAGGCGGTTTCACGCGAAACTGGTGAAGCGCGCGTTAGAGAGTTTCGCGTGAAATCTTGAGCGCCGGGCGTCTCGCCGACAATCGCCAGCGGCTCATACGCCACCGCGTGAATTGAGCGTCGCGCCATGCCGGCGGGGACGCCGGCGCTCCATATCAGTGCTTCGCCGTGACGTCGCCGCGCCCTTCCTATATGAAGGCCCCGCACATGAGCGCTCAGCACTCCTACGACGTCATCGTCATCGGCGGCGGCCATGCCGGCTGCGAGGCCGCGGCGGCGTCCGCGCGCCTGGGCGCGCGCACGCTGCTGCTGACGCATAAGCTCGAGACCGTCGGAGAGATGAGCTGCAACCCGGCCATCGGCGGTTTGGGGAAGGGCCACCTCGTCCGCGAGATCGACGCGCTGGATGGCGTCATGGGCCGCGCGGCCGACGCAGCGGGCATCCAATTCCGGCTGCTCAATCGCTCCAAGGGCCCCGCCGTGCGCGGCCCGCGCGCGCAGTCGGACCGGAAGCTCTATCGGCAGGCCATGCAGGCCGCGCTGGCGGCGCAGGCGAACCTGACGATCGCGGCGGCGGCGGTGGAGGACTTGATCCTCACGGACGGCGCTGTCGCCGGCGTGCTCACCGCTGACGGCCGCATGTTCTCAGCCCCCCGCGTGGTGCTCACTACCGGCACCTTTTTGAAGGGGCTCATCCATATTGGCGACAAGCGCATCCCTGCGGGCCGTCACGGCGAGGCGCCGGCGATCGGCCTCTCGGATCGCTTGTACGGCGCGGGTTTCGCGATGGGTCGCCTGAAGACCGGCACGCCGGCACGACTGCAATCCAGCTCGATCGATTGGGCTTCGCTGGAGAAGCAATACGCCGACGAAGAGCCGTCGCCATTCTCGTTCCTGACGGAGCGCATCACCAACCCGCAGCTCGCTTGCGGCGTGACCTACACGAACGCCGAGACGCATCGGATCATCGAACAATCGATCTCCAAGTCCGCCGTCTATTCCGGCGCGATCCAGGGGCGGGGGCCGCGCTATTGCCCCTCGATTGAAGACAAGGTCGTGCGCTTCGCGGATAAATCCGCGCATCAGATTTTCCTCGAACCCGAGGGCCTCGACGACGACACCGTCTATCCGAACGGCATCAGCACGTCGCTGCCGGAGGACGTGCAGGAGCTTTTTATCCGCACCATCCCAGGGCTCAAGCACGTCGTCATCAAACGCCACGCCTACGCGATCGAGTACGATTACGTCGATCCGCGCGAGCTGTTGCCGACACTCGAAACCAAGCGTGTGCGCGGGCTCTATCTCGCCGGCCAGATCAACGGCACGACGGGCTACGAGGAGGCCGCCGCGCAAGGCCTGATCGCAGGCCTCAACGCCGCGCGTGCGGCGGGCGGTGCGGGACCGTTCGAGATCACGCGCGCCGAGGGCTATATCGGCGTGATGATCGATGACCTGGTGACGCGCGGCGTCAGCGAGCCGTATCGCATGTTCACCTCGCGCGCGGAGTATCGGCTCTCGCTGCGCGCCGACAACGCCGACCAAAGGCTGACGCCGAAGGGCGTTGATCTGGGGTGCGTGGGCGCGGAGAGGGCGCGTGTTTTCGCCGATAAAATACGAGAAATCGAAGCGGCGCGCGGCTTGGCGAAATCGCTCAATCTCACGCCGGCGCAAGCCTTGGCGCGTGGCTTGAGCGTGAACCAAGACGGCGTGCGCCGCGATGCGCTTCAGCTCTTGGCGTATCCCTCGATCAGCTACGATGAGCTCGCGGCGATCTGGCCGGAGCTTGGCGCGCTGTCCAAGCAAGCGCGTGAGCAGCTTGCGATCGATGCGATGTATGCGGGCTATCTTGAGCGCCAGGCGCTCGATGTCGAAGCGTTCAAGCGCGACGAGGATTTGCGGCTTTCGCCCGATCTCGATTATTGCGCGGTGGGCGGGCTCTCGAACGAGGTGCGGGAGAAGCTGCGCGCGGCGCGGCCCGTCACGCTCGGCCAAGCCTCGCGCATCGAGGGTGTCACCCCGGGCGCGCTGACGGCGCTGCTGGCGCATGTGAAGCGCGAACAGAGGAAGCGGGCCTGAGGCGCATGCGCGACACGCTTTTCATCATCCGCGCGCCGTTCGAGGATCCGGCGCTTGAGGGCACGTGGTTCTGCCGGGATTGCGCGACCATGGAGGGCGCGCTGCTGGCCAACCCGCACTGGTCGCGCCACATCGACGTGCGCCGCCTCGCATATCCGCGCCCGCGCCAGGAGATCATCTCGCTCCTGGGGGAGGAGCATCAGTCGATGCCTGTCCTCGTGCTGGCTGATGGGGCGGAAACCTCGGAGGAGGCTCAGCAGGCAGGCCTGCGCCGCTTCCTGACCGACCCCAAGGCGATCTGCCGCTACTTGGCCAGCGCCTATGGCGGGGCGGGGCCGCACCCGTGAGCCCGCGCCAGGTTGTCGAAGCTTGGGTGGCGGCGTTCAATCGCGGCGATGCCGCCGCGCTGGGCGCTATGTATTTGGACGAGGCGATCAATCATCAAGTGGCCAACGAACCGGTGCAAGGCCGGGCCGCTATCGAGGCCATGTTCGCCCGTGAGTTCGCGGCGGCGGAGATGGTGTGCATCCCCGAGAACCTGTTTGAGGACGGCGACTGGGCGATTCTTGAATGGCGTGACCCGAAGGGCCTCAGAGGCTGTGGCTTTTTCAAAGTGATCGGCGGCAAGATCGCCTTCCAGCGCGGCTATTGGGACAAACTCAGGTTCCTGCGCTCGCAAGGCCTGGAGGGCGGGACGTGAACTACGGGCCGGCTGAATTCCAGCGGGAACTGGGGTTCCCCGTTTCGCGTGAAACAATCGCCCGGCTGGAGACCCATGCTCGCCTGCTGGGCGAGTGGTCGGAGCGGATGAACCTGGTCGGCCCTAGGGAGCTGGAGGCTTTTTGGTCACGCCACGCGCTGGATAGCGCCCAGGTCGTGGCCCTGGCGCCAGACGCGGCGCGCTGGGTGGACCTGGGGTCCGGCGCGGGGTTTCCGGGCCTGGTGATCGCCGCCTTCCTGGCCGAGCGGCCGGGCGCCTCCATGCACCTAGTTGAATCGACTGGGAAAAAAGCCACCTTCCTGCGGACGGTCGCCGAGGCGGCGGGGCTCCCGGTCAAGGTGTTCAACGAGCGGATCGAGGTTTTCGGGGCGGGCCAGGGCCCGTATGACGTCGTGACCGCCCGTGCGTTGGCTCCCTTGCCGCGACTCATCGCCTATGCGAAGCCGATTCTGGATCGCGGCGCGATCGGGCTCTTCCATAAAGGCGC
>CAZWQS010000211.1:0-4190 GCA_964635925.1 uncultured Terricaulis sp. | reverse complement strand
CGCCGCCGCCTACGGTTTGATAGAGCCGGCCTGAGGCGTCATAGGCCAGCGTCGCGCTCGACGGTCCGCTGATCAGGCGGTTGAAGATGTCGTAGCCGTACGAGCCGGTGGTGAGATTGCCTCGGCTATCGTAGCTTTGGCTGGCCCCGCCGACGCTCGTATATTGGTCGATCGTGGAGACGCGCGTCCGCCGCAATTGGGGGCCCGTGATGCTTCGGGGCTCAATCCAGAGTCCAAGGATGCACGGTCGTGGAGGAGGACCGTTGTTTTCGAGGCGGGTAGGTCACTTTTAGACTCCCTCTACCTCCAACTGGCTGTTCCTTACGCACAACGCGCTCGTTGTTCACGGTTCCGTGAGCAAGACCATTGCCCAAACGGTGTCAGCGCCGATAATGGCGCAGTTTGAGCGGGGACATGCCAATGCCAAAGGCTTTGATGCGCGCGGTGGTGCTCGCCGCCTTTTGTCTCGCGGCGCTGGCGTGCGCAGCCCCCACGGGACGACTGGCGCCCGCTGAGATCCGCACAGGCGTGGCCGAAACCGCCACGCAATATGTGGAAACGGACGTTTCCCCCGACGAGGTCGCCGCAGCCGTGCAGGCGCTCATCGCCGCCGCGCCGGTCTGCACAAATTGGCCCACGCTCTGGTTGGACCCGGAGTTTCGCCGAACGATCTTCCGCGTCCGCTATGATCTCATGGCGCGTGATTGGGGCGCGGACGTCGCTACCGATAGCCAGGCGCGCATGGAAGAGTTCGTGGCCTCAGGCTTTCTCACGCGGCGCCAGCGCTCCGAAATCGGCCCTGGCGTCGTCGAGTACGAACTCACGACTGTGGGCGACCAATTCATCTCCGGCTCGCCCTACGGCGGGACGCGGCCAAAATTTTGTGCTCCGGCAGAGCGGCGCCTGGTTTCTGTGACGTCGATGGAGTGGGGCCGGTTCGCGTGCGGCAATTTGCAGGTGCGGTTCAGCCACGTCAGCGACGATTGGCCTAGTTGGGCGCGCGCGCAGGCGACGCGCGATCGTCTTGCGCAGACGTGGCCGGCTATTGGCGCGCCCGCGGAGGGCGCGGTGACGCTGAGCCGCCTCTGGCGCAGCGACGGCGAAGAGGGGGTGGGGCAGGGCGAATTGGCGTCAGTGTGTCATGACGCCAACCGGCGGCGCATTATCGGCGACGATCTGGAACTGTTCAGCGCCGCGCCGTGATCATTCGAGCACGAAGGTCACCTTCATGTTCACGCGCCATTCGCTGATCTTGCCGTTCTTGCAGGTGACTTTGATATCCTGAATCCATGCGCCCTCGACGTTCTCGAGCGTGTCGGCGGCCTTGCCGAGCCCGCTCTCGATGGCGTCTTCCAGACCTTTGCTCGACCCAGAGGTGACTTCGATAACTTTGGCGACGGCCATGGGCGTTCCTCCTGCTGCGCCCGCCCCATGCGCAAGCTAGGCCGAGTGGCGGCGCACGCCAAGGCGCGCGCCGCCGTTTTGGCTTGCTAGGGCCGCACGCGCACGCCGATCAGCACGCTCGCCGGCGCGCCGGCGAAGCCGTTCACCGGCTCGTAGGTTTCATCCAGCACGTTGTCGCCGGCGATGTAGAGATTGACGCTTTCACTGACGCGCCACGACGCTGATGCGCGCAACACCTCGTACGCCTCCACGCGCCCCGCGCCGGCCCAGAAGCCGGCGTTGTCATAAACAGTGTCAAGCCGAGCGCCGACCTCGCGCCAGGCAAGTTCCGCGCCGAACGCGCCGTGCTCGACAGCCAGTTCAGCACTCCACGCATGGCGCGGGCGTCGTGCGAGCGCGACGTCGGTAGCGCCGTCGCGCGCATCTGTGTTGGCGTAGGTCACACTCGCGCGGAGCCACGGAAGCGGGCGCACGCCAACGCGCGCTTCGGCGTAATCAATCTCGGCCTCCGCCACGTTGGCGTAGGTGAAGCCGAAAAAGCCGATCAGGTCTTCGATCTCGCTTGAGCGATAAAGCGCGCCCAGTTCGAGGCCATTTTCTTGGCCGAACAATGTAAAGCGCGCCTCTGCGCCGGCCTCCCACGTGGTTGCGCTCTCCGGGCGAAGGCCGGCTGCGCCGAAGAATGGCGCGAAGCGTTCGTACAGCGAAGGCGCGCGAAAGCTCGCGCCGTAAGCGCCGTAGAAACGCACGACGCTTGCGATGTTGAACGAGGCGCCTGCGCGCCAAGTCGTCTCGCCGCCAAAGCCCTCGTAATCGTCGTAACGCACAGCGCCGGTCAGATCGACCGGGCCCAGGGCGCCTTGCGCGCCGACGAACGCGCCCCATTGCTCCTGCGCGCCCGTGATCGGCGAGCCAAAGCTCACGGCGTTGATTTTCTCTTCTTCAAGAGAGCCGCCGCCAAGCAGCGTCCAAGCACCGACGCGCCATTGACCGCTGACATCGGCGAAGCGCCGCTCGCCGCGATACACATCGCCGAGAACGTCCCCATCGCTTGACTCGCGATCGGTTTCAAACACGCCCGCGCTGGCGCGCAGCGAAAGCGTTTCCAACGGCGCCCAGGTCGCGCCGAGTCGCCAGAGCGCGCTTTCGCTGTCGATCTCGGAAAAGGGGTTTTCGTCGATATTGCCGAACAGACCCGGATCGTACTCCACCAGCGCTTCGCGCCGGCGCAGCAGCAGATCGAGCGCCAATGCGCTGGTGAGTTCCAGATCGAACGCGCCGGTCAAGGTTGTGATTTCAGCGCCGTCATCTTCGCCGGTGTGGGTGCTGATGCGTTCGGGGACGGTGTCGTAGCCATCGCTTGCATAGCCTTCGCCGGTGATTGCGTAACGCAGCCGGCCCAGCGTTCCATCAGCGCCAAGCGTGGCGGTCAGCGTGTTGAATGAGCCAGTCGCCGCCTCCAGGTGTGGATTGAACGCGCCTTCGCCGCCGCGCCGCGGCAGGATGTTGATCACGCCCCCCAACGCCGCCGAGCCGTAGAGCGCGCTCATCGGGCCTTGCACGATCTCGATGCGCGCGGCGTCGCCCAGAAGATCCTGGCCAGCGTCGAACACGCCTTCAGGCGTGGAGGCGTCGTCGAGGCGCACGCCGTCAAACAGCACCAGCGTGTGGTTGGATTCAAAGCCGCCGCTGAAGATCGAGGTCTGCTGGCCGATCGGGCCGGTGCGCGGGGCTTGCAGACCAGGCACGCTTTCGAGCGCCTGATCGAGTGTGAATTGGCCGCGCGAGCGCGCCGCTTGCGCGTCGATCACTGTGATCGCGGCGGGCAAGTCGTCCGCTGGCGTCGCCGTGCGTGTGGCGGTGACGACGATCTCCGGCTCGTCCGCGAAAGCGGGCGGGGCCGAAAGGGAAGAGACCGCCAGCAGGGCGGCTTTGAAGGTCAGTGCGTGGCGCATAGGTGCGTCCCCTTTATGCAGACGCGCCCCGTCCCCACCGGCGCATCATCACAGCGACAAGCGGGGCGCAAATGCGCGGGGCCGCCCGCGTCGCTGCTGCGGAGACTTCCGGTTCGTTCGGCTGGTCCCGGCCGGCGAACGAGCGACGTGCGCCGGCAGGTCTCCTGGCTCGCGGGTCTTTGCGTTCCGCCGCCTTCCCAGGCCCTTTTGGACCAAGTGGCGTTTGGCGGAACGCTCGCCGCTTACAGTTGCGGGCACAGCCGCGGATTTGGGGCAGGGCCCCTCACCGCGTTCCCTCTTCGCGTCCTTATCGGACGAACCGTCGCGACAGGGCTTGTAGCGGCGTTGCCGCAAGAGGCCAAGACGCCTACATAGCGCGCTTCGGGGCTTGACGTGCGCGACCCGCCCGCTAAAGACCCGCACCTTATGAGCGCTTCGGCCGGGCCGTAGCGCCGACACGCTTTACTAGGATCGCCGGAGAGACAGGACCTTACAATGGCCAAGGAAAAGTTTGAGCGGAGCAAGCCGCACTGCAACATCGGCACCATTGGCCACGTGGACCATGGCAAAACGACATTGACCGCCGCCATCACCATGGTGCTGGCGAAGGCTGGCGGCGCCACGGCGAAAGCCTATGCCGACATCGACAACGCGCCCGAGGAAAAGGCGCGCGGCATCACGATCAACACCTCGCACGTCGAGTATGAGACCGCGAACCGCCACTACGCGCACGTCGATTGCCCCGGCCACGCCGACTACGTGAAAAACATGATCACGGGCGCGGCCCAGATGGACGGCGCGATCCTCGTCGTTTCGGCCGCCGACGGCCCG
>CAZWQS010000210.1:0-4234 GCA_964635925.1 uncultured Terricaulis sp. | reverse complement strand
CTATACACGCGTTCCAGGCGTGCGCCTTCAACCACTCGGCCACCTGTCCGTCCGGAGCGGCGGTTTATGGCCGCGCGCGCGCCGGCTTGCAACCGGGCAGGCGCCTGGTTCGTATCCCCAGGCCCAAGCCCTATATTGGAGCCTGAAACGAGGATCCCATGGCCAAACTCGCCGCCCTGCCCACCCCCGACCAAGCCCTGCCCGGCCGCGCCGAGGCGCTTTCCGTGCCGGCGACGCATTTCGTGAACGGCGCCCCGCTCAAGCCGCCCTTTCCGGCCGGGCTGGAAGAGGCCGTGTTCGGCCTTGGCTGCTTCTGGGGCGCGGAGCGGAAATTCTGGAATACGCCGGGCATCTATTCGACCGCCGCAGGCTATGCCGGCGGCCACACACCCAATCCGACCTACGAAGAAGTCTGCTCCGGCCGCACCGGGCACACAGAAGTCGTGCGCGTCATCTTCGATCCCGCCAAGGTGAGCTATGGCGCGTTGCTGAGAGTGTTCTTCGAGAACCACGACCCCACCCAAGGCATGCGCCAAGGCGGGGATATCGGCACGCAATATCGCTCCGCCATTTACGCCACCTCGCCCGCGCAGCAGCGCGAAGCGGAAGCCGCGCTCAAGGCGTATGGCGAAAAGCTGCGCGCGGCGGGCTATGGCGCGATCACCACCGAGCTGCGCGAGGCGCCGGAATTTTACTACGCCGAGGATTATCACCAGCAATATCTGGCGAAGAACCCGAACGGCTATTGCGGCTTGGGCGGAACCGGCGTTGCCTGCCCGATCGGTCTGGGCGTCAGCTAGCGACGCCTAAACGCGCATCGGCGGCGGCCACCATGGCCTGGAAGCGCGGATCGTCTCTGAGCGAATCCAGGTCCGGGTCGTTCTTCACGTGAATGAAGAATTCCAGCGGCGTCCGTTCAAAGAACTGCGCGAGCAACCCGATCGCCATGTCCGGTTCTTTGAGGTCGAGCGCTGCGGCGCAGGCGAAATTGTAGCGCATGGTGAGATTGTCGGGATCAATCAGGAGCGCGCGATCGATCCATTCTTTCGCGCGCTCCGCCTCCCCGAGCGCGGCAAGCGCGCCGACGCCGAAGCCCATGGCCGCACCGTTGTTTTGATCTTGCGCCAAGGTTTTTTCCGCGCGCGTCAGTGATACTTGCGCCGCGCGCCGGCATGCGGCGAGATCGCCGATCGCGGTGTAGCAGCTCACCAACATGCCGGGCGAGGAGAAGTCTGTCTCCACCAGCGCTGTGGCTTTTTCGAAATAGCGGATCGCTTCCTCATACCGGCGATGGCGCAGGTTCAGTAGCGCGGCGGCGCGATTGACGTCGAAAGATTCTGGGTCAAGCCGCAGCGCTTCGGCGATCTCGATCTCCGCCTCCGCCATTTTGCCGTCTTCAAAAAAAATGCCGGCCTTGACCCCGTGCGCCTCGCCCAGATTGGAATCGATCGACAGCGCGCGTTCTGCCGAAGCCATGCCGCCATCATTGGCGACGCCGTAATAATAACGCTGCCGGTTCTCCGCGAGCGCCTGCAACGTCCATACCTGCGCATATTTGGGATCGAGCGCGGCGGCGCGTTGACAGAAGCGGATGATCGCTTCCTCGCGCCGCTTATCGCCGAAATTGCCGGTCAGATAATATTGACGCGCCATCAGGTAGAGATTGTACGCCTCGGCGTTTTCGGTGCCGCGTGTTTCGATGGCTTTGCGCTCGCCCGGCAGCAGCTTGAGCTTCAGCGCGGCGACGATCGCCTGCGAAATCTCATCCTGCAGCGCGAAAATATCGTTCAAGTCGCGGTCGTAGCGCTCGGCCCAGATGTGATCGTTGGTCATGCCGTCGATGAGCTGCGCGGTGATGCGCACGCGCCCACCCGCCTTGCGCACGCTGCCTTCCAGCACGTGGCTGGCTTTCAGATCACGCGCCACTTTCGGCAGATCGACATGTTTGCCCTTGTATTGAAACGCGCTGTTGCGCGAGACCACCGCCAGCGCCGACACCTTGCTCAAATCGGTGATGATGTCTTCGCTGATGCCGTCTGAGAAATATTCCTGCTGCGGGTCGTCGCTCATATTGGCGAACGGCAGCACGCAAATGGAGAGCTTGCGCGGCGCCTCGTTCATCTGGTCATCGTCCTCGTCTTGTGCCCGGCCCGCGCGCGCTGAAAACACATGCACGGGGCGCTCGATGTTCTTCACCGAATGCTCGCCCATATCGTCGAACACGCACGGCATTTTGCCTTCGACGTTGTCACGCACCATTTTCGAGAGCGCCACCCCGCCCACCGGCGCAAGCGCCTGGATGCGCGCGGCGACATTCACGCCCTCGCCGTAGATATCGTCGTTCTCGACGATCACCTCGCCCAGATTGATGCCGATGCGATAGCGGATCGGCTTTTCCCCGCCGACGGCTTCGCTCGCCGCCTGGATCGCCAGCGCGCAATTGACCGCGGCGATCACGCTGGAGAATTCCACCAGCGCGCCATCGCCCATCAGCTTGAACAGGCGCCCGCCATGGATCGCCACCTGGGGATCGAAAATCTGGCCGCGATTGGCCTTAAGCCGCTCCAGCGTGCCGGCCTCGTCCGCCTCCATCAGGGCGCTATAGCCGACCACGTCCGCGGACAAGATCGCCGTGAGTTTGCGCTGCATAATGCTCGATCGCCCGTTTCCCGCGCCAGCCTAGCCACTCGCGCGCGCCGCGTCAGCCCGGAATGGCCAAGGGGCGCAAAATCGGGGCGAACGCGCGATTGCGATTGGCGTTGCGCGCTTGGAGGGCTAGCGTCCGCCCGGGTTTGGGGGATGGCCGTGGATTGGATCATATGGGTGGCTGGCGGCGGCGCGCTCGCGGCGGCGGGCGTCGCCGCGTTGTTCTATGCGCCCGCGCGCACGATCATTTTGGTCGACACGCAAGGCTCGACCGCGCGCGCGGAAATGAAAACGCTTTGGGGCTTCGGCCCGCATTGGACCTTGCGCGCATTGCCGAAGGAAAGCGCCGGCAATCCGATGCCCGCTTTCAGCGATCCCGCGCGCATCGGCTACGCGCTGATGACGCCAGGCATCGCCGATGTCGCTTACGCCGCAGTGCAGCGCCTGATTGCGCTTAAGCCGCGCACCGCGCAATTCAAGCTGGCGTTCCAATTGCCGGACGCCGCGCAAAGCCGCGTCGTGCAAACCGCGGCGGAAGCCGCGCTGGCGGCCGCGCCCGCGGCCATGCGCCAAGCCATTGCGCTAACAACGAGCGAAACGCCGGGAGCGGAGCTCAGCATGCGCTTTGAGCTGAACGCTTCGCCAACGCAGATCAAATCCATCTACGCCCGCTTCAACAGCAGCCGCGCCGTGCGTGAATTCAAGAAGCGCCTGAAGCGCAAACAGAAGGCCGGCAAGAAAGCGCCGCGCGAAGTGCAGGCGAGTTAGCTAGCTCGGCCAGCGCAGGCCCACGCGGCGGCGTTGTTGCAACGTCTGCTCCGCGCGCTGGAGGGCGCGCAGCGCGCTTTCGGCTTGCTGCAAGTGGTCGGTGGCGCGCAGCGCGTCCATCGCCAGGCGCAGGCGCGATGCGCCCTCTTCCAGCTTGTCGCGCGCGCCTTCGCGCTCGCCCAGAGAGGTCAGCGCGCGGCCAATTTCCTGCTGCGCCGCGCCCCAAGCGCCCGGATCGGTGGAGCGATCCACCTTGTCCAGATAACGCTGGCGCGCATCGAGCGCCTTGGAGAGATATTTGATGTGCCCGCCGCGCTCGCCGAGGCTCAATGCGCCGGAAGCAAAATCCGAGAGAATGTCGAGATACAGATTCTCGCTGATCTCGTCGGGCTGGGCGACGACCATCTTGTCCAGCGATTCAACGATCGGCTGCAGGCGTTCGGGCTTGTAATCCTGCGGGCGATGCAGCACCGGGCGCGCCTTGCGCGCCAGCGCGAACGCGAGCGCGCGTTGCGCGGCTTCATCGGGGCGGCCCACTTTCCAGCCAAGCTGAAAATCCTGCACCTCGTGTTGACGCCCATAGGCAGGCAGCGTGGTGAGGCGCAGATCGACCCTGCCGGTCCAGCTTCGCTTGCCCCACACGATCACGTCGGCGGCCGAGCGCTCAAGCGCTTCGGCGGCTTCCACGGCGATGCGCCGGCGCGTTTCCGGATGTGCGCGCGGCGACACCGTCTTTAGCTTGATCGGGAAGAGATCGACTTGGACGTTCTGCTCGAAAGAAAAGAGGCCGAAATTGTCCTCAACCGCTTCCTTCATCTCC
>CAZWQS010000209.1:0-4354 GCA_964635925.1 uncultured Terricaulis sp. | reverse complement strand
GTGAGCGACCGCTCCGCCGCCATTCAGCTCTGCCGCGCCGAAATCACCGCCCAGACCGGGCTGGAGGCTGACCGCGTGCAGTTCGACAAGGTGCGCGTGCGCTTGTCGAACGTCCGCGTCGATTTTGACGTCTGGCGCGATGGCCGGCTCACCAATGTGCGCTGCGACGTGGCGCGCAACGCGGGCGAGCTGACGATTGCGTCGATCAGTCCCGCGCTCAACACCGCGACGGCGTCGGCCCGCTAACGCCTTTGCCCAACGCGCGTTCGGCGCCTCCCGCGCGATCGCGTGTCCCGCCTGGCGCCTCTGCCTTCGGGCAGGGGCGCCATTTTTATGGCGAAAGCGTTTGCCGGCGCGCGCGCGTGGTTTTAAGCGCGCGCCATGGCCGAGATCGCATCCCTGTTCGTCACCAAGCTCTATCGCGCCGCGCTGGAAGAGGCGCCGGCGTTGAACGATGACTTGCTGAAATCCTGCCGCGCGATCGCCGCCGATGATGCGGCCGGCCAAGCGTGGAGCAAGGCGCATGGCTACAAGGGCTATACCTCCTACGCGTCGCTGAACGATTTGCCGATGCGCGACCCAACATTTGCGGCGCTGAAGAAGGCGCTCGATAAGCACGCCGCCGCGTTCGCCAAGGCGCTGCATCTGGATCTGGGCGGGCGCAAGCTGAAGCTCGATTCGCTTTGGATCAATGTGCTGGAGCCGGGCGGGGTTCACACCGGCCACATCCATCCGCACTGCGCGCTGAGCGGAACGTATTATGTCGATGTGCCCAAGGGCACCTCCGCGTTGAAACTGGAAGATCCGCGCCTGCCCATGATGATGGCCGCGCCCTCGCGCGCGGAGGATGCGCCGGAAAGCGAACGCAGTTTCGTTTATGTCGCGCCGCGGGCGGGCGAGGTGCTGCTGTGGGAAAGCTTCGTGCGCCATGAGGTGCCCGCCAATTCGGCCAAGAAAGCCCGCGTCAGCGTGAGCTTCAATTACCATTGGTGATCAATTGAACGGCACGATCCGTGCTGGTGCGGTATTTTGCTCACCCCAATGCAGGTTGTTGAGCTGGTGGCCGCCTGCGCGCACGTCGCGGCTGCGCGCCAAATCAAGATCGGCGTAGACCCAGCCCGGCTTGTTCATCTCGCCGATGGCGATGACGCCATTCTCCGGCAAGCCGATATCGGGCGGCGCATACGCCGCCGCCGCGCCGACATTCGTATCCACCGCCGGAGACCAAGCCGCATCGCCCACGGTGGGCGATTGCACGGTGAAGCACTGGTTTTCCAACGCGCGCGCCTGCGCGCCCACGCGCACGCGCCAATAGCCGTGCGCCGTATCGGTGCACGAGGGGGCGAGAATGATCTCCGCGCCGGCTTCCGTCAGCGCGCGCACGAGAAGAGGGAATTCCACGTCATAGCAGATCGCCACGCCGATCTTGCCGTGCGGGGTGTCAAACACGGTCTGCCCCGCGCCGCCATCGATGCGCCAGGTCTCACGCTCAAAGCGCGTCATGATCAGCTTGTCCTGCGTCGCGCTCGCCCCGCTCGGCGCGTGAAAGCGCGTGACATTGCGGTAGCGGCCGTCAGCCCCGCGCACCGGCGCGCTGGCGCCCAAGATGAACAAGCCGTGCTGGCGCGCGAGCTTGGCTTGCAGCGCATCCGCTTCCGGCAGCACGCTTTGCACCGCCGCGATGCTCTTATGCAGATCGCGCGCGATATCGGCGCCGGCGATGCGCGTCAGCTCCATCGCACCATATTCGGGGAAGACGAGCAGATGCGCGCCTTCGCGCGCGGCGTCCTCCACCCAGCGCCTGAGCTTGGCTTCGTAGGCGGCGAAGCTTTCGATCTCATCGATCGGATATTGCGCGGCGGCGAGGCGAAGTGAGGTCATAGATCACGCATCCAGAATTGCATCGGCTTGGCGCTTTCGGCGCTTTCGTCCAAATCTTTCCAATCGAAGCTCGCGATGAGGCCGGGCGCTTTGGCGTAGCCGCGCGCGGCCCAGAACGCATCGAGCGGGCGATAGCCCTCCGGCTTGCGCGGATGGTCGTCCGGCCGGATCACCGCGCAAAAGCAGGCGCGCTTGTAGAAGCGCGCGCGGGCGTGCGCCTCGCGCTGATCGAAGAAAGCGTGGCCAAGCCCGCGCCCGCGATAGGCGGCGCTGAGCACGCTTTCGCCGTTGTAGAAGGTGCTGGCCGGATCAACGCCCGCCGCGCGCAGCGGGGCGATCAGCGCTTCGTGGTTGGTGTCCAATGCTGAACCCGTGGCGCAGCCGACGATCTCCTCGCCGTCATAGGCGGCGGCCACGAAGGCGTCGCGGTTTTGCGCGAAGGTCGCGAGATATTTTTCTTCGTACGCCAGGTCGCCGTCATAGAGATAGGGAAACGCGCGGAACACCTCAATGCGCAGCCGCGCCAGCGCCGGCAGCGCTTGCGCCAAATCCGCGCCGGTGAGCGGGACGACCCTCATGAAACTTGCGCGATCCAATCTTTCAGATTGTAGCGCGTGGTGACGCGCGTGATTTTTCCGTCGCTGATTTCAAAGAAGGCGCCGGCCGGCAGCACATAGCTTTGCCCGCGCGCCGGCGGCAGATCGCCGTCGGTTTCTTTGTAGCGCCCGTGCACGATGAATTCGGCGGCGGCGCGCGCGCCGTCAGCGCTGGTCATCACCGCGATGTCTTCCAGCCGCTCGTCGTAGCAGCGGTCCATGTGCGCCAGGAAATCCTTGAAGCGCGCCTTGCCGCCGCGCGACTGGCCCTCGTTCACGTCATGGCGCACGCTGTCGTCGAGCAAGACGAGCATGCCGTCCCAATCGTGTGCGTTGAAGGCTGTATAGTAACGGGTGATCAGGTCGGTGGTGTTCATGGGGCTTTCTATCGGCCAAACGGGCGTGAGATCAACGCCGGCTGTTCTATATCAATTGATCCGCCGCAAAGCGGGCAGGCGCGTCGCGCCTAGGGTCAAGACAGGATTTGGAGATCGCCATGATGCGCCGCACTTTCCTTGCATTCGCCGCCGCGGCTCTCGCGGCCTGCACGCCGCCCGCCGCGGCGCCGAGCGAACTCACCGGCGATTGGCTGGTGCAGCAGATCGCCGGCGCGCCGCTCAACGCCGAGGCGCGCATTCATTTCAGCATCGACGCCGAAGCGGGCACGATCAGCGGCTCGACCGGGTGCAACACTTTTACCGGCGCGGTGACGGTGTTTGAGCAAACGGTGGCGATCTCCAACATCGCCGCCACCGAGCGCGCGTGCCTGGATGAAGCAGCGAACGTGAATGAGCAGCGCTTCCTCGGCGTGCTGCCTTCGGTAACGCGCTTTGCCCGCAACGGCGCGCGGCTGGAATTGCTCGGCCCGCCAGGCCAGGCCGACGCGCTGATCCTGGCGCGCACAGACGATTTCGCCACGCCCGCGCAATAGGGCGCGGCATGCCCCCATCACCTCGCCCCCGCGAGGGGGAGGGGTCGCTGCAAGCTTGCTTGCAGCGGGTGAGGGGGCGGGGCGCAGGATGGGGCGCGGTGTTGACGCCGGCGCGTTGTTCTGAGGCGCCCACCCTCATCCGGCGCTACGCGCCACCTTCTCCCGCCCATGCGGGAGAAGGGAGGGAGTGTGTCCGGAATGACGAGCCTCAGCGCATCGGAACCGGAAACACCGCGCAGCCGCTGGGAAAACGCGGAAGTGCATCGGGGTGGTAGCCCAGCAATAGGAATGTGCGACTGATGTGCTGCGCACTCGCCCGGTTTCCAGAACATGCCGCCTCTGCCATCGCGATATCGATGGTGGGTTCGTCAGTTGCCACCGCGAGCCAAAGCTCGTCGAAGACATCGACGACCCTTGAGAGTTTTTGATCTTTGACGGCCACCAAACGCTCAATTTCTGTGACTACGGTGCCGACGGTCCAAATCGCGATGACTCGCTGTTGTTGCCCAGTCTGAAGTGCGCCGCGATTTTGAGCGGCGGCGCGACCTTCCAAGAGTTCGGTTACCTCGATGCCGATGCGTCGTCCGCAGCTCGTAGATAGCAATACGTCAGGAGGGTCCGAGGCAGGTGAGATCACGTCACCTTGGATATGCAGAAAGTCCCGTAACGCCTCTGCCACGCCGCGCTCAGCGCGTGCGCGATCAATCTCCCATTCCCAATAGTCAGCGTAATCGCGAGTCTGCCGAGTTGCCTGTTGCAAGATGCGCAGGACGTCCTCGTCTTCCATCGCTAATTATCCAAGAAGCTCCGCAGCTTCCGTGACCGGCTCGGATGCTTCAACTTCCGCAGCGCCTTCGCTTCGATCTGGCGGATGCGTTCGCGCGTCACGCTGAATTGCTGGCCGACTTCTTCGAGCGTGTGGTCGGTGTTCATGCCGATGCCGAAG
>CAZWQS010000208.1:0-4381 GCA_964635925.1 uncultured Terricaulis sp. | reverse complement strand
AACGCCCAGACCACGCGAGCGCAATAAGCCTTCGCTGGCGCCGCCGAGGAACGCATCGCGCAGCTCAGGGTCCCAGTCAGGACCGAGAAAGGCGAACGGCGCGATCAAGGCGCCAGCGCTGACGCCGGTAACGACTTCGTATTGCGGCCGGACGCCGCGCTCACCGAGCTCGATCAGGAATCCTGCGGCGAACGCGCCGTTGGCGCCCCCGCCCGAGAGGGCCAAGATATCGAGGCTGCCGTCGTCGGCGGCCGCACGCAGGCGAACAACGTTTCGCTCGGGCGCGTCGCCGGCGATGCGGCGCTCGAAGCCGAGCGAGCGCACGCTGGGGGAAAATCCGATCGGCGCGGCGATTGCGAAGGCTGCAGTGGGCGCCGCCTCGCCGCGGGGAACGCTCGCACATGCCGCCGCCAACGCCACCGGCGCGATCAGCAGCGTTCGCACAACTCTTATGATCATGGCGGCTGTCATGGCGCGTTCATTTGTCAGGCGGGCGCCGCGCTTGCGCCGGAACGGGATCGCCGCCGGCATCCTGTGGCGGGCCGCCTATGGCGCGGATCAGGCGCACATTGGCTGTCAGCAACGCAGCGCGCGCCTCAGCGCGTTCGAACTCGACATCGATCAGCTCGCGGTCGGCCTCCAGCAGCGGGGAAAGGCTGTCTTCACCGCTCTCGTAACGCAACAGCGCAAGTTGCTGCGCGCGCGCGGTGGCGTCGACGGCTTCATTCATCAGTTCGAGCCTGCGCGCTGTTTCCCTTGCCGCGCTCATCGCGGCGTCGGTGTCGGCGAGTGCGGCCATTACCGCGTGATCGAAACGCGCCCGTGCAGCATCCGCAGCCGCCGTCTCGCCATCGACCAGCGCGCGCAGCCGGCCGCGGCCCACGATCGGCAAGCGCAGGCTGGGGCCGAAGACGCTGGTTCCGCTTTCGGCTGAGAATAAGTCGTCGATCTCGCGGGCTTCGGCGCCAATGGCGCCGACGAGGGTGAGCGAGGGATAGAGCCGGCCCTCAGCAACACCGATATTGGCCACCGCAGCGGCGAAGCTCCGCTCCGCCTGCAGCACGTCAGGCCGGCGCGCCAGCACCTGCATAGGTGTTGAGCCGACATGAAGCGTGCGCGCCTCCAGTCGATCGGGCGTTTCCGCGAGATGGCGCGCGAGCCCCTGGGGGCTTTGGCCGGTGAGGGGGCCAAGCGCAAGGCGCAGGCGCACGATCTGGGTGCGCAGGGCAGGCACGCGCGCCTCCGCGCGTTGGCGCGCGGCGAGCGCGCGCTCGACGTCGAATCGGCTTGCATCACCGGCCGCGAAGCGTTGCTCGGCCAACAAGAGCGTGCGGGCGCGAATCTCGACTGCGCGTTCGGCCAGGATGAGCTGGGTCTCCGCTGACCGGAGCGCGACATAGGTTTCCGCCACTTCGGCGGCGACGCCTAGGCCAAGCGCCGCGCGCGCCGCTTCGAGCGCCTGGGCGCGCGCGCGCGCTGCTTCGACGCCGCGCGCCAGCGCGCCGGAGAGGTCGAGAGTCCAGATCGCTGCGAGTTCGAGGTCGGTGACGTTCGCTTCGGTTGCACCCCCGGGCAACGCGCCAAACGGAATGAGCCCGTTTTCGCTGTTGCGGATGTCCGATTGCGCGGCGCCGGCGTTGGCGGAGGGCCAGAGCTCGCCGCTTGCCACACGCCGTAGTGCGCGGGCGCGCTCGACATCGGCCGTTGCGGCGGCAAGCGAGCGGTTCTCGGCGCTCGCCTGCAAGACGAGATCTTCCAGCAGCGGATCGCCCAAAACATCCCAGCCGCTTGGAACGGCCCCGAGCGGCGCTTGCGAGAGCCAGCCGGAGGGCGCCTCGATACTGGGAGCGACATAGTCCGGCCCTACCGGGTGACCCAGAACGGCGCAGCCGGATGCGGCTGCCGCCAGCGTGAGCGCGGCAAAGCGCGCGGAAGAACTCAGCAATCTCATTGCGTCCTCGCTCGAAACATCCAGGCCGCGGCGGGCAAGGTGACGCCCGCGATGACGACGAGCGGCGCGGTGTTGCTCAGGATTTCCAGTACCGGCATGTCTTTCAGGAACACGCCGTGCACGATCACCAGGAAGTGCCGCAGTGGATTGATCATGGTGAACGCTTGCAGCCACTCGGGCATGTTTTCGACCGGCGCGCCAAAGCCCGACAACATGATGGCCGGGGCGATGAAGGCGAAGGCGCCGATAATGGCCTGCTGCTGCGTCGCAGAAATCGAGGATATGAAGAGGCCCACCCCAAGCACCGCGGCCAGGAAGAACACCATCGCGAGATAGAGCAGCGGCAGAGATCCCAAGAGCGGCACGCCGAACGCGAACACGGCCAGAGCGATGAACAGCGTGCCTTGCGCGGCGCCTATGAGAAAGCCTGGCGCCACCTTGCCGAGCATGATCTCGCTCTGATTGAGCGGCGACACCAGCAATTGGTCGAAGGTGCCAAGTTCACGTTCGCGCGCGATCGAGAGCGTGGTCACGACAATGGCGGTGAGCATGCTGATAATCGCGACCAATGCGGGAACCATGAACCAGCGATAGACGAGGTTGGGGTTGAACCAGTGGCGCACGACCCCCTCGGTCAAGGCAGGCAGGGGGCGCGCCGTCGCTCCGACGCCGGCGACGATGCGGTTGATATAGCCGAATAGGATCTGAGCGGCGTTGGCGCGCCGGCCGTCGAGCACGATTTGGGCGTGAGCGGTGCGGCCCGCTTCGATGTCGCGGGAGAAGTCCTGCGGGATATGGATGGCGGCGAGCGCGCGGCGGCGGTCGATGATGTCAGTGATCTCGCCGACGCTGGAAAGCACAATCACTTCGTCGAATGTTGGGGCCGCCTCGATGCGCGCGACGATTTCGCGCCCCCACCGGCCCTGGTCGAGATTGACGATGGCGATATCGACATTGCGCACTTCGAGCGTGGCCGCGAAGGTGAAGACGAAGAGCTGGATGAGCGGGGGCGCGACCAACACCATGCGCCCGCGCGGATCGCGCATGAGCGCCAAGAGCTCCTTGACGATCAGCGAAAGGATGCGCGCCCACATCGATCAGGCGATCCGCTTCGGCGTCACGCGCCAGGCGAAGAACAAAAGCACGGCCCCGAGCGCGAGCATCTTGAGGATCGCCGGCAGCAGCACTTCCCAAACGTCGCCGGCCAGGAACACGGTCTGCAGTCCGGTGACGAAATAGCGCGCCGGGATGATCGCGGTGATGGCCCTGATCGGCGCGGGCATGGAATCGATCTCGAACATGAAGCCGGAAAGCAGCATCGCCGGCAGGAACCCGGAGAAGAGCGCAAGCTGGGAAGCGACGAACTGGTTCTTCGCCGCCGAGGAGATGAGCAGTCCTTGTCCGAGTGCCGGCGCGAGGAACGCGGCGGTCAGCGCAAGGATGGCCAGAAATGAGCCGCGGAACGGCACCCCGAATAGAAAGATCGCCGCCAGCACGCATGCGGCCATGGTCGCCAGCGCCAGCAGGAAATAGGGAATGAGCTTCGAGGCCAGGAGTTCAAGCGCGCTGACCGGGGTGGCGAACACGGCCTCCAGCGTGCCGCGCTCCCATTCGCGCGCCATCACCAATGCCGTCAGCAACGTGCCGATGATGGTCATGACCAGTGCGATCGAGCCCGGCACCAGATTGTGGCGCGTGCGTAAGTCCTCGTTGAACCAGAACCGCGGTTCGATCGAAATGGCGGGCGCGGCGGCAAGACCGCGATCGCGGGCGAATTGCGCCGACCACGCCGCCAGCACGCCTTGGGAATAATTGGCGACGATCTCGGCGGTGTTTGGCTGCGAGCCGTCGGTAACGATGTGGATCTGCGCGGGCCAGGACCCGCGCGTATGCAGGCGCTCTGAGAAATCAGGCGGGATGACCAGGAAGCCGCGCAGCCGGTTGGCCTGCAGCGCGCGTTCGGCTTCGGCTCGGCTTGGATAAAGCCGCACGTCGAAGTCCGGAGCATTGACATAGGCTTCGGCGAGGCTTCGCGTATCGGGGCCGCGCTCTTCCAACACAAGCCCCAGCCGTACCGAGGCGGCGTCGAGCGAGATGCCGTAACCGAACAGGAACAGCAGAAAGAGCGGCAGGAACAGCACGATCACCGCGCTCGAGGGATCACGGCGGATTTGCTTGGCTTCCTTGCGGGCCAAGGCGGCGATGCGCCCAAGCGATCCGAGTTGGCGCGCCCCGGTCATGGCGCCGCCCGTTCGGCGTCGGAGCGTTCGATCAGCCGGATGAAAGCGTCCTCCATGGTCGGGTCCGGCAGCTCGGTGTCGCGAACCGCGTCCTTGAGCGCGTCAGGGCTGCCCTCCGCGGCGAGCCGCGCGCGATAGATGAGGCTGATGCGGTCGCAATACTCGGCCTCTTCCATGAAGTGCGTGGTGA
>CAZWQS010000207.1:0-4386 GCA_964635925.1 uncultured Terricaulis sp. | reverse complement strand
CCTGTGACCCCTACGATGTCAACGTAGTGCTCTCCCGCTGAGCTACGCGCCCGACCGTTTGGGTGAGCCGCTATAGCGGAGACGCCCCGGCGAACGCAAGGCCGTTTGGGGCGGGGCCGCAGCATCGCCGGCCAACGCCCTCGCCTTTGGCTCGCAGCGGCCTTCGTCGGCCAGGAGCGGCGCGGCGCCTCCGGACAACAGCGCCAACTGACGCCCTCAGGCCGCCGCGATGACGCGTTCGATCTCGACCACCAGGTCTTTCAGGTGGAACGGCTTGGACAGCACTTTCGCATCCTTCGGCGCCTGGCTTTGTGCTGAAAGCGCCACCGCCGCGAAGCCGGTGATGAACACGATCTTCATCGCCGGATCGGCCTCCGCGCCGCGGCGCGCGAGTTCGATGCCGTCGAGACCAGGCATCACGATGTCGGTTAACAAGAGATCGTAGCTGGCGTGCTCCAGCGCCTCCCAGGCGCTGTCGCCGTCGCCGTGCGCGGTCACGTCATGACCGGCGCGCGACAGGCTCGTCACCAGGAAGGCCCTGAGCGAGTCATCGTCTTCGGCTAAGAGGATGCGCGCCATGCGTCCCGCTCCCGCGTCCCTGCCCCAATGCAAGCGCTAGCCCCTAACATGGGGGAGGTAAAGAGCCGCTAAAGGCGCCCTTCGCATGTGTAAAGATTGACGCTTCCGCCCGCGCGGCGAACAATGCGCCCATGGACACGGGCGATCATGGCCAAGGCGCGGCGCCTGCGGGCGCGGGCGATGCGGGCTTTGCGCCTCGGCCTGAACCGCCCTTCGTGCTGATCGAGCCGATGCGGCGCAGCGCGCCCTTGATCTTCGCCTCCCCCCATAGCGGGCGCCGCTACCCGGCGGATTTGCTGGCCAACACGCGCATCGGGCTGCTCAGCCTGCGCCGCTCCGAAGACGCGTATGTCGATGAATTGTTCGCCGGCGCGGCCGCGCACGGGGCGTGCGTGCTCTCGGCCTGCGTGGCGCGCGCCTATGTCGATCTCAACCGCGACCCCGCCGAGCTTGATCCCGACATGTTCGAACAACGCCCGCCGCAAGCGATGGCGGGCTCGGCGCGGGTGCAGGCGGGCCTGGGCGCCATTCCGCGCATCAGCGGCGACGGCCAAGTGATTTACCGCCAAAAGCTGACGGTGGCCGAAGCCGATCGGCGCATGCAGGCGATCCATGCGCCTTATCACGCGATGCTGGGCGACCTGATCGCGGAAACCAAAGCGCTGTTCGGCTGCGCGGTGCTGATCGATTGCCATTCCATGCCGTCGAGCGCGCGCGGCGCGCATGCGCCGGATGTGGTGCTGGGCGATCGCTTCGGCGCTTCGTGCCACCCTTCGGTGACGGCATTGGCGGAAGCGACCTTGCGCCGCCTGGGCTATCGCGTGGCGCGCAACGCGCCGTTCGCCGGCGGACACACCACGCAAACCTATGGCCGCCCCACCCTGCGCGCGCATGCGCTGCAGATCGAACTCAACCGCGCGCTTTATCTCGATGAACGCACCTTGGAGCGCACCAACGGCTTCGCCCGCGTGCGCGCCGATATGAGCCGCCTCGCCGAAGCGCTGGCGGCGGCTGCGCTGCACAAGAGCCTGGCTTAAGTCTTCTCTTGGCCCGAAGCGGATACCCGCGACTTCGTGATTGGCGCGTCACTCGACAGAAACGTAGCCTCCAATAAGGAGGCTAACCCGTGCGAAAAGTATGTCTCTCGGCGCTTCTTCTGATGCCGTTGGTGCTCGCTTGTTCGCAGGCCGCACCCGCCCGACTGGGTAGCGCCCTAGCGGAAGCCTGCGGAGACGCGCCCGAAGCTCGTTACTTTCCGGTGGGCTCATTCCCCGGTTCACCGAGCGACTTCGACAGCGACCTGTTCGTGCGGCGTTGGTATTCGCAGCACCTTGCGGCGATGGAAGAGCCATCTTTGTCCTGCGGCCCATCACCTGATGATGAAACCTACCGCTTCGTTTGGCTTCGAACCTTTCACAATCCGGTTGCTGTACGGGCTTTTCGGCGCGGGCAGCACTTCGGGCTCGAGGCCGTGATCTTAAATGGCGCCGGGGGTTACGAGCCCGGAACTGTATCAAACCGAGTGACAAAGGAACTGACGCGCGCTCAATGGCGGCGACTTCTATCGGCTCTTGATGAAGCGCAATTCTGGCAAGCGACGACTACGGTTGACGACATAATCGGCAATGATGGCGCCCAATGGATCATCGAGGCGCGGAGCGAAGGTCAGTACCATTTTGTGGACCGATGGGGTGGCGCAGACGGTGTTGAAACGATCAGGCCCGTCGGCGAGTTGTTTCTTGAATTGGCGGCGCTTGGCGAACTCGGGCCAACCTACTGAGGCGATGTCCGCTCCCGGCGAAAAGCAGTCCCTCGTCATTCCGGTGGCGCGGAGCGCGGGCCGGAAGCCAGGGGCCGAGGGCGCGCCGCTTGCTCCTGGGTTTCGGGCTCGTCGCTGCGCGACGCCCCGGAATGACGAAATGCGGGGATACGCATAAACTCTAGGCTGCAGACTTGGGGCGCTCGGTGGATGCCGCCAAACCACCCCCAGCCCCCCGTGGCGCCAAGAAAAAAGCCGCGGGCTGTGAGGCCCGCGGCGAAGGTCAATATAGGGAGGAAACGCCCGATAGGGCGGGTGCAGCGTCGCGAAACGCTGCAACACCGAGAACTTAGTGTGCAGCGCAGCACGACGCAACTCGATTAAACCGTCATATTTCCGTAACTGAAATTACTCTGTTGTTTATATTTGATTTTTTAGGCTCTCATGTCATATTGCGCCGCACACATGCAGGAATGCATGGCTTCTGCATAAGGAATCCACATCGGCGCCGTTGATGTGGGCGCCAAGCACGGGCAGAAGCTCGCCCTTCTCTCCAGAAAGCACCCAAATGGCCGAGCGCCTGCGCAATCTCGCGATCATCGCCCACGTTGATCACGGCAAGACCACCCTTGTGGACCAGATGTTGGCCCAAGGCGGCGCCTTCCGCGCCAACGAGGCGCGCCAGGAGCGCGCGATGGATTCCAACGATCAGGAGCGCGAGCGCGGGATCACCATCCTGGCCAAATGCACCTCGATCACTTGGGGCGCGGATAATCGCCTGAACGTCGTCGATACGCCTGGCCACGCCGATTTCGGCGGCGAGGTGGAGCGCATTCTCGGCATGGTGGACGGGTGCGTATTGCTGGTCGATGCGGCCGAAGGCCCCATGCCGCAAACCAAATTCGTGCTCTCGAAAGCGCTCGCGCGCGGGCTCCGGCCGATCGTTGTGCTGAACAAGGTCGATCGCCCCAACGCCGATCCAGATCAGGCGCTTTCCGACATCTTCGATATGTTCCTGGCTTTAGGCGCCAGCGACGAGCAAGCCGATTTCCCGATCCTCTACGCCTCCGGCAAGGAAGGCTGGGCGGTGAAAGCGCTGAATGACGCGCGCAAGGACCTTGGCCCGCTGTTTGATCTCATCGTCGAACACATCCCCGATCCCGAGCCGGTGCAAAAGCGCGACGAAAAGTTTGCGCTGCTGGTCACCATGTTGGATTCCGACCCCTTCCTCGGCCGCGTCCTGACGGGGCGCATTGAGAGCGGCCGCATCTCCGTGGGCGATACGGTCAAAGCGCTCTCGCGCGACGGCAAGGAAATCGAGCGCGGGCGGCTCACCAAATTGCTGGCGTTCCGGGGTTTGAAGCGCATGCCGGTGGATCGCGCCGAAGCGGGCGACATCGTCGCCATCGCCGGCCTGGTGAACTCCACCGTGGCCGACACGATCGGCGCGCTTGATCTCGCGGAGCCAATTCCCTCGCAGCCGATCGACCCGCCCACGCTCTCGATCACCATGTCGATCAATGACAGCCCCCTCTCCGGCCGCGCCGGCGATAAAGTGCAAAGCCGCGTGATCCGCGCGCGCCTTTTGCAGGAAGCTGAATCGAACGTCGCCATACGCATCACCGAAACCACGAACCGCGATGCGTTCGAGGTGGCGGGCCGCGGCGAACTCCAGCTCGGCGTGCTGATCGAAACCATGCGCCGCGAAGGCTTTGAGGTGTCGATCTCGCGCCCGCGCGTGCTGACGCGCCAGGAAAACGGCCAAACGCTCGAGCCGATCGAAGAAGCCGTGATCGATGTCGACAACGAATTCTCCGGCATCGTCATCGAGAAGATGGCCGCGCGCAAAGCCGAGATGACCGAGATGAAACCCTCGGGCGGCGACAAGACGCGCCTGGTGTTTCACGCGCCTTCGCGCGGCCTCATCGGCTATCATGGTGAATTCCTCACCGATACGCGCGGCTCGGGCGTGATGAACCGCCTCTTCCATGATTGGGCGCCGTGGAAAGGCGAAATCCCCGGCCGCCGCAACGGCGCGCTGATCTCGA
>CAZWQS010000206.1:0-4417 GCA_964635925.1 uncultured Terricaulis sp. | reverse complement strand
GCTTGTACGGCTTTGGGCGGGGCAGGATTATGTGTTCGCCGCCGCCTGCGAGCAGGCGTGCGGCGCGTTCAGCCTGCGCGTCATCGCACCCGACGGTGCGGTGCTGGCGCAAGATGCGGGCGCGGCGCCGCTGGTGCGCGTGCGCCCGCTCGTCACCGGGCGTCACGTGATCGAAGCGGCGCCATCGCGATGCGGGGCGCCGTCGTGCTGGTTCGCCGTGAACGTCTACGCGCGCTGAACGATTATTGCGCGCGGTTGTCGTTGGCCCAGCGGCCCTGATAGGCGACGCGGCCTTGGCCGTCCCACATCACGCCGTAGCCGTCGCGACGGTCGGCGCGGAACTCACCTTCGTACACGCCGCCGGCGGTGATAATGTAGACGCCGTAGCCATGCTTTCTGCCACCGATCTCGCCATCCGCGACGTGCTGGCCCGCGTAAAGCTCGCCATCTGTCCATGACAGCACGCCGACGCCGTGACGCTGGGCATCGCCTTCGGTGCAAGGGGCGCACTGGCCGGCGTAATTGTCGCCGCCGGTGCCGGTGAAACGAGTGTGGCCGGCCACATTGCCCTCTGCGCGCGCCGCCGCCATCAGCGCCAGGCGTTGCGCTTCGCGCGCTTGCTCAACAGCGGCGCGCACCTCTGGGCTGAGCTGCGCCAGATCGTAAGGGCGCGCCGTCTGCGCGAAGCTCGGCGCGGCGACGCAAAACAGCGCGAACGCAAAAGCGCACGCGACCAGAGAAGATATCGATTTCGACATGGGGCCCACCTCCAGCGCGGGAGACTATCGGGGCGCGCCGCGCCGTCAAGCGCGCGGCTTGCGCCACACCAGGGTCATCCAGGCTTCGCGCGGGATTTGCCGCTCAAGCACCAGGCCGCGTGAGGCGTACGCTTCGCGCACCAGCGGCGCCTGCGTGCGCAGCAGGCCGGAAAGGATCAGCGCGCCGCCCGGCGCAACCGCGGGGACCAGCTTGGGCGCCAGCCGGATCAGCGGGCGCATCAGGATGTTGGCGAACACAAGATCGAAGTGCTGCTTGGCGATGTATCGCGCGCCATCGCCGGCGATTACGCGTACACGCCCGCCCACATCGTTCTGATGCGCGTTGATTTCAGCGATCGCGGCCGCGCGCGCATCGATCTCGATCGCCAGCGCCTCCGCGCCAAGTTTGGCCGCGGCGATCGCCAGCACGCCCGATCCGGCGCCGACGTCCAGCACGCGCTTCACGCGCCGTTGCTGCAAGACGCCCTCCAGCGCCATCAGGCAACCCCATGTGGTGCCGTGGTGGCCGGTGCCGAACGCTTCGCTGGCTTCGATCCAAATCTTGGTGCGCCCGCTATGTTCGTTCGACAGCGCATGTGCGCCGGCCACCACGAAGCGCCCTGCGCGCACCGCGGGCAGCCCCTCCAGCGCCATCGCCACCCAATCGGCGGGCTTCACTTTCTTGGCTTTCAAATGCAGCGCCGGCGCCGCGGCGCCCACGATCGCTTCGGCGCTTGCGGCGTCCTGCTTGGTGGGCACGTAGACTTCGAGCCGGAACTTGCCGGGGCTCTCCTCGAACCAGCTCACCGCATCGGCGGGGGAGGGGTCGTGGCGGTCGAGTTCGTCGGCGGCGGCTTTGATGTCGGCCAGCGGCCCGAGCGCGGTGAGCAAAATCATCGGCGCGGCTTAAGCTGGGAACCGGGCTTTGTCATCCGCTCGCGGTTGGCGAATGTGCGCGCGCCGCCTAAGCTGCCTCCATGAAACGCATCGGCATGTTCTTCGCCAGCATTGGCACGGCGGCGCTCCTGGCGGCGGGGATAGCCGGCGTCGCCGCCCTGGCCACCGGCGCCTCCGCGCCCGAGGTCGCCGAGGCCGCGCCGACAGAGGCGGGCGCCCCAAATGCGCCTTCAGCGGCAGGCGCCGCGCCAGGCGCGGGCGAAAGCGGGCGCTCTTGGGGCGTGTTCACGTTCCTGATCGGCGATGAGGAAAGCCGCGCCCAACGCGTGCGTGCGCAAGCGCCCAAGCCCGCGCCGCGCGGCGATGACGACGAAGATGATGACGATGATTGAGGCGGCTTAACGCCAGTCGGCGCACGCGGCGTTGATGGCGGCGTCCAGCGCGGCTTGGTCAATGCCGGCGCGCGCGCGGAAAATGGCGGTGACGCCGCTCATCCGTTCCAGCACGGCGAAACGTTCGACGATGTTGTAATGATCGCGGCCCTGATAATCATCGAGCCACAATTCCCAATCGCCTTCGCCCAGATGCTTGATCGCGGTCAGCGCGCATGCAGCGCGGAAGCGGCCGTCCACCAAAACGAAATCCGGCTTCGGCGCGCCGTCCTTCCACGGCGCGGCGGGGTAGGCGCGCCAGCGCGCAAGCCGCGCGGGCGTCGCCCGTTTGAACAGCGGCGCGCCCCAATGTTCGGTTAAGCCGATATCGGCGTGGATGAAACGCTGGGCCGATGGATCGGAAAGGCCCGCCGCGTCAATCTTGGCGCGCACAGCTTTGAGATAATGGCGATCGGTTTCCACCGCGGTGAACGCCACGCCTTGGCGCGCGGCCAGCACCGATGAGGCGCCGCTACCGAATTCGAGATAGCGCCGCGCCATGGCGATGCGATCGAGAAACAGTGGAATGGTGGCGTCGTCAAAATCGGGCCGATCGGGAACTTTGAAGCCGATCACGCGCTGATGGAACGCGAAGGATGCGTACGCGCCGGCGCGCTTGACCTTGTAGAGCGCGCGATGAAGCACGCCCTGTGAAGGTTTCGGTTCAACGGTCGCGCGCATTGAGGCGGCATCTAACGTGGGCACGGCGAAATCCAAGATATGCGAGGTTGCAAAATGCGCCCAAGCAAATTTCGCGCAACCCAATACGCGCATGAGGCGCGCGGCATGATCTTAAGGTTAAGCCGCGCCCGCCCCGATCAGGCCGCGCTGGCGGGAATAACGAAGCTGTCGATCACGCGCTTCTCGCCCGCCTTATCGAAGGCGACAGTCAGCTTGTTGCCCTCAACGCTCCGTACACGGCCATACCCGAACTTCTGGTGAAAGATGCGATCGCCGACGCCGAAATGTGAATCGCCTTCGCCACTCTTGGCGATCAAGCGCGCTTCGCCTTCGATCATGGGCGGGCGGTTTGTCTTGCCGCGGCCCATGTTTTCCTGCGCGCGCCGCCAGCCCGGCGATTGATAGGCGCTATTGAAGCCCGCGCCCGGCGCGTAGGAATCTAGCCGCGACGCCGCCTCGCGCACGCCGCCCGCCTGCATAGAATAGCCCGTTTCGCTGACCGCATCGACATTCGCCGCCGGCAATTCATCGATGAAGCGCGAGGGCAGGACGGTCTGCCAGCGCCCGTAAATCTGCCGGTTCGCCGCGAAGGAAATGCGCGCGCTCTCGCGTGCGCGCGTGATGCCCACGTAAGCGAGGCGGCGTTCTTCTTCCAAACCCTTCTCGCCGTTCTCATCGATCGATCGTTGGGAAGGGAACACCTGCTCTTCCCAGCCGGGCAGAAACACGAGCGGCCATTCCAGCCCCTTGGCCGCGTGCAGGGTGGAAAGCTGCACATTCTCGCCATCGCTTTCGGCCTCGATATCGAGCACCAACGCGACATGTTCGAGATACGCTTCCAGCGTATCGTATTGCCCCATGCTCTGGACCAGTTCTTTCAGGTTTTCGAGCCGTGTCTGCGCCTGCGGGCTTTTGTCGTTGCGCAGCATGTCGGTGTAGCCGCTTTCGTCGAGGATTGTCTCTGCGAGCTCGACGTGGCTGACATGGCGCGATTGCTCGCGCCAGCGGTCGAGATCGCTCAGAAACGCACGCAGCGCGGTGCGCGCTTTCAGCGGCAGATCGTCGGTCAGGATCATTTCGCGCGCCGCGGCAGTAAGGCTGCGGAAGCGCGCAGCCCCGCCGGGCGCTTCCTCCTGCGTGGTGATGACCTCGCCGGTGCTTTGATCGAACAGCGGGCCTGCATCGGTCACAAAGCGGGTTGGCGGTTTGCCCGCATGCGCGTGCAGTTTTTGCACCGTACTTTCGCCCACGCCGCGCTTGGGCTGATTGACGACGCGCTCAAAGGCGAGGTCGTCGTCCTCCGAGCGGATGAGGCGCAGATACGCATGCGCATCGCGCACCTCCGCGCGCTCGAAGAAGCGTGGGCCGCCGATCACCTTGTAGGGGATGCGCAGCATGAGGAAGCGTTCTTCAAACGCCCGCATCTGCCACGCCGCCCGCACAAGCACTGCGCAATCGGCGTAAGAACGGTTGCCTTGGCGCCATTGCTCGATGTCGTCGGCCACCAGGCGCGCTTCGGCCTCGCCATCCCAAATCCCGCGCACCTTCACGCGATTGCCAAGCTCATCATCGGTGAACAGCGTTTTGCCTAGTCGGCCGCGATTGTTGGCGATGAGATGCGAAGCGGCGGCCAGAATGTGGCCGGTGGAG
>CAZWQS010000205.1:0-4524 GCA_964635925.1 uncultured Terricaulis sp. | reverse complement strand
TGGTGCGCGCGCGGATGAACGATGCGACGCAAGGCGCGCTGGTGCAAAACGGCGTTGCCGAGCTGAAACGCAATTTCGGCTGATCGCCTTCACACAGACAAAGAAAAGCGCGGAGCCGAAAGCTCCGCGCTTTTTATTTTCGCCTCGTCATTCCGGTCGCGCGAAACCGCGCATGCCCTGGAATGACGACAACGTGTGGCTGAAAGCGCCTTAGCGCTTGCCGGCGCGGGCTTTGCGCTGGGCGTAGCGGAGATCGCGGCGGGCCTTCTGTTCGGCCTCCAGGATTTCCTTGCGCTCAATATCAGCCAGGCGCTCGCGCTCAGCTTCCTCGGCGGCCGTCTTGGCGGCTTCTTCCGCCTCGATGCGCTTCAGCTCGGCCTCCAGCGCGCGCGCCTCCTTTTCCTGAGCGACGCGGGCGCGGCGGGCTTCCTCTGCGGCCTGGCGCTTGGCGCTGCGGGCGAGCGCGTCGGCGAGCTTCGCCTTTTGCTCTTCCTCGTTCACCGGTTCGGCGGTCTTTTGCTTAAACTTGTTCAACAGCGCCGCTTTGGCGTCATTGGAGGCTTTCGAACGATCAGCGAACGTGGGGTAGTGCTTGCTCACGCGTCAGTCCTGAGATTGCGGGCCAGATTTTTTGGGAACGGGGCGAATAGCGCATCATGGAGACGCGCGCCACCGCTTTCGCTACGGCATATTGTCTCGACAACCGATTTTTCCAAGGGCGCGCCGCGCATAGCGGCATTGTCATTCTGCGCCTTCGGCGTGGTCGAAGCGGTATGTCGTCACGCGCGGCGGGCGCTCGTGGCGCAGCACCTCGACAACCACGCGCTCATGCGCGCGCGCCGCGATGTTCACGGGGATCGCGACAGGAATCTCGCGCCCGTCATCGAGCCGCACGGTCGCGGCGCGCGCTTGACTGACGCTGACGATCTCGCCGTGCGCCCACGCCACATGCCGCGACGGGCTCGTCGTCGCGAAGATGAACAGGCCAATCATCCCCAGCGTAATCACGATGGGGATCGCGAAGGCGCGCGCGCCACGCATGAACATGGCCCAGCGCGCGCGACGGATCGCGGCGTCGATCAGCTTTGGATCCGCCTTGGGCATGGCTACTCCGGCGTCGTGACCTCAAGCCCGGTATGGTGGGCGATGAAGGCCCACATGTCAGCGGCCTCGTCGATCAATTGATCAGTCGGGCGCCCACTGCCGTGGCCCGAGCGGGTGGCGATGCGGATGAGACGCGGGGGATCGCCGGCGCTGAACGACCCGCCCTGCGCGGCCTGCATGCGCGCGGCGTATTTGAACGAATGACCGGGCACGACGCGATCGTCCGTATCCGCCGTCGTCGCCAGCACGGCGGGGTAGCGCGTGTCGGCGCGGACATTGTGATAGGGCGATTGGGCGTAGAGGTTGTGGAAATGCGCCTCCTCGGCGGGGTCGCCGTAATCGTCGGTCCAGAAGCGGCCGGCGGAGAATTGGTTGAAGCGCGTCATGTCCATGACGCCCACCATCGGCAGCGCCGCGGCGAACAGATCGGGGCGCTGATTGATCGTCGCGCCCACAAGCAATCCGCCGTTGGAGCGCCCCTGAATGGCCAGATGCTCGGGCGTGGTCCAGCCGTTGGCGATCAAAGCTTCAGCCGCGCCGATGAAATCGTCATAGACGTTTTGCCGGTTCAGCAGGCGTCCCGCGTCGTGCCAATCCTTGCCGTATTCGCTGCCGCCGCGAATGTTGGCGAGCACGAACACCCCGCCCATCTCCAGCCATTGCAGGCGTTGCACCTGAAAGCTGGGCAGTTGCGCGGCGTTGAAGCCGCCATAGGCGTAAAGCAGCGTGGGCCGCGCGCCGTTCGGCGTCACGTCGCGGCGATGCACGATGAACATCGGCACGCGCGTTCCATCCTTAGACGTGTAGAATTCCTGGCTGACGATATAATCGTCCGGATTGAAGGTGAGCTCCGGCTGGCGGAACACCGTGCTGCGCTCCTCGCGGAGGTCGTAGCGATAAATCGTCGGCGGACGGTTGAAGCTTGAGAAGGCGTAATAAGTGACGGGGCTTGTGGGCGAGCCCCGGAAACCCTCCGCCGAGCCTAAGCCCGG
This sequence comes from uncultured Terricaulis sp., assembly GCA_964635925.1. Classification (GTDB taxonomy): domain Bacteria; phylum Pseudomonadota; class Alphaproteobacteria; order Caulobacterales; family Aquidulcibacteraceae; genus Vitreimonas. The sequence continues at coordinate 2,428 of CAZWQS010000205.1, read as the reverse complement.
CAGCGCCAATTCCCCGCCAATCGGCTGACCAGTCATCAGGAAGCGCCGCACGCTGGAGCGCGCGTCTTGCAGATAACGCGCGAAAATCTGCTGCTCCACCACATCCGCGCCAACCAGCACGTTGCGCCCTTCGGGCACGATGGTGAGCCAATTGGCTTCCTGCGGATGCGCGGGATCGATGGTCACGATGCGCCCCATCGGCGCGCCGCGATTGGTGAGGAAGATCAACCGCCCGCCGGGCACGACGCCGACGAATTGGTAATCGTTCTCGAAGCCCGAGATCAGCACACGCGGCTCCGCGTTACGCGCCAATAGATCGATCAGCACGATCTCGTAACGCGCATCCGTGCCGCGGCTCACGGTGATCACCAGCCAGCGATCATCATCGCTCACTTGCGCGCGTACGCTGTCGCGCGGGTGTTCAGGGCGCGTATAGACGAGTTGATCCTCGCTTTGCGGCGTGCCCAGGCGATGGCGATATATTGCGTGATTGTAGTTCAGCGCCGTATACATCTCGCCCGCCGGCGGCTCGGGATAGCGCGAATAATAGAAGCTCCGCCCGTCGGGATGCCATTCGACCCCGGTGAACTTGGCCCAACGCACTTCATCGGCGAGCGTCTGGCCGGTGGCGACGTCAAGCACGCGGATCACGCGCCAATCGCTGCCGCCATCTTGCACCGTGTAGGCGATGCGCGACCCATCCGGGCTCGGCTCGAACGAGGCGAGCGCGTTGGCGCCGTCCGCCACCCAAGTGTTGGGATCGATCAGCAAGCGCGCCGGCCCAGCGCCATCCTGCACATAAAGCGCGGATTGATTTTGCAAGCCGGTTTGCTGATAGAAGAAAATGCGCTCGCCGCGCGTGACAGGCACCGAATAGCGATCGTAATTCCAGAGCTGCTGCAGGCGGTTCACGATGCTCTGCCGGCCCGGCAGCGCATCAAGATACCCGCGCGTGACCGCGTTTTGCGCCTCGACCCATTGGGCCACCTCCGGGCTCGTGCGCACGTCGCCCTCGAGCCAGCGATAAGGATCGGCGACTGTGACGCCAAAATGCGTCTCGGTGTGATCGATCATGCGCGTCGCGGGATAGGCCGTGCGCGCGCCATCGCCCGCGCTCGTCGCGCAGCTCGCAATGAAAAGCACGCCGATCAGCGGCGCCAACATCGAACGCATCATCTTCCCCACCCCTTGGCGCTTATTCCGCCGCCTGCGCGGGCGCTTCGTTGGTTCCGCGCCGCCAGCGCAGTTTAGGCTGACGCGCCGCACGCGTATCGTCCAACCGTCGCATCGGCGTGAGCATCGGCGCCTGTTTGAAGAACTCAACATCGCCCGCGTTCACACGCTCAGCCAGCGCGATCATCACGTCGGCGAAGCGATCCAGCTCACGCTTGGGCTCGGTCTCGGTCGGCTCGATCAGCATCGCGCCATGGACGACCAGCGGGAAATAGGTGGTGAACGGGTGATAGCCCTCATCAAGCAGCGCCTTGGCCATATCGATGGTCTCAACGCCCTTGGGCTTGATGCTCTCATCATCCAGCAACACTTCGTGCATGCAGGGCCGATCACCGAACGGCGCGCTGAAATGCGGCTTGAGGCGCGCCAGCAGATAGTTCGCATTCAGCACCGCGTCTTCGGCGACTTGGCGCAGGCCATCGGAGCCGTGGCTCAGCATATAAGTGAGCGCGCGCGTGAACATGCCCATCTGGCCGTGGAAGGCGCACATGCGGCCGAACGCTTGCGTGCCTTCGGCGTGCTCGCGCAGCTCACGTTTTTCACCGCGCAACACGATGTGCGGCACGGGCGCGAACGGCGCCAGCGCAGCACTGAGCACAGTCGGGCCAGCACCCGGCCCGCCACCGCCGTGGGGCGTCGAGAACGTCTTGTGCAGGTTGATGTGCATCGCATCGACGCCGAGATCGCCCGGGCGCACTTTGCCGACGATGGCGTTGTAGTTCGCGCCGTCACAATAGAAATACGCGCCGGCGGCGTGGATCGCGTCGGCGATGTTTTTGATCTCGGGCTCGAACAGGCCGCACGTGTTCGGGTTGGTGATCATGATGGCCGCGACATCGGGGCCGAGCTTGGCTTTCACGTCATCGAGGTGCACGCGCCCATCATCGCGCGCGGGAATTTCATCGACGGTGAAGCCGGCGGCGGCGGCGGTTGCCGGATTGGTGCCGTGCGCGGAGGACGGCACCAGCACGCGCTTGCGATGGCCTTCGCCCTTGGCTTCAAGCGCGGCCTTGATCGCCAGCATGCCGGCGAATTCGCCATGCGCGCCAGCTTTCGGTGAAAGCGCAACAGCGGGCATGCCGGTGAGCGTGCAGAGCCAGTGCGCAAGCTCATCCATCAGTTCGAGCGCGCCTTGGATCGTCGACGTCGGCTGCAGCGGATGCAGATCGGCGAAACCTTCAAAGCGCGCCGCGCG
>CAZWQS010000204.1:0-4534 GCA_964635925.1 uncultured Terricaulis sp. | reverse complement strand
GAAACGCCCTCCTGGTTGAGGAGCCCGGGGCCAAACGCGGCGCCATTGAAAATATCCGCTTTTCCGAGGGCTTCTCGAAATGGTTGCGGCGCTTCATTTCCCGGAAGGTGCCTTCGCGCTGCATCTTCTTCTTCAGCGCCTTCAACGCCTGGTCGACGTTGTTATCGCGGACAAAAATCTGTACCAGGGGTCATCTCCCGAGTGAAAAACTTGCGAATTTTGGAGCCTTTAGCCCGCCAAGCGCTTCTTGCGCCCCAAGGCTGGCCTCGTGCGAGGCGCGGGAGATAGCAAACCGGCGCTGGCGTGTCCACTAGCAGCGGCTACATTACCGTCATGGATTATGATCCTGAAACGCCCCCAGAGCCGCTCGATAAAGCCGCCCAGAAGCGCGCCGTGGACGCCGTTTTGACGAGCGGCCTGGCCGCGGCGGGGGTCGCGGGCGCGGTCTTGGCGCTTTTGCTCTTCGCCCCTGGACTCGCGGAGATCGCGTATGCTGGCTGGGCGCTCTGGGGCGCGATCGCGCTCGCCGGGGCGGTGCACGCCTGTTTCCAACTGCACTACATGATGCGCTTCATGTGGGGCCGGGGCGAATGGGTGACCATGCACGGCCCCGATTGGGGCGATCACGAAAACTATTTCACCAGCCTCATCATCGTGACAGGCGCGGCCATCGTGGTGATGGTGGCGCTGGCCGGGGTGAACAGCCTCCTCCCGCGCGGATGACGAAACGCCCAATTTGAGCCGCGCCCGCGCCGCACTAGATTGAAGGCCATGAGCGACACGCCCTCCGCCCGCTTCCGCGCCCGCCTGCTGGACGCCTTCGCACCCCACGCCGCCGAGCAGGGCTGGACCGAGGCGGCGTTCGCCGCCGCTGTGAAAGACGCCGGCCTCAGCGAAGGGGAGGCAGAGCTTGCCTGCCCCAAAGGCGCGTTCGATCTGTTTGACGCTTTCGCCGCGCGCGCGGATGACGCGATGCTCGCCGGCCTGGAAGCGCTCGATCTGCCCAATATGCGCATCCGCGACAAAGTTCGCGCCGCGGTGCAGCTTCGCCTCGAAGCGCAAGCGCCTTACAAGCTGGCCGCCCGCGCCATGACGCGCGCGCTCTCGCGCCCCGACCGCGCGCCCGAAGCCGCGCGTTTGCTGTGGCGCACCGCCGATAAAATTTGGCGCGCGCTGGGCGACAAAAGCACGGACGGGAATTTCTATTCCAAACGCGCCATCCTCTCGGGCGTTTTGGCCAGCACGTACGCGCACTGGTTCGCCGACGACAGCGAGGCGCACGAAGCCACCTGGGCTTTCCTCGATCAGCGCATCGAAAACGTGATGCAGTTCGAGAAATTCAAAGCGCGCCTGAAGCCGCTGGGTGAGGCGGCGCAAAGCGCCGTCGGCATCGCCGCGCGGCTGCGCTATCCGGGGCGCTGATCGCGCAAACCCCGCGTTTCGCCTGAATAATTGGAAATACGCTTTCATCACGCAAACGTGCGCGTATAGTTTTTGCTCATGATCCGTCATGGAGGCGCAAATGGCGTCCGTTCCCATGCGGTTCCTGGGCGCGGCAGCCTGGCCGCTGACGATCTGGACCAGTCTGACCCATCTCGGGGACCACCCCGCCGACGATTATGTCGAGCGCACCTTTCCCATTGTCGCCACCGCGATCGCGTTCTGGATTTGCGTGGCGGGGATTATCTATCTCAACACCAGCGGCGCCGGGGGCGTTTCCATCGGCATGGATGACGGGGAGGCGGCCGTGCGCCTCTCCAGGCGCGGCTCCAGCGTGATCACCAGCGTGCTGACGGTGTTCACGCCCGTGCTTTACATCACCGGCTTCTGGCTGTTCAACGCCCGCGAAGAACGCTTCCCGCGTTAGGAGCGGATCATCTTGGTGACGTGCCCCATCTTGCGGCCGGTGCGCGCATCGCGCTTGCCGTAAAGATGCAGCCGTGCGTCGGGATCGGCGGCCAGCGCGGCCCAATCGTCGGCGTCTTCGCCGATCAGATTGAGCATCTCGATATCGGCGAGCCGCGTGGTCGGCCCCAGCGGCCAGCCGGCGACGGCGCGGATATGCTGCTCGAACTGCGAAGTGAGCGCGCCCTCGATGGTCCAATGCCCGGAATTGTGCACGCGCGGCGCCATCTCGTTGGCGACCAGCGCTCCATCCGGCATCGCGAAAAACTCGATCGTCAGCACGCCGACATAATCGAGCGCCGCCATCACTTTCACCATCGCCGCGCGCGCCGCCGCCTCCACGCGCGCGTCCACGCGCGCGGGCAGAATGGTGCGCGAGAGGATGCCGCCGCCATGCTCGTTTTCGCAAAGATCGTAGAACGCGATCGCCCCGTCGCGCCCGCGCGCGCCGATCAGCGAAACCTCGCGCTCAAACGCGCAAAAGCCTTCCAGGATCGCGGGCGCATTGAGTTTGGCGAAGGCGCCTTGCGCATCTTCAAGCGCGTTGATGCGGATTTGCCCGCGCCCGTCATAGCCGAGGCGGCGTGTCTTCAGGATCGCCGGCGTCCCGATCCGCGCCAGCGCGATCTCCAGATCGTCCTGGCTCGAAACCGGCGCGAACGGCGGCGTGGCGATGCCTTGATTGAGGAAAAAGGTTTTCTCGTCGAACCGATCCTGCGCGATCGCCAGCGCCTTCGGCGGCGGCGCCACCTCTGCGCCCGCTTCGATCAGAATTTCCGCGGTCAGCGCCGGCACGTTCTCGAACTCAGTGGTGATCACGTTGGCGTCGTGCGCGAACATCGAAAGCGCGGCGCGATCCTTGTAGTCGGAGACGATCGTGGTTGCGGCCACGCGCGCGGCGGGGCTGTCTTCTTCGTCGGTGTAGATCGCGACATCGAAGCCGAGCTTCTGCGCCGCGTGCGCCAGCATGCGCCCAAGCTGGCCCCCGCCCAGGATTCCGATCGCGCTTCCGGGCGTCAGCGCGTTCATGTGGGGCTTTCGTTCACGGAATCTGTTTGCGCCTTGCGGTGCGCTTCCAGCCGCGCGGCCAGCGCTTCGTCGCTCAGCGCCAGGATGGCCGCCGCCATCAGCCCCGCGTTCGCCGCGCCAGCTTCCCCGATCGCCAGCGTGCCCACCGGCACGCCCTTGGGCATCTGCACGATGGAAAGAAGACTATCGAGCCCCTTCAAATCCTTGCTCTTCACCGGCACGCCCAGGACCGGCAGGCTCGTCATCGAGGCGGCCATGCCCGGCAGGTGCGCGGCCCCGCCGGCGCCGGCGATGATCACTTGAATCCCCCGCGCCTTGGCGGTGGTGGCGTACTCATAGAGCCGCTGCGGAGTGCGGTGGGCCGAGACGATCTTGGCCTCATAGGCCACGCCCAGCGCGTCGAGCGCGTCGGCGGCCGCCTTCATCGTGTCCCAGTCGGACTGCGAGCCCATGATCAGGCCCACGCGGGGGGTAGCCATTCGGCTGCTCCTAAAAAACGGCCTGCTAATGCATGCCGGGGCGCGCGTCCACTGGGGATTGGGGAGTGGGGATTAGGGATTGGGGACGTTTGGTCCCGCCGTGCGGCGCCCCAATCCCTAATCCCCAACCCCTAATCCCCAATTAAGCCCCTCTTTACCACCCCGGGCGCATCCCTAGGCCGGAAGCATTGATCCCCCATGGCCTTCGGTTTTGGACAATCCGCACGCGCAACAAGCCAGTTCTTGCAAGGACTGGGGCTGAACGCGCGCGACGCATCGCCCGCCGCCGAGGCGCAATTGGCCCGACTCGCCGCCGAGCGCGACGCCCTGGCCGCGCGCTTGGCCATCGCCGAGGCCCAGGCCGACCGCGACAGCCTCACCCCCACCTTCAACCGCCGCGCTTTCCTGCGCGAGCTGCACCGCACGATGTCCGAGGTTGAGCGCTATCGCACGCCCGCGGCGGTGCTCTATCTCGATCTCGACGGCTTCAAGGCGCTGAACGACAGCCACGGCCACGCCGCCGGCGACGCCGTGCTGCGCCATGTCGGACGCCTGCTGGCCGATAGCGTGCGCGAGTCCGACGTCGTTGGCCGCCTCGGCGGCGACGAGTTTGGCGTGATCCTCAACCGCGCCAGCGCCGAGGAAGCGCGCGCTAAGGCCGCGGCGCTCAGCGACAAGCTCAACAACACCGCCATCTTGCACGCAGGCGTGGCCCATCGCATCCGCGCCTCGTTCGGCGTGCACGCGATCGCGCTGGTGGAAGATCCCGAAACCGCGCTCGCGCGCGCGGACGAGGCGATGTACGCCGAAAAACACGCCCGCCGCGACCAAGCCCAAGGCTTCGCCGCGTTCTAAAAGCGGGGATAGAGCAGGGCTCTATCCACACCTCACCCGCTTCCCGGACGCAGCCCCGGCGAAAGCCGGGGTGCGAGCCGGGATCTAGAAACACAAGCTGAAACCGCCTCTTGGACCGCCGTCCTCGCCGGCCGGCTCCGGCGTAGGCCGGCGAGGACGCCGGCGGTCCAAGATTCTATCCGACCGGTTTCAGCGCATCGTAAGATCGCTCCGTCTCGATGTGGGAGGCGATGGTGCACCAAGCCAAAGCAATCGAGACACGGTTT
>CAZWQS010000203.1:0-4550 GCA_964635925.1 uncultured Terricaulis sp. | reverse complement strand
CGCGTCCCATTTTTCCCAAAGCAACCGTGCTTTAGCCCCAAATCCGCCGCGAGCGTTTCGAACCCTTAACGAAGGCTTAGGTCCGGCCTGGGAGGCTGCGATGCGGGCGTGGGCGAATCGTGCGAACCGGAAGCCCTTGGAGCGGCGAACTTATGAGCCATTTTAGCGCGCCCGGCGTGCAGGAATCCAAACCGCGCATCGTCGTCTTCGGCGTGGGCGGGGCCGGCGGCAACGCGGTCAACAACATGATCGACGCGCGCCTACAGGGCGTGGAGTTCGTCGTCGCCAACACCGACGCGCAAGCGCTGACGCGCGCGAAAACGCCAAACCGCATCCAGCTCGGTCACTCGATCACCGAGGGCCTGGGCGCCGGCGCGCGCCCGGAGGTCGGCCAGGCCGCCGCACAAGAGAGCACGCCGGAGATCATCGAGTTCCTTGAAGGCGCGCACATGGTGTTTGTCGCCGCCGGCATGGGCGGGGGCACCGGCACGGGCGCGGCGCCTGTGATCGCGCGCACGGCGCGCGAGCGCGGCATCCTGACGATCGCGGTGGTGACCAAGCCGTTCCATTTTGAAGGCCAGCGCCGCATGCAATTGGCTGAAGCAGGCGTGCAGGAATTGCGCAAGCACGTCGACACGCTGATCGTCATTCCGAACCAAAATCTCTTCCGCGTCGCCAACGAGCGCACCACGTTCGCCGAAGCCTTCCAACTGGCGGACCAGGTGCTTTACAGCGGCGTACGCGGCGTCACCGATCTCATGGTGATGCCGGGCCTCATCAATCTCGATTTCGCCGACGTGCGCACCGTGATGGCCGAGATGGGCACCGCGATGATGGGCACAGGGGAAGGCGAAGGCCACAACCGCGCGCTCGAAGCCGCGCACGGCGCCATGGCCAATCCGCTGCTCGACATCGTGTCGATGCGCGGCGCCAAGGGCGTGCTGATCAACATCACAGGCGGCTTCGACATGACCTTGTACGAGGTCGACATCGCCGCCAACGAAATCCGCGCCGAGGTGGACGCCAACGCCAACATTATCCTGGGCTCGACGTTCGACGAAACGCTGGAAGGGCGCATGCGCGTCTCCGTCGTCGCCACGGGCATCGATGACGAAGCCATTGTCGCGCAGCAAACCGTGGTCGAGCCCGCGCGCCGCGCCGCCGAGGCGCCGCTGCGCCGCCCCGCCGTCAACCCACCGCGCGCGCCCGAACCCGCGCCGCAACCGGCCCCGCGCACGCCGCCCGCTTACGAAGAGAACCGCCCGCGCTTCGCCAACGATGTGGAGCCTGAGCGGCGCAAGGATGGCGGCTTCTCGCTGTTCGGCTGGAAGAAGCCGGAAGCACGTATCGAGGAGCCGCCGGCTTCGGCCTATCGCTTTGAGGAAGACGATCTCCCCCCGGCGCCCGCGCCGCGCGCCGAGCCTGCGCGTGATGCGGCCCATGACGATGCGCTCGACGAAGAACTGGAAATCCCCGCTTTCCTGCGCAGACAGATGAATCCTCGCTAATAGCGCGGAAACATCGCAATATTATTTCCATGCGACGCGACAGCGCGGCGCATCAGCTTGTCGTGTGAGCCCAAGCGGATACAAACGCGCGTCGCGCCTATGACGCGGTTTTTCTCCCCGGGATAAGCTGATGAAATTTGAAACTCTTGCCGTTCACGCGGGCTACGGCCCGGACCCGACCACGCGCGCCGTGGCCACGCCGATCTACCAGACGACATCCTACGCCTTCGACAGCACGCAGCACGGCGCGGACTTGTTCGATCTCAAAGTGCCCGGCAACATCTACACCCGCATCATGAACCCCACGACCGACGTGCTCGAACAGCGCGTGGCCGCGCTTGAAGGCGGCGTCGCAGGGCTTGCGGTGGCCTCGGGCCAGGCGGCGATCACGTATGCGATCCTCACCATCGCCGAAGCCGGCGACAACATCATCGCCACCTCCACGCTCTATGGCGGCACCTACAACCTTTTCGCGCACACGCTGCCGCAATACGGCATCGAGGTGCGCTTTATCGATGCGAGCGATCCCGCCGCGATCGCCAAGCTGACGGATGCGCGCACCAAGGCGGTGTTCTGCGAATCCATCGGCAATCCGCTTGGCAATGTGGTGGATTTCGCCGCGCTGGCTGATGCCGCGCACGCGCAAGGCTTGCCGCTGATCGTCGACAACACCGTGCCCACGCCTTATCTCACGCGCCCGATCGAGCATGGCGCGGATATCGTGGTGCATTCGCTCACCAAATATATCGGCGGTCACGGCACCAGCATTGGCGGGCTCATCGTCGATGGCGGCAAGTTTCCGTGGGCCGAGCATAAAGCGCGCTTTCGCCGGCTCAACGAGCCGGAGGTGAGCTATCACGGCGTGGTCTATACCGAGGCGCTTGGCCCGGCCGCTTACATTGGCCGCGCGCGCACGGTGCTGCTGCGCAATACGGGCGCGGCGCTTTCTCCGTTCAACGCCTTCCTCATTTTGCAGGGGCTCGAAACGTTGGGTCTGCGCATGGATCGGCATGTCGAGAACGCGGTCGCCGTGGCGAAATTCCTCAAAAACCATCCGAAAGTCGAATGGGTGAATTATGCCGGGCTTGAGGATCACCCCTCTCATCCGCTGGTGCAGCGCTATTTCGGCGGCAAGGCTTCGGGCTTGCTTACGTTCGGCGTGAAGGGCGGGCGCGATGCGGGCGGGCGTTTTCAGGATGCGGTCAAAGTGTTCACGCGCCTCGTGAATATCGGCGATGCGAAATCGCTCGTCTGCCATCCCGCTTCGACAACGCACCGCCAGCTCTCGCCCGCTGAGCTTCAGAAAGCCGGCGTCACAGAGGATACGGTGCGCCTCTCTGTCGGCATTGAGCACATCGCTGATCTGATCGCGGATCTGGATCAAGCGCTCGCGGCGGTTTGAGCATGCGGGCGGCTGGCGCGTTGCTTGATGCGTGTCAGCCGCCCCAGAGCTTTTTGCGCAACGCGGCTTCCGCGCTGGCCAGCACGCCGGCGCGCGCCAGGTCGTCGAAGCGCGCCAGCGCGCTGGCGCGATAGGCCTCGCTGTCGCCGCCGCCGAGATTGGCGATATGGCTCTCCACAATCGCGCGGAAGCGTTGGCCTTCGAGGTCTTCGTCGTCGAACAATCGATCCGCCAGCGCTAGTTCATCTTCCCATGCGCCGCGCGCGGCGTGGCGATCGCCGCAGGCGAGGGCGGCGAGTCCTAAGCGCTCCAGCGCGGTGGCGAGCGCATGGGCGGGGAGCGTGTCCGCCGGCGCCGCCTCCGCCAGCGCCAGGCGCAGGCGCACGCTTTCGTTGAGCGCCGCGCGCGCGGTTTTCGGTGCACCCGCCTCCAGCGCCGCGTCGCCCAATTTCACCAACGCCGCCGCCAGCGCGCGAATGAAGCGCTGGTTGTCCGGCGCGCGCTCGCACGCGAGGCGGCGGAATTCGCCCGCGCGCGTGAACGCATCGAGCGCTTTGGCGCCGGCGCCGCCCAAGCGCGCGGTTTCACCCAGCCGATCCCAGCACGCGCCGACCTCGCCGAGCCAAGTGGGATCGGCATCCGCCAGCCGCGCGAAATATTCCGCGCGCGTGCGCGCATAATCTGCGCTCTCTCGCGCTTCGTTCAGCTTGCCGACGCGCAGCGCGTGATCGGCCTGATCGAGCAGCGTGTGCACCAGAAAGCGGCTTTGCGCTTCTCCGCCCTGCACGGCCAATGGCTCCGCCAGCGCGCGCGCTTGGGCCAGACACTCCGCCGCGCCCGAAGCATCGTTGAGCGCCGCCAGCAACGCCGCGCGCGTGCGCCAAAGCCCCGCGAGCGGCCAGGCTTCATGCGCGTGCTTCACCGCAAGGCGCATGCGCGCTTGCAACGCTTTGTCCATCGCCGCGCGCGCGCGTTTGCCGTCGCCGCGCGCGAATTCGGCTTCCGCCGCCAGCGCCCACGCATCTGAAAGAACGGCGCGCCAATGCGGCTCGTCGGGCTCGACCACGGCGAGCGCCTCAAAACGCCCGATCGCCTCCGTAAAACGCCGCAGCGCTGAAGCTGGCGCATCGCCATCAAGTTCAAGCGCGCCAAGACGCATTTCCGCATCCGCGAGGTCGGCGGCCAGCGCCGGCGGCTCGCCGATCTGCGCCGCGCACGCGCGCAGCATGGCGAGCGCGGCCTCCGCGCCGGCGCGTGCGCGCTCGAATTGGCGTGCGCCCGCGTCAAGTTCGGCGATGCGCCCGCGCGCGCGCGCGTACCAGCGCGCGGCGGTCGGGTCGGCGCGGTTATTGGCGAGCAGCGCGTCTTCGATGCGCAGCACCGCCTCAAAATGCGTGCGCGCGGCGGCGGATTCGCCTTTTACGCGTGCGATCTCGCCCAGCATGAAGGCGGCGCGGGCGCGCGCGGCGTGATCGACGCTCTCGGCCAGCACCGCGGCGGCCTCAGCCTGCGCGGCGGCGAGATCGCCCGCCTCGGCATGCAGCCGCGCGGCGGCGAGGCGCGGGGCGGGGTCCAACGGCTCAAGCCGGGCCGCGATCCGCAGCGCCGCAAGCGCGCGCTTATGCTCGCCCGCGCGCTCC
>CAZWQS010000202.1:0-4643 GCA_964635925.1 uncultured Terricaulis sp. | reverse complement strand
CGCCCTGTTCGAGGGCGTGACCGTGCTTTTCCTCGCGCAATTCTTCGGCATCGATCTTTCGCTGCAACAGCAGCTTGTGGTGATGCTGGTGTGCATCCTCGGCGGCATTGGCACGGCCGGCGTGCCGGCGGGCTCACTGCCAGTGGTGGCGATGATCCTCTTGATGGTGGGCGTGCCGGTGGAGGGCATCGGCCTCATCCTCGGCGTCGACCGCTTCCTCGACATGTGCCGCACCACGCTGAACGTCACCGGCGATCTGGTGGTCGCGACCGTTGTTTCACGCGGCGAAACCGATCCCGTCACCGCGCCGGGCGAGGAGCCGTTCACGCCCGCCGTGTGAGCGCTCACGCACTCTGCTTCGCCCGCGCCAAAGCCTCCGCGCCGCGATCGAGCGTTTCGTCGCTCTTGGCGAAGCACAGGCGCACCAGCGCCGGCGCGCCGGGGTTGGCATAGAAAGCGGAGAACGGGATCACGGCCACACCGTGCTCAATGCAATGACGCGCGAACGCCTCATCGCTCATGGCGATGCCAGAGGCCACGAGATCCACGGTTACGAAATACGCGCCAGCAGCGGGCAGGGTGGCGAACCCCTCCCCTTCCAGCGCGGCGACCAAGCGATCGCGCGAGCGCTGAAAGCCCGCGCGCATCTCGTCAAAATAGGCGCGCGCCTTGCCGAGGCCGTACGCAACGGCGTGTTGCAGATTGGGCGCCGTCGTGAAGGTCAGAAACTGGTGCGCCTTGGCGAACAGCTCCGTTAACGCCGGCGCGCCGCAGGCGAAGCCCACTTTCCAGCCGGTCAACGAAAACATCTTGCCGGCGGAGCCGATTTTCAAAGTGCGATCGCGCAGCACGTGCAGCATTGAATTGAAGCGGCGCCCGTCGAACAGCACGTGCTCCCACACCTCGTCGCTCACGGCGATGCAATCATGTTTCACGCAAAACTCGGCCAGCAGCGCCAAGTCCTCGCGCGCGAACACGCTGGCGCTGGGATTGAGCGGCGTGTTGAGCACCACCACGCGCGTGCGCTCATTAAACGCCGCCTCCAGCGCCGCGCGGTCGAGGCGCCAATGCGGCGGATTGAGCCGCACCAAGCGCGGCACGCCCCCGGCGCGGCGCACCATCGGCAAATACGAATCGTACAGCGGCTCAAACAACACCACCTCGTCGCCCGGCTCGATGAAGGCGAACAGCGCGGCGGTGATCGCCTCGGTGGCGCCGGAGGTGATCGTCACCTCGCGCGCCCAATCGAGGTCGAGACCATGATGGGCGTTGTAGTGCGCGGCGACGGCTTGGCGCAGTTCGGGCAGGCCGCGCATGGGCGGGTATTGGTTGCTTTTCTCGATCAGCGCCCGCGCCGCGGCTTCGCGGATATCGCGCGGGCCGTCCTCCTCCGGGAACCCCTGCCCCAGATTGATGGCGCCGCGCTCGGCGGCGAGGCGGGAGGTGACCTCGAAGATCGTGGCGCCCATGGCGGCGTAGATCGAATTCATGCCGGCAATGGAAGCGCGCTTGGGCGCAGAGCGCAATCGGCGCCGCTCGTCGCAAAGCTGCATCCAAAGCGTGCAGCGCCCGCGTCTCCCCTGCGGGACAAAAAGAGAGGGAGCCCGATGAAACCCATTTTATTCGCCGCCTTCGCGGCGGCGGCCATCGCCTGCGCGCCTACAGCGCTTGCACAGTCGCGCCCATTCGATCCGCGCACCTATCAGGACCGCGTCGTTGGCGCGCCGACTCAGATTCTGGTGCTCGCCACCCCGCATTTGAGCGGCGCGCCCGATGGTTGGGACCCCGCCAATCTCGAGCCCCTGCTCGACCGGCTCGCGGCCTTCCGGCCCGACGCGATCCTGATCGAGACGCTCTCCGGCGAAAGCATCGATAGCCTGTGGCGCTACCGCGACATCTACCCGGACTCCGCCACGACCTACGCCGGGCGCACTATGAACATGGCGGTGATGGGCGCCAATGGCGTGCAAATGGATATGCCGCAGGCCGAAGCGGAGGTGCGCCGCGTGCTGGCGGACTGGCCCGCCGACCCCACGCCGGCGCAGCGACGGCGGCTGGCGGCGTTGTTCGTAGCGGCGGGCGATCCGCACTCGGCGCTAGTGCAATGGTGGCGCCTTGAGCCGGCCGAACGCGTCGCACAGGACGGAATCTCCTCTGTGCTGCTCGCGGCATTGAATGAATACGACACGCGCAAAAACGAAAACCATCTGATCGCCTCGCGCCTCGCGGCGCGGCTGGGCCTCGAGCGCGTCTACGCCACCGACGATCACGCCGCCGACGACATGGGCGAACGCGCGTCAGCGGATTTCGAGGCGTTCTACAACAGCGGCTGGGGCGCGGAGGTGATGGCCAATCAGGCGTTCGTGCCGCTGCGCGAGGCGGCGCAAAACCTCAACACCCCCGATCAGCTCATGGCCACGTATCGGATGCTCAACACCAACGCGATCGGGCGCGTCGATTCCGACGGCCAATGGCTTTCCATGATCAACCGCGAAAGCCCTAACGGCGTGGGGCGCACGCGCGTGGCGCTTTGGGAAACACGCAATCTACGCCAGATCGCGCATATCCGCGAAGTCAGCGCGCACTATCCCGGCCAGCGCCTGCTCGTCATCGTCGGCTCGGCGCACAAGCCGTGGTTCGACGCGTATCTGCGCATGATGAGCGATGTTGAGATCGTCGACGCAACGCGCGCGCTGCGCTGAGGCTTAGAAGCCCCCGCGCAGCCGGCGGATCACCTCATCGAGTTGGGCGAGGCTTTTGTAGGTGATTTTCACCTCCCCTGCTTCGCCCTTCTCATGGATGACGACATCGAGCCCCAGCGCGTTGGAGAGCGATTGCTCCAGCGCGCGGGTGTCAGCGCTCTTGGCTTCGGCGGCCAGCACGCTGGCGCGCGGCCCGTGCTTTTCGTCCTTGGCGATTTGCGCCAGGCGCTCGACTTCGCGGACATTCAGCCCTTCGGTGATGACTTTTTGCGCAAGCCCGCGCGGATCGGGCGCGGTCAGGATCGCGCGCGCGTGGCCGGACGAGAGGCGCCCGTCGCGCACCATTTCCTGCAAATCATCCGGCAGTTTCAGCAAGCGCAGCATGTTGGCGATATGCGGGCGCGATTTGCCGACGGCTTCGGCGATCTCTTCCTGCGTGCGCCCGAAGCGATCGATCAGCGCCTGAAAGCCCTGCGCCTCTTCGATCGGGTTCAGGTCCGTGCGCTGCACGTTTTCAACGATCGCGATCTCGACGACCTCAACCTCGTTGAGGTCGCGGATGACGGCCGGGATCGAATGCAGGCCCGCGCGCTGCGCGGCGCGCCAGCGACGTTCGCCGGCGACGATCTCATAACGGCCGTCCGCGATCGGGCGCACCAGGATCGGCTGCAGCACGCCGTGCGTCTTAATCGAGTTGGCGAGTTCGGAGAGATCGCCTTCATCGAAATGTTTGCGCGGCTGGCTCGGATTGCGCTGAACCAGATCGATCGGCAGCGCGCGCGGGCCAGATTCCGCCGCCGCTTGCGGCGGCGCGGCGGGCGCAGCCGGCGCGGGTTGCGGCGCAGGCGCGGCGGGCGGCTGTTGCGGCGGCTGATGGTTGGTCACCGGCAATTCGAACACATTGCGCGGCGGCTCCACCGGCGCGGGCGCCGGGCGCGGCGCTTCGGCCTGCGGCGCGGGCGGCGTTTGCGGCTGAGGCTGCGTCCAGGTGTTGGCGGGCTTGGGCGGTTCGGTGCGGACAGGCTCGCCCAGCAACGCCGAGAGCCCGCGCCCCAATCCCCGTGGTCTCAACTCGCTCATGCCCTCGTCTCCGTGCCGACCCGATTCGCTTACGCTTAAGTATTCGCTAGGCAGGTCTTACCCACCGGTAAAAATTTCCGGGTTTGGTTCACGCCGCGTTCAGCAAACGCTCGCGTTCGATCATCTCTTTCGCAAGATTGATGTAGGCTTTGCTGCCGGTGGCGTTCTGATCATAGATGATCGCGGGCAAGCCGTGGCTCGGCGCCTCGCTGATGCGCACATTGCGCGGGATCACCGTCTCATAGACTTTATCCGGAAAGTGCGCCCTCACCTCTTGCGCCACCTGCTCGGAGAGCGTGGTGCGCTTGTCGTACATGGTGAGCACGACGCCTTGAATTTCGAGCGCCGGGTTGAGGTTCACCTTCACCGCGTTCACCGTGGCCAGAAGCTGCGCCAAGCCTTCGAGCGCAAAATATTCCGTCTGCAACGGCACCAGAATTCCATCGCTCGCGGTCAGCGCATTCACGGTGAGAATGTTCAGCGACGGCGGGCAGTCGATCAGCATGTAATCCACGCCCAGCGAGCTTTCGCCGCGGAATTGATCGATCGCGTTGCGCAGGAAAAATTGCGGCTGCGCTTCGCCCATCAACTCGCCTTCCACGCCCGAGAGGCGCGCATCGCCCGGCGTGATGAACAGGTTGGGCACCTTCGTGGGCATCACCGCTTTCGACAAAGGATGATGCGCCACCAGCACGTCATAGGAGGTGACAGTGCGGTCGTCGGGATGGATGTCGATGCCGGTGGAGGCGTTGCCTTGCGGGTCGGTGTCAAAGATCAGCACGCGCTTGCCGGCCGCGGCCAAAGCGGTGCCGAGATTGATCGCGGTGTTCGTCTTGCCCACCCCGCCCATCTGGTTGGCGA
>CAZWQS010000201.1:0-4656 GCA_964635925.1 uncultured Terricaulis sp. | reverse complement strand
GACATCACCGCGCTGCTGGCGCGCGGGGTGACTCGCGTGCTGGCCAATCATGGGCTCGTCTCCGTGCTGGAAGCCCCGCTCGCCAACGGGCGACGCGCCGATCTGATGGGGCTGACCGCGCAGGGCGAAATCTGGATCGTGGAGACGAAATCCTGCGTGGAGGATTTCACCGTCGATCAGAAATGGCCGGACTATCGCGAGTATTGCGACCGGTTTTTCTTCGGCGTGACGGAGACGTTTCCGCAGGCGCTGATCCCGAGCGATGTCGGCCTCATCGTCGCGGATGGGTTCGGCGGCGCGGTGGTGCGTGAGAGCCCGCTTGTTCCGCTCGCCGGCGCGCGGCGCAAGGCGGTGACTTTGATGTTCGCGCGCTTGGCGGCGCAGCGGCTCAGTTTTCTGCAAGCCTAGCGCATACGTCGCCTTGCGCAGCTTGCGCGGCGGCCGAATAGGCGGTCGCGGTGGGCGCAAGGCGACGGATCAGCGCCACGCCGCGCCTGCTTGGGCTTTCCACCACGCGCTCGGCGCCGTCCGGCGCTGCGCGCCCGGCGCGCACCAGCACGATCTCGGCGTCGCCGCGCACCTCGCGATCATCGACCACGAAATAATTGTCGCTGTTTGCCGCATAGAGCGAGAGCGACCAATAATCAGGCCATTGCGCCACGCGCAGCGTCAGCGGGCCATCGCCGAGATCATATGAGCAGGCGGAATAGGCGAAATCCGGCGCGGGGCGCACGATGGTGCGCGATTGCGCCGTCACGCGCGGGGCGACATGCCATTGATTCACGCCCGCCTCGCCAAGGCGCGAGATCGCAATGCCGGTCAACATGCTCGGCACGGCGTTGATGATGGCCAGATGCGTCACCACCGCGATGGCCAAGCTGGCCCACACATATTTGCCCCAGCCGCTCATGCGCCCGCGCCTTCGCAGGAGATCGTGGTCAGGTGCGGCAGGGTTTGTGCGCTCGGCGTAAAATCGCGGCGCGGATTGTAGACGCGCAGCGTCAGCGAGAAGCCGCTATGGGCGTTGCGCGAAGAGAGCCAGTGCGCCGCCGCGCCGCGCACCGGGGCGATGCGCGCGCGCCAGAGTTGATCGGCCCCGGTGCGGATGCGCGTGGCGTCGATGGCGGCGGCGTGATCGGTGTTCTGCGCCAGGAAATGATCGCCAGCATAGAGCGTCACCGACCACCAGCGCGCCGCAAGCGCCGCGCCTGTCAGCTCATAGACGCAAGCTTCGCTCAGCGGGCGGCCTTCTTCGTCTTCGCTTAGATTGAAATAGAGCGCCTCGCGCGCGGAAAGCGCCAGCAGCCCTTCGCGGGCGATGATGGCGCGGGTGTAGGGATCGGCGGCGGCGGAGCCGGCGGCGCGGCTGTGCGTCCAGGCGCCGAAGCGCTCGGTGAAGCTGGCGCGGCCGAACTCAAGCGTCGCCCAGGCGCTGGCCGCGCCGAGGCCCGCGCCCATCAGCGCCGCCGCGCCCCATGCCAAAATCCGCCGCAGCATCGCACGCTCCCCCGCACGCGAACAGAAAGCGCTTTACGCCTCCGCAGGCGTTTTGAGGTCGAGCGAGAGCGCGTGCAAGCCCGTGTCGAATTCTTCACGAAGCGCCTGGTAAACCAAGCGTTGACGCGCCACGCGCGAAAGCCCTTCAAACGCGGGTGAAACGAGGCGCAAGCGGTAATGCGTTTCCCCGCCAGGGCGTGCGCCGGCATGGCCAGAATGGTTGGCGGAGTCATCGTTCAATTCAAACGCAACCAGCGTGAATTGTGTCTGAACCGCCGCCTTTATGCGTTCGGCGCGGGAAAGATGCGTTTTCTGCTCTGTCAATTCCTTGTCCGTTTAACTGTTGGCGCCCATACTGGGCGCTCGATGTCAGACGCATTCGAATATAGGCCGAAATTCGTCGATATCCGCGTCAAAAAACCCGACGCGGAAACGAAGCCGCGCGGGCGCGCCGAGCAGCCTTGCGACCATGTGGGGTGTGAGCGCGTGGGCCGCCATATGGCGCCCAAGGGCCGCGATCACGAAGGCCAGTTCTGGCACTTCTGCCGCGAGCACGTAGCCGCCTACAACAAACGCTGGAACTATTTTTCCGGCATGAGCGAAACCGAGTGGGCCGATTACCAGGCGCGCGAGGAGGTGGGCCATCGCCCCACCTGGACCTTCCGCGGCGGGCGGCTGGACCGCTTCTCGGCCGCCATGCGCGGCTTCGCCGGCGGCGACCCGTTCTCGATGTTCGGCTCGCGCGACCCGGCGGGGACGGCGCAGGCTGCGCCGCGCCGGCGGCTGACGCGCCTCCAGGCCAAGGCGTTCGAGGCGCTTTCCTTGGAGGAAGGCGCAGGCGCGGAGGCGATCCGCGCCCGTTACGCCGAATTGGTGAAGCGATGGCACCCCGATTCCAATGGCGGCGATCGCGGCGCGGAAGAAAGCCTCCAGCGCGTGCTCCACGCCTATCAGACGCTGAAGGCCGGCGGCCTGGTCTAAAGACCCCACGCCAAGTCCGTCATTTCGCCGCCTTTCTCTCGCACGTGCGAGGGGCTAAGCTGGCGCCTCCAAGCCCAAATCAGAGCCTACATGACCACCGCCGACGATCTCTTGAGCATGAAGCCCGACAAGCAGGTCTCCGCCCGCGAGTTTGGCGTCGATAGCGACATGAAAATCCCCGCCTTCTCCAAGCGCACCGAATACGTGCCCGAGGTGGATGAGGCTTACCGGTTTGACCCCCAAACCACGCTCGCGATCCTCGCGGGCTTTGCGCACAACCGGCGCGTCATGGTGCAGGGCTATCACGGCACCGGCAAATCCACGCACGTGGAGCAGGTGTCGGCGCGGCTCAACTGGCCGATGGTGCGCATCAATCTGGACAGCCACGTTTCGCGTATCGATCTCGTCGGCAAGGACGCGATCGTGCTGAAGGACGGCAAGCAGGTCACCGAGTTTCGCGAAGGCATGCTGCCCTGGGCGCTGCAGCGCCCGATCGCGATCTGTTTCGACGAATACGACGCCGGACGCCCCGACGTGATGTTCGTGATCCAGCGCGTGCTGGAAGCCAGCGGCAAGCTCACGCTGCTGGATCAGAACCGGGTGATCGCGCCCAATCCGTATTTCCGCCTGTTCTCGACCACGAACACGATCGGTCTTGGCGATACGACCGGGCTCTATCATGGCACCCAGCAGATCAACCAGGGCCAGATGGATCGCTGGTCGATCGTCACGACGCTGAATTATCTCGACCATGACGCGGAAGCTGAGATCGTGGTGGCCAAAGCGCCGGGCTACAATAATCCCGAAGGCAAGCGCACGATCATGTCGATGGTGCGCGTGGCGGATATGACGCGCAACGCGTTCATGAACGGGGACATCTCCACCGTCATGAGCCCGCGTACGGTGATCACCTGGGCGCAGAATGCCGAAATTTTCGGCGACGTGGGCCTCGCGTTCCGCATGACGTTCCTGAACAAGTGCGACGAGCTGGAACGGCCGACCGTGGCCGAGTTCTACCAGCGCGCCTTCGGGGCGGATCTGCCGGAAGCGGCGACGCGGGTGAAGGTGGCTTAGTCCAGCCGGAAGGGCGCGATGTCCGCCAAGGAAACCCCGACCGAACTTTTCAAGCGCTCCCTCGCGCAGACCACGCGCGCGCTGGCGGGGGCGGATGAGGAATTTGAGGTTAGTTTCGGCGCCGAGGGGCCGCGACTCAGCCCTGGCCGCATCGTGTTGCCGCATCCGCCGCGCACTCTCTCCGACGCTGACGCCGAGCGCATTCGCGGCCAGGCCGATGGGCTGGCGCTGAAGCTCGCGCACCATGACGAAGCGCAGCACGCGCGCCTTAGGCCCCCGAGCGCGGAAGCGCGCTTGGTGTTTGACGCGGTGGAAGAGCAGCGCGTGCAGGCGTTGGGCGCCAACGCGCTGAAGGGCGTCTCGAACAATCTCTCCGCCGCACTCAGCGATTTGCTGGAGCGCAAGGGCGCGGCGCGCATGATGGATCGCGCACACGCGCCGATGGCCGAAGCCGTGGCGCTGATCGTGCGCGAGCGGCTGACGGGGCTTGCGCCGCCGCCGAATGCGAAAGCGCTGGTCGATGTGTGGCGGGCGGATGTGGAGCGCGACGCGGGCGCGGCGCTCGATCAATTGGCGCCCTTGGCGCACGATCAGGAAAAATTCTCGCTCGCCATGCGCGATGTGATGATGGGGCTTGGCCTCACCGAAGGACTCGTGCCGGATGAAGACGGGCCCGATCAGGCGCCGCAGGATTCGGAGAATCAGCCGCCCGCCGAAGCCGACAATGCCGCCAACGAAGACAAAGAAGAGCAGGACGTCCCCTCGGACATGCAAATGGCCGAGACCGACATGGAGATGGAGTCCGACCGGACCATCTCCATCGAAACCGATATGGACGAGGACGCGCAGGATGAGTCCGATGAGGATGAGCCCGGCGAAAAGCCGATCCGCCCCAAGCCGCGTGACAATGTCGAAGATCCCAACGCCGGCTACAAAGTGTTCACCACTGCGCACGACGAACAGATCGGCGCGGAAGAATTGTGCGACGGGGAGGAGCTTGCGCGCCTGCGCGCCTATCTCGACGCGCAATTGAAGCCGCTGCAAAGCGTGGTGGGGCGTCTCGCCAATCGTTTGCAGCGCCGTTTGCTCGCCAAGCAGAACCGC
>CAZWQS010000200.1:0-4817 GCA_964635925.1 uncultured Terricaulis sp. | reverse complement strand
GCGGCACGTAGTAGCAAAGCGGACCATGTGAATTGAGGGCGGATCGCGGCGCATGAACGCCGCTATCTCCGTTCCATGACCAAAGCCAACGGAAAAGAAGAATTAGGCGTCGGCACACTGTGCCGAAAGCGCGAAGAAATCATCGCGCAAATCGGCGTCCATGAAATCGCGCTAGACTCGCTCTTGATCCAGCTAGGCCATCTGGACGCGGCGCTTCGTATCCTCCGCCCTGAAATCTCACTGGCCGCATTGCCTGAACGAAAAGAACCGCGCCCCGTTCGCCACCGGCGCGGCGAAAACAGCCGCCCGGTGGTTCATGCGCTCCGCACGGCCAAGGGTCCGCTGACCGTGAAGGAGATCGCCCGCGCGATGCTTATCGCCCAGGGAAAACCAGCGCAGCGCGTCCACGAAGGCGCGCGGGAGATCGTTCGTCAGGTGCTGCGCGATCTGAAACGAACCGGCGCGGTGCGCGCGTGCGGCCTAGACGGTCCAGCGCAGACGTGGGCCCTCGTGCGGAACTAGCGCTGCCAGTAGCCGCGCCATGCCTTGGACTTGCCAAGCGCCAGCGCTGCAATCGCAACATGGTTGAACTGAGCGCCGTTTGACGCGCGGCGATGATCTTCGCGCCACGCCATTTCCGACGCATAGGCGGCGAGGTAGCGCCCGCTGATGTGGTGGTGAACGCCAATCTCAGAGCGACGCAGGCGCGAGAAGTAGGATTCCGCCCAATTCGTGCAGGCGCCGTCATCAAAGAACGCCACGGAGTGATTGATGCGGCGCGTGTTGAAGCGCGTGTGCAGCGCATCCCACACCGCCGCTTCGTCGGCATGAACCGTCGCGCCGCTTTCGACGCGCGCCACAACCGTTGGGACGGATTGTGCCTCGCTCTCGAAAACGAACGGCAGCGCGCGGCCATTGCGCTCACGCATGACAACCACCGCTTGGCGTTTGCCAGTTTGGTTTTCTAGCAAGCGGCGATCCTTGCGATCCTCCTTGCGGTTCTCAGGCTTCACGTAGCCGCCGAAATACGCGCCATCGACCTCAACCACGCCGCCAACGGTGGCGCCGGCCTGTTCAGCCGCCATCGCTTCACGGAGCTTGTGCAGCATCACGAAGGCCGTCTTGTGCTGCACGTTCAATTCACGCGCCATGCGCAGCGCGGAGACGCCCGAAGCGCCGTTCACGAACAAAGCAATCGCCGCGAGGATGTCGCGCATCGCCAGCTTGCGGCCATGAAAGAGCGTGCCGCTGGTGACGCTGAAACGGCGCTTGCAGGCGCGGCATTTCCATTCGCGGCCAGCGCAGGCGTAGGGATCGACCCCGCCGCAACGCGGGCAAACCGGCTCGCCGCCAGCCCAACGCATCGCCTTGAACGTGGCGAAGGCTTCGTCATCCGACATGCGGAAAACGGCGGCCAGCGAGAGCGTCCGGGCGGCGGCTGTTTGGAGGAAGGAAGCGGTCATGTCCCTATTTCCGATACGTTAGTATTGGATATGGCGACACTGATAACTATTGCAAGGGCTATTGTCCCTATTTAAGATACCTCCCCACATGGGAGAGAGTCGATGCCCGCGCGCAACCGCTGGGAGGACCAGGCGTCCAACCTTTTGAAGGCAGAGCTAAAACGGCGGGGCGTCAGCTATGCGCTACTCGTGGAGCGGCTGGCGGCGTTGGGGATCGCCGAAGATGAAAAGAACGTCCGCAACAAGCTCTCGCGCGGCAAGTTCACCGCAGCGTATCTGCTGCAATGCCTAGAGGCGATTGGGGCTCAAAGCTTACGCTTGGATTAGCGGTCGCGCTCTATTGCTTCTGGGTCGGCGCAGCCGTCCTTTCCGCGTTCCCGCTGAAAGAGCACGCCGCCGAGTATCAGGCCCAAGGCGAGCGCGAGCGCGCCGATTCCGAGGCCGATCAGCGTGCCGCCGATCTCCGGGCGCAACAGCGGATGGCGGTGGCTGCGTGGGCTCAAGTCGGTATCGGCGCCCTCGGTTTGATCGGCTTGGGGGCCACTGTAATTTTCGCCCGGAACGCGTGGCGAGAGGCGCAGCGCAGCGCCGACGCCGCGCGTGAAGCCAATGCCCTCGCGCGGGAGCAATTTCATGCTCAGCAACGGCCCTGGATTATTGTTGAACCGTTCTCCGATGACACCAGCATCGCGCATGATGAAAGCGTGATCACTGGCGATTTGAAGTTGACGAACATCGGCCCTAGTCCCGCAATAAATGTAGGAATAAGCGGCCCTTCGGCATGGCCTAGCAAAGACGCCGATCCGCTCTCGCGCATGGCCCGCCGACTCGCGCGCTTGAAACGTCTTGGCCGTATCGGCGGGCGCACGCTTTTTCCGGGGCGTGGATACACGCACCATTTCACAGTCGCGCTGGACGGGCTGCAAAAGCCGCTGGCAAGCCCCATCCTGCTTGAGGGCATCGTCACCTATCAATGGCGCCCGGGCGGTCCGATCTATTCCACGCCCTTCATCTTGGAAGTGAAGTTCTGGCGTGAGGGCGCTGACAACAGACCATCCACCACCAGAACCGCCGAAAGCAAGTGGCATCACCCCCCAGAGTGAAAGCGCCAACGCCAGAATAATTCCGTTCATGTCCGCCCTCACATGGGATGCGGCACGGTTCGCAAATTCCCCCGGACCCCCTGAAATTCGGATTGGTCCGCTTTGCTACTACGTGCCGCAGGGCGGTGTTTCACACCCTTGGCTCATTCACCCGGCGGCGTGCTGGCCGTGATGTCGCACGGTCCCAGGAAAGCTCCCGCGCTTAACGCGGGCTTTGCGCCGACGCGCCCGGCAACAGCACTTTGGGAGTTCGCGCCTCCCAGAGCTTTGCGCCGGAGCCCTCTTCCCGCGCCGCGACAACGCGGGGGCTGGGCTTCAAACGTCAGAGCATCACGCTCAATCCGCGCCGCGCCCCATTGGCTGAACAGAGGATCCAACTGCTCCCGTTGGACGCGACGGGGAGATGATACGCCAGGTGGAGAGGGGGGCGGATAGATTTTGGGTGAGGTGTTGGGAAACAAGGACTTGGGGCGGAAAGGTGTTGGATAGGGAATTGGCCCAGGGTGCAAACATCTGTAACCTCCCGTTGCGGGGGCGGAATAGTGGCGTCAGAAGCGCAAAAGCAGCTGCTTAAGGATTACGCGCGCCGCGTTCGCGACGCGCTGCGCGCGCACCCGGAGAACACCGAGCCGGGCCTCGCCCCTGAGTTTCATCGCCTGATCGTTGATTTGCTGCCGACGCTGCCAGCGGCGCCGCCGCTTTCTGTGCTGCCGGAGTTTCAACACGCTGGCGTGGGCCGTCCTGACATCGCGTTGAAGCGAGCGGGCTCGCCGGCGCGGGCGTTTGTCGAGCTCAAGGCGAAGACCAAGCGCACGGACGGTGCAAGTTGGCGGGATGCGCACGACAAGCGCCAGTTCAGGCGGTTCAGCGAGTTTGCTCAGTGGGCGATCTGCAACTTCCATGAGTTTCGTTATTACGAGCGCGGCGAGGCAATCTCGCACGCGGCGCTGGTCCCCGAACGCGCACTCGACCCCAATCGGGATGATGCACGCGCCGACCGCCTCATTGACGAGCACGATCCGGACCCCGCGCTTGGCCTCATCGAACGCTTGGCGCAGGCGCAGCCGCCGGAGGCGCAGAACGCCAAGCACCTGGCGCAGTTGCTTGCGCACTCGGCGCGGCTTGTGCGCGGTATTGCCGAAGACCGGCTTGCGCAGCTCGACGAAGAAGGCGTGGCCGATGCGCCGCTACAGCAGGTGCGGGAAGAATTCCGCCGCGTGCTCTACTCGCGGCCGGAAGCGGCGGGCATGAACGCGGCGTTCGATACGCTGTTTTCAAGCGCCTTCGCGCAGACGCTGGCCTTCGGCTTACTGCTGGTGCGCGAGGCGACGGGCGAAACGGTCGATCGCCACGCCTACGAGCATATGCCGGATGAGCATCCCTTGATGCGTTCGACGCTGCGCGTGCTGAGCCAGGAGGAGGTTGCGAACGAAATCGGCGCGGGGTTTGAGGTGATGCTCGACACCGTGAATTGCCTGAAGCCGCAGATGCTGAAGCGGCCGGCCCGAGGCCGCGACCCGATCCTCTATTTCTACGAAGATTTTCTGGAGACGTTCGATCCCGACGCGCGCGAACGCTTCGGCGTCTACTACACGCCGGTCGAGGTCGTGCGCTACATGGTCGGCGCGCTGGATCGGGCGCTGCGCGAGAATCTGAGCGTCGATGGGCTGGCCGACGAGAGCGTGCACGTTCTCGATCCGGCGGTTGGCACCGGCACGTTCCTGCTCGGCGTCGCCGAGCGTGTGCGCGAGCGGGTGGAGGCGTCGCACGGGCCGGGCCAAGTGCCCGCCGCGTTGCGCGGATTGATGGCGCGCGCGTACGGGTTTGAACTGTTGGTTGGGCCGTACGCGGTGGCGCATTATCGTTTGCACGCGGCGCTGACGAGCGAGATTCGCGCGCTCGGCGCCGACGATGATCTGCCGCGCCTCGGCGTGTATCTCACGGACACGTTGGCTGAGCCGAACGCGGCGGCGCCCGGGGGCGCGCTCGATTTCATGGCCCAAGCGATCCGCGACGAGCGTGTGCAATCGAACCGCATCAAGACGGAGCAGCCGATCCTCGCGATCATCGGCAACCCGCCGTATCGGCGGCTGGAGACCGGTGAGAACGAAACGCTTGTCGGCCGCTGGCTCGATAATCTGTGGGACGACCTGAAGCAGCCCGTGCGCGATGCAGGCTGGGGCAATCAGCTCAATACGTTTCCGGAAATGTCTGTGGCGTTCTGGCGTTGGTCCATGTGGAAGATGTTTGA
>CAZWQS010000199.1:0-4861 GCA_964635925.1 uncultured Terricaulis sp. | reverse complement strand
AGATCGCCGGACGAATTCAGCCGCAGCGTCGCCGATTCACCTGTCACCGCGTTGACGACCACATCGCCAGAGCCCGTCAGCTCCGCGCTCAAGCGACCGCGCACGTCGCGCACGCTGACATCGCCCGAGCCGGTGAGACGCAGCGCAGCGCCCGCGCCCACATCGCCCGCTTCAAGATCGCCCGAGCCCGTCAGCGACGCATCCAGCGCGCCCACGATGCGGCCCAAGGTCAGATCGCCCGAGCCAGTGAGGCGCAGACGCGCATCCGCGCCCGCGCTCGCGGCGGTCACATCGCCAGAGCCCGTGAGGCTCGCATCGAGATTGCCGGAAACAGCGGCGACATCCACATCGCCCGAGCCCGTCACCTGCAAACGCAGATCGCCCGACACCGCCGCCACATCCGTATCGCCGCAACCAACCACTTGCAGCGTCCCCCCGTTCGAGGCGCCGACGCGCCCATACACCGCGCCGCCCATGCTGACATTCAGCGTGCGCGGCGTGCGGATGACGATGCGCGGCAGATCCGCTTCGCGCACCCAGCCCTGCCCGGCGAGGCGCACGCGATTGCCTCCGCCCGTTGTCGACGTGCAGCCTTGCAGACGCAGATTGCCGTCGATCAACACTTGTCCGCCTTCAACGCTCACGCGCGGCGCGGCGAGGCGCGCGCCAGGCTGAACGCTGACGTCAATGTCAGCGCGGTTTTCCGGAATGATCTCCACGCGCGCGGCCGCATCTTCGATGCGTACGCCGGAGGCTTGATAAGTTTCAGCGGCGGCGACGCCAGCCATAAGCGCCGCGGCGGCGGCGGTGAACACAACAAGACGCACGATAGTCTCCCTCTCCCCTCGGATTCTGATGGAGAGATGCGCGCGCACGCGGGTTTGGATGCTTCCCCGCTTCCCGGCCGAGCGCCCGCACTTGGTGCGGGCCGAGAGCCGGGACCCAGCAAAGGGCTGCGCTGGTCGCTCTGGGTCCCCGCGCTCGGCCCCGCTTGCGCGGGGCGCTCGGCGGGGAAGCGGGGAAGCAGGACTTGACGTGTGGCTTGATCCACCGTATTTAGCCAATACGTTAATTACATGATTGGTTAAATGCAGCCTGATCCTCTCTCCGTGACCCTCTCGGCTCTGGCCGACCCCACGAGGCGGGCGATCCTGGCACGGCTGGCCGAGGGCGAGGCCAATGTGAACGAGATCGCCGCCCCGTTCGCCATCAGCCTGCCGGCGATCTCACGCCACCTCAAAGTGCTGGAAAACGCCGGCCTGATCACTCGCGGGCGCGATGCGCAATGGCGCCCCTGCCGGCTGGAGCCCGCCGCGCTCAAGGGCGTTGATGATTGGCTGGCGTTCTATCGCCGCTTCTGGACCGGCTCCTTCGACAAGATGGACGCCTACCTCGCCGAACTCAAAAAGAAGGAGCCGCCGAAATGAGCGCGCAATTGGCCGACGACGAATTGCTCATCACGCGCAGCTTCGATGCGCCAGCATCGTTACTCTTCGCGCTGTGGAGCGATGTGACCCACTTTCAGAAATGGATGGGGCCGGAAGGGTTCGACTGCCCAGAAGCTGAAATCGATTTCCGCGTCGGCGGCAAATATCGCGGCATGATCCGCTCCAAGGATCACGGCGACAATTGGTTCGGCGGCGAATATCGCGAGATCGAGCCGCCCACGCGCCTCGTCTTCACCTGGATGTGGGATGAGGGCCCGTCAGGCGAGGTCGAAACGCTCGTCACCATCACCTTCCGTGAACATGGCGATGGCCAGACGACCATGACCTTTCATCAAACCCCGTTCATCAGCGTCGAGCGGCGCGATGCGCATATCGGCGGCTGGACTTCACTCTTCAACAAGCTCGCGGCTTACGCGGCGAAACAGCAAGGGAAGAACGCACAATGAAATACATGGCTCTCTACACCGGCACGCCGCAAGCACACGCCAAATCCGGCTGGGACAAGCTCGACGACAAGGCGCGTCAGGCGCGCGAGGTCGCGGGCATGCAGGCTTGGGACGCTTGGATGACCAAGCACAAAAGCGCGATCGTCGTCGAAGGCGGCCCGCTGGGCAAAACCAAGCGCGTGGACGGAGACGGGATCAAGGACGTCACCAACGCGATCGCCGGCTTCATCATCGTGGAAGCTGAAACGCACGAAGCGGCCGCGGCGATGTTCAAGGCGCACCCGCACTTTGCGATCTTCCCCGGCGACGCCGTGGAGATCATGCCCTGCAACGCGATCCCGACGATGGAGGAGCTGTGATGATCACCGTCTCCGCCTTCGCATGGGTGCCTGATTTCGCGCAGGGCCAGGTGCGCGATCTGCGCGCGCGTTGGGCGCTCGAAGAAGCTGGCCTGCCCTATCGCACACGTCTGCTGGCGATGGGCGATCAGGATAAGCCGGACTACCGCGCGCTGCAGCCTTTCGGCCAAGTGCCGATTTTCGAGGAGGACGGGTTCGTCTTGTTCGAAAGCGGCGCCATCGTGCTGCATATCAGTGAACGCAGCGAAACGCTGCTTCCGAAGGATGGCCCCGCCCGCGCCCGCGCCACGCAATGGCTGATCGCCGCGCTCAATTCGATCGAGCCGTTCATCATGCAAGTCGCTTCGATTGATCTCTTCTTCAAGGATGAAGACTGGGCCAAGTTGCGCCGCCCCAGCGCGGTGCAGTTCGCCGAATGGCGCCTCAAATGCCTCGCCAACAATCTGGGCGATAAACCCTATCTCGATGGCGAGCGCTTCACCGCGGGCGATCTGATGATGGCCAGCGTCTTGCGTATCCTGCCCGAACTCACAAACAAAGAGCCGCGCCTTACCGCTTATGTCGAGCGCTGCACCGCCCGCCCCGCTTTCCAGCGCGCGCTCGCGGCGCAATTGGGCGATTTCAAGCAGGCCGCGTAAGCGCTTTATGCAGGCGCGTGTTCGTCGGATTCAGCGAACAGCGCCCGCAGCTCCGCGCGCACCCGCGCGGGATCGGTCAACACGCAAATCGCCTTGCGCCGCTCGCGCGCGGGTGCGCCGAACACCGCATCGATCGTCCAGGCGATATGCTTGCGCGCGATGCGCAGGCCCAGCCCTTCGTCATAGAAGGCCAGCGAATCTTCGTAGAGCGCCAGCAGCGATTCCAACAATTGCTCGCGCGGCGGCGACACTGCTTCGCCTCCGTGCGTAAGCGCATGCTCGATCGCAGCCGGCAGCCAGGGGCGCCCTTGCGCCGCGCGCCCGATCATCACGCCCGCGGCGCCCGAAAGTGCAAGCGCGCGGCGCGCATCGGCCGCGCTGGCGATGTCGCCATTGGCGATCACCGGAATTGCCACCGCGTCCGCCACGCGCGCGATTGCGCGCCAATCGGCGGCGCCGGTGTAGAATTGGCAGCGTGTGCGGCCGTGAATGGTGATCATGCGCACGCCGGCGGCCTCGGCATTGCGGGCGATCTCCGGCGCGTTGAGATTGGCGTGATCCCAGCCCAGGCGCATCTTCAGCGTCACCGGCAAATGCGTGGCCGCGACTATCGCTTCGATGAGGCGCAGCGCCAGCGCGGGATCGCGCATCAGCGCCGAACCGCACAGCCCAGAGGTCACGCTTTTGGACGGGCAGCCCATATTGATGTCGATCACATCCGCGCCCGCCGCTTCCGCCAGCCGCGCGCCTTCGGCCATCCAATCTGGCTCGCGCCCCGCGAGTTGGATCACAAGCGGCGAGATCACGCCCGCGCCCGCCGCGCGGCGCACCATGTCCGCGCGCGCATGCGCCAATTGATCGGAAGCCACCATCTCCGACACGCAATAGCGCCCGCCAAAGGCTTTGACCTGGCGGCGAAACGGAATGTCCGTCACCCCCGCCATCGGCGCGAGAGAGACAAGGGGGGCGAAGCTGACGCCGTTCATCGTCCGCATCTTAGCGCATTCGCGGCGTAAAGTTCACGCATTAGCCCGGCAGCGCCGCGAACGCCGGCGCTTGTTCCAGATCACGATCCCAATCGGCCCGATCGGCCATGCAGATGTGGGCGTTCGGCTGGATCGAAAGCGCGCTATCGAGACTGCCCGCGGGCGTGACCAGCAGCGCCCCATCCATCTGCACGTTCGGAAGCGCCGCGCCGCAAGCCGCGCAAAAACTCCTGACGTGGCGCGCCGATGGCAGCGCGAAGGTTCGCACCTGATCTTCGCCGGACAGCCAGGTCAGCTTCGCGTTCGTTGAAAACAGATTGGCGCCATGCGCCGAGCCCGTGCCTTTGCGGCAGCGCCCGCAATGGCAAAGGAAAAAATGCTCGAACGTTCCCGCGATCTCGAAGCGCACGGCCCCGCAGAGGCACGACCCGCTGTGTTTGCCATTCATTGCCGTCTCCCGCGTGAACTCTACCTCGCCTTCAAAGCAAAAGGGCCGCCCTTTCGAGCGGCCCTTCGCATTTCGTTGAGAGCGGCGCTTAAGCGCGCAGCTTGGCCAGCACTTCCTGGCTCACCGCCTTCGGCACTTCTTCGTAATGGCTGAATTCCATCACGTAGGAAGCGCGCCCCTGGGAGAACGAACGCAATGTGTTCACGTAGCCGAACATGTTGGCCAGCGGCACCATCGCGTTGATGATGGTTGCGTTGCCGCGCATGTCTTGGCCTTGGATCATGCCGCGGCGCGAGTTCAGGTCGCCGATCACCGAGCCGACGTATTCTTCCGGGCTGGTGACTTCCACTTTCATGATCGGCTCGAGCAGGCGCGCATCGCCCTTCTCTTTCAGTTCGCGGAACGCGGCTTGCGCGGCGATCTGGAAGGTCAGCACGTTCGAGTCGACGTCGTGGTAGCGCCCGTCCACCAGGCGCGCGACCACGTCGATGACCGGGAAGCCGGCGAGCAAGCCGTTTTCCTTGGCCATGTTGAGG
>CAZWQS010000198.1:0-4887 GCA_964635925.1 uncultured Terricaulis sp. | reverse complement strand
CTCCAAGATGCACGACTTCATTTCCGAGACCGCGAAATACGGCGCCGTCGTCTCCGGCCCGCGCGTCATCACCGACGAAACGCGCGCGCGCATGCGCGAGGTGCTGAAAGACATCCAATCCGGCAATTTCGCGCGCGATTGGATTCTGGAAAACCAAGCCGGCAAACCGCGTTATAATGCGATGCTCAATTCCGACTACGAACAGCCGATTGAAAAAACCGGCAAGGCGCTGCGCGAGCGCATGGCCTGGCTGAAGCAGCCGTCCAATTCTTGACGGGGTCGCGATCATGAGCACGGCCAACATCGCCCAGGTTCATCCATCGACGCCTGCTGCTCAGGCGGGCGTCGTCATGTCCGGCGCGGATATGGTGATCCAAGCGCTGCGCGATCAGGGCGTTGATACGCTGTTCGGCTACCCGGGCGGGGCCGTGCTGCCGATCTATGACGTGCTGTTCGCCAACGAGGATTTGCGCCACATCCTGGTCCGCCACGAACAGGGCGCGGGCCACGCGGCGGAGGGCTATGCGCGCTCCACTGGCAAAGTGGGCGTCGCGCTCGTCACCTCAGGGCCGGGCGCCACCAATATGGTGACGCCGCTGGCGGATGCGTTGCTCGACTCCATTCCGATGGTCGTCATCACCGGCCAGGTGGCGACGCACCTGATCGGCACGGACGCGTTTCAAGAATGCGACACGGTTGGCATCACCCGTTCCTGCACCAAGCACAATTGGCTGGTGAGCGACGTGAACGACCTCGCCGCGATCTTGCACGAAGCGTTCTATGTCGCGCGCAGCGGGCGCCCTGGTCCCGTTGTGGTTGATATCCCGAAGGACGTCCAGTTCGCGCGAGGCGCATACCTGCCCCCGGATGAGGCGCCAAAGCGCTCCAAGCGCATCGCCCGCCCGGTCGATCAAACGCGCATCGCCGAAGCGGTCGCGCTGATGGCCAATGCGCGCCGGCCGATCTTCTACACCGGCGGCGGCGTCATCAACGCCGGCCCACGCGCCAGCGCGGCGTTGCGTGACTTGGTGGAAGCGACCAATTTCCCGGTCACATCGACGCTGATGGGGCTTGGCGCCTATCCGGCGTCGGGGCCGAATTGGCTCGGCATGCTGGGAATGCATGGCTCGTGGGAAGCCAACCACGCGATGCACGATTGCGACGTGATGATTTGCGTGGGTGCACGTTTTGACGATCGGGTCACCGGGCGCCTGGATGCGTTTAGCCCGAACTCAGCCAAAATCCACATCGACATCGATCCCTCCTCGATCAACAAGGTCGTGCACGTGGACGTGCCCATCGTGGCCGACGCGGCCGAGGCGCTGCAAGCATTGGCGCAAGCTTGGCGCGCGCGCGCGAAAGCGCCGCCGAACGTCTCGCCTTGGTGGGATCGCATCAATGAATGGCGCGCGCGCAAATGCTTCGCCTATGATCAGGGCGAGGACGTTATCAAGCCGCAATACGCCATAGAACGCCTCTACGCGGCCACGCGCGGACGCGACGTTTACATCACCACCGAAGTCGGCCAGCACCAAATGTGGGCCGCGCAATATTTCCATTTTGACGAACCCAATCGCTGGATGAGCTCCGGCGGGCTCGGCACTATGGGCTACGGCCTGCCCGCGGCGCTGGGCGTACAGGCGGCGCATCCTGACGCGCTGGTGATCGACATCGCCGGTGAAGCTAGCGTGCAGATGACGATGCAGGAGATGAGCACAGCTATTCAGCATCGCCTGCCCATCAAGATTTTCATCCTCAACAACGAATGGATGGGCATGGTGCGCCAATGGCAGCAATTGCTGCACGGCGAGCGCTACGCCCATTCCTATTCCGCGGCGCTGCCGGATTTCGTGAAGATGGCCGAAGCGTTCGGCTGCGTCGGCATTCGCGCCGACCGGCCGGGAGAATTGGACGCAAAGATCAAGCAGATGATCGAAACGCCCGGTCCGGTTTTGTTCGATTGTCGCGTGGCGCGCGAAGAAAACTGCTTCCCGATGATCCCCTCGGGCAGACCGCACAACGACATGATCCTGGCTGACGATATCGCCGCCACGCGCATCGACGACGCCGGGCGGAAGCTGGTCTAATGGCTGTAACACCCCCCTCCGACGCACGCACGCTGGCAATCCTGGTCGATAACGAACCGGGCGTGCTCGCGCGCGTCGTCGGCCTTTTCTCCGCACGCGGATATAACATCGAGAGCCTGACGGTCGCCGAGAACGACCACACCGCGCACACCTCCCGCATCACCATCGTGACCCGCGGCGACCCCGGCACCATCGAGCAGATCAAAGCGCAGATCGACCGCATCGTCTCGGTGCGTCGCGTGACCGATGTGACGCGCGACCCTGGCGGGGTGCTGCGCGAGATGGCGTTGGTGAAGGTCATAGCCAGCGGCCAGGAGCGCATCGAGTCGATGCGCGTAGCCGATATATTCCGCGCCAAGGTGATCGACACCACGCTGGAGAGCTTCATCTTTGAAATCACGGGCGCGAGCGAGAAGGTGGACGCCTTCATCGATCTCATGCGTCCACTTGGCTTGGCCGAACTTTCACGCACCGGCGTGCTCTCCATTCACCGCGGCCGCGAGACTGATCTCGCCGCCGAACCCGCCATAGCGCGCCAGCGCTGACAGGAGCTAACGTTCATGACCTCACTTCGCCTCGCCCTCGCCGCTCGCCCAACGTTCGCGCCGAATATTGCGGGGGATGTATCATGCCCGATGTAAGCATTCCCAATCGCGATCAAGTCGTCATTTTCGACACCACGATGCGCGACGGCGAACAATCGCCCGGCGCGGCGATGACGCATGAAAACAAAGTCGAACTCGGCGCGATCCTTGATCAGATGGGCGTCGATGTCATCGAAGCCGGCTTTCCGGCCGCCTCGAACGGCGATTTCGAGGCCGTGCGCGCCGTGGGCGGCGTGCTGAAAAATGCGGTTCTGTGCGGCCTCTCGCGCGCGCAGCCGAAGGACATTGAGCGCTGCGCCGAGGCCATCCGCGGCGCAGCGCGCCGCCGCATTCACACGTTCATTTCGACCTCGCCGATCCATCGCAAGCACAAGCTCAACATGAGCGCCGAACAGGTGCTCGACGCGATCTCGGCCAGCGTCACGCTGGCGCGCAACTTCACCGATGACGTCGAGTGGAGCGCCGAAGACGCCACGCGCACGGAGCGCGATTTCCTGAAGCGCGCTGTTGAAGCGGCAATCCGCGCCGGCGCGACCACGATCAATATCCCCGACACCGTCGGCTATTCATTTCCCGACGAATACCGCGCCATTTTCGCGGATTTGATCGCCAGCGTGCCCGGCGCGGATGCAGTCGTGTTCTCTGCGCATTGCCACAACGACCTCGGCTTGGCCGTCGCCAATTCGCTGGCTGCGGTGCAAGGCGGCGCGCGGCAGGTGGAATGCGCGGTCAACGGCCTCGGCGAGCGCGCCGGCAACGCCGCATTGGAAGAGATCGTCATGGCGCTCAAGGTGCGCGGCGAAGATCTGCCCTATCAAACAGCGATCGATACGCCCCATCTCATGCAGGCGAGCCACGCCGTCTCGCGCATCACCGGCTTTCCGGTTCAATTCAACAAGGCGATCGTCGGCAAAAACGCCTTCAGCCACGAAAGCGGCATTCACCAGGACGGCATGCTGAAGCACGCGCAGACCTACGAAATCATGCGCCCCGAGGACGTCGGCCAAGGCGCGACCAGCCTAGTCATGGGCAAGCTCTCCGGACGTCACGCGTTCAAGAAAAAACTTGAAGAGCTGGGCTATACGCTGAGTGACAACGCGCTCGCTGACGCCTTTCAGCGTTTCAAGGATTTGTGCGACCGCAAGCGCCATGTTTTCGACGAAGACATCATCGCCCTGATCGATGATCAGATCGCCCGCGCCAATGACACCATCCACGTAAAACGCCTGCGCGTCATCGCCGGCACAGACGGGCCGCAAACCGCGGAGATCGATCTGATGATCGACGGCCAGCCCGTATGGCAAACCTCGCGCGGCTCGGGCCCGGTGGATGCGATCTTCAACGCCATCAAGGCCGCCGCGCCGCATGAAGCGACGCTTGAGCTCTATCAAGTGCAAGCGGTCACTGAAGGCACCGACGCGCAAGCGACCGTCAGCGTGCGCCTTTCCGCGAATGGACGTTCGGTCTCCGGCCGCAGCGCCGACGCGGACACGTTGGTGGCGAGCGCGCGCGCCTACGTGGCGGCGCTCAATCGTTTGATTGCCCTGCGCAGCCAGGGAGGGCGGGTAGATGCGGCCTGAACCACCGCGCACCCTGTTCGATAAGGTTTGGGACGCCCACCTCGTCCAAACCGAAACGCCGGATGCGCCAGCGATTCTTTATGTTGACCTGCATCTTGTGCACGAGGTGACAAGCCCGCAGGCGTTCAGTGAACTTGATGCGCGCGGCGTCAAGGTGCGCCGCCCCGATCGCACCTACGCTACGCTCGATCACTCCACGCCCACCTTGCCGGCGGGCGCCGATGGCGCGCGGCCCTACAGCACGCCAGACGCCGCCGCGCAGGTGGAGACGCTGCAACGCAATTGCTCGCGTCACAATGTGCGCCTTGCGGGATGGGACAGTGAAGATCGCGGCGTCGTGCATGTCATGGCCCCGGAGCTTGGCCTCACCCAACCCGGCATGGTCGTGGTGTGCGGCGACAGCCACACAGCAACGCACGGCGCGTTCGGCGCGCTGGCCTTCGGCATTGGCACGTCCGAGGTCGCGCACGTGCTCGCCACGCAATGCCTGCTGCAACGCAAGCCAAAAACCATGCGCGTCAACGTCGATGGCCGATTGCCCGCTGGCGTTTCGCCGAAAGACCTGACGCTCGCCGTCGTCGCCGCCATCGGCTTTGCGGGCGGCTCGGGCTACGT
>CAZWQS010000197.1:0-4896 GCA_964635925.1 uncultured Terricaulis sp. | reverse complement strand
GACGTTGTAGCTATCCCAGCCGCCGACCGCGCGCAGCGCCTTCGTGCGGAAATGGTTGCTCGTGCCGCCCAGCGGCAGCGGCAAACCTAGCCGCGCCAGCAGCGGCAGCATTTCGCGGAACTGGATTGCATATTCGGCGGCGAACTGGCGCGCGATCCAGCTTGCATGCGCGTTGTCGATCGCCAGCGGCGCCTGCACGCAGGCAAGCTCCGCCCCGCCGTCCTCGAACGCGGCCAAAGCGGCGCGCAATTGCTGGGGGTGTGGGCGATCCTCCGCGTCGTACACGACAACGAACTCGCCGCGCGCACGCGCCAGGCCGGCGTTCAGCGCTTTGGGCTTGGTGCGCGGACGCGCGGGCGCGATCACCACAATCTCGATATGCGGCGCGTGCGCGATCGCCAGCGCGGCCGCCAGCGTATCGACATCATCGCCTTCGATCAGCAATTTGATGTCCAGCGCCGCATGCGGATAGTCGAGGTGCGAGAGCGCCGCGATCAGATCAGGCGCCACATTCGCTTCGCGATAGAGCGGGCAGAGGATGGTGTAGACCGGCCAGCGCGCGGGCTCCGCGAGGCGCGAGAGCGTCGGCGCAAGGCTCGACGCCGCCAACAGCCGCCACGCAATGGCGCAGGCGAACAGCGCCCAAGCGACAGCGTGGAGCCCGCTGAGCGCCAGCGCCGTGTGCGCGTAAATCGCCCAGCCGACCGCGCCGAGCAGCGCGATGAGCCAGATCGCCTGGGTGACGTGAAACACGCGCTTGGCGGAGCGGCGGGGGAAGGCGGCGTGAAATCCGTTGCAGGCGGCCGTGAGCGCATCGGCGTCTAGCGACGCCGTGACCGACCGTACCCCATCCGCCCCATCAGCCCCCATGACAACACAGGATTGCAATGGGCGTTACCGCACAACCAGCACACCCAAGTTGCAGAACACAACCACAGGGGGAAATTTTCGGAAAAATTCGCGCTTTAGGCGTTTGCGGCGGGTTCGCTGCGGTCTTCCACTTTGTGCGCGATCGCTTCGCCGACACGGAAGAGGATCGGATTGAGCGCAATCGAGATGAGCGCGCTGGCCAGGATGAGGCTGTAGGTGTCCGGCGTCATCAGATCGAGCCGCACGCCCATGCCGGCCAACACGAACGAGAACTCGCCCACCTGCGCCAGCGCCGCAGCGATCATCAGTCCCGTGCGCAGCGGCAGCTTGTAAAGCGATGTGATCGCCAGCGCCGCCAGCGCCTTGCCGAACACGATGATCGACACCACCGCCAAAACGCCCAGCGGCTGACGCACCAGCGTCATCGGGTCAAACAGCATGCCCACCGAAACGAAGAACAGCACCGCGAACGTATCGCGCAGCGGCTGGCTATCCTCGGCGACGCGATGGGTGAATTTCGAGCCGTTGAGCGCCACGCCGCCCAGGAATGCGCCAAGCGCGAAGGAAGCGTCGAACAAGGTGGCGGCCACGTAGGCCACGCCCAGCGCCAACGCCAGCGTGCCAAGCGAAAGCAGTTCGCGCGACTTGGTGTGCGCGATGCGCACGATCAACCACGGAAACACCCGCGCGCCGACAATCAGCATCAAGATCACGAACAGGCCGATCTTGCCGATGGTGAGCCCCAGCGTGCGGATCGACTCCGCGGGCGTCGCCGCCTCGCCGTGGGCGATCGAGGCCAGCGCCGGCAACAGCACGATCGCCAGCACGATGGCGATGTCCTCCACCACCAGCCAGCCCACGGTGATGCGTCCGTTCTCGCTCTTGACGATGCCGCGATCTTCCAGCGCCCGCAGCAGCACGACTGTGCTCGCCACCGAAAGCGAAAACCCGAGCATCAGCGCTTCGGCGTGGGTCATCCCCATCAGCAGCCCAACGCCCCAGCCCAGCAGCGTGGCCGAGGCCATCTGCACCAGCGCCCCCGGCAGCGCCACGCCGCGCACGGCCCAGAGATCGTCCAAAGAAAATTTGAGGCCGACCCCAAACATCAGCAGAATCACGCCGAGTTCAGCGAACTGGAACGCGAGCCCGCTATCGCCCACGAAACCCGGCGTGTAAGGCCCCACCGCGACGCCCGCGAGCAAATATCCAACCAATGGCGAGATGCGCAGGCGCTGGGCGATAAACCCAAGAAAGAACGCCAAAACCAGCGCCAGAACGAGGTTGGATATGAGCGAGTGGTCGTCCATTGTCCTCAAAACATAAGCGTCGTCGCGCTCTCGAGCGCGGCGGCGATCAATCTCACGAAATATCGCGTGCCCCCAATCGACCTGATCGGGGCGGCGATGTCAATTAAAGCGCTGGCGCCATCGCGCGATTGCCCGCTGATCGAGCGCCCGGAGGAAACGGCTCATGAGCAGCGAGGATTTGAAACTCGTTTTATCGGCGGTGGCTGAGCACGCGGTGCGTTTTCGCGCCGATGCGCCGGCGCGTCCGCATCGGCCGGAACGCGGGTATGAGGCGTTGCGCGCCGCGTTCGATCAGCCCACGCCCGCGCATGGCGCGCCACTCGGCGCGCTCATCGCCGAATTGACGGAGCTGGCCGAGCCGGGTCTCGCCAACATGATCGGCCCGCGTTTCTTCGGCTGGGTGATCGGCGCCACCGAGCCCGCCGGCATGGCCGCCGATTGGCTGACCAGCGCCTGGGCGCAGAACGCGGCCAACGCACAAGCCACGCCCGCCGCCTCGGCGTGCGAGGAGGTTGCGGGGCGCTGGCTGCTCGATCTGCTGGATTTGCCGCGCGAGTCCTCGGTGGGTTTCGTCAGCGGGGCGACGATCGCGAATTTCACTTGTCTCGCCGCCGCGCGCGGGGAGGTGCTGCGCCGCGCGGACTGGGACGTGGAAGCCGAGGGCCTGTTCGGCGCGCCGCCGATTCATGTGGTGCTGGGCGCGGAAGCGCATTCGACCGTGTTCTCCGGACTGCGTTATCTCGGGCTTGGCGCCAAGCGCGTGGTCAGCGTGCCCGTGGACGATCAGGGGCGCATGCAAGCGGGCGCGTTCGCGCGTGCGATCGAAAATCTCGATGGCCCGATCATCGCCATCGCGCAGGCGGGCCATATTAATTCAGGCGCGTTCGATCCGTTTGCGGAAATCGCCGCCGCCGCGCGCGCGAAAGGCGCGTGGCTGCACGTGGACGGCGCGTTCGGCCTCTGGGCGCGCGCGTGCCCGGATCGCGCGCATCTGGGCGCTGGACTTGAGCTTGCGGATTCCTGGGGCGTCGATGGCCACAAATGGCTGCAAACGCCGCACGACAGCGCCTACGCCATCGTGCGTCACGCCGAGGCGCATCGCCGCGCTATGCTGATCGCGGCCAGCTATCTGCCCGAAGGCGAGGATCGACACCCCGCCGATTACACGCCCGAGCTCTCGCGCCGTGCGCGCGGCTTCGCGACCTGGGCGATGATCAAATCCTTGGGGCGCGAGGGGATCGCGGCGATGGTTCAGCGCCATTGCGATTTAGCGCGGCGCATGGGCGAGCGCCTCGCCGCCGCGCCGGACGTCGAGGTGCTGAACGATGTCGTGCTCAATCAGGTCGCGGTGCGCTTTGGCGCGGATATGAACGGCGTGGCGTCCGACGCGCTGACGCAACGCGCCATCGCGCGCATTCAGCGCGATGGCGTGTGCTTTGTCGGCGGGGCGCATTGGCGCGGGCGCCAGATTATGCGCATCTCCGTCATCAGCGCGGGCACGAAGGCGGCCGATATCGACGCAAGCGCCGAAGCCATCCTCGCCGCCTGGCGTGCGGAGAGGGCCGGGCGCTAAAGCGTCGGACCTTAAATGCGACCCAAGGTCTGGATCATCCGCCGTGTCGCATTTAAGGTCCACGAGACGCTTTAGATTCAAATGTTTCTAAAGCAACTCATGGACTTTAAATCGCTCCGCGTCCGCCATCAAACTGAGGCGAATTTAAAGTCCGTTGCTTTAATGCGCGCGGCGGACTTCCGTCAGCTTCAGGCGATGTTCGCTGCCGCGCCCGTCTGACCAGGCCATCTCATCGTTCTCGGCCAAGCCGATCAGCGCCGCGCCCACCGGCGTCAGCACGGAGATGCGCCCATCGTCGAAATTCGCGCTCGTGGGATAGACGAGCTGATAATCGCGATAAGTCGCGCCATCATACACGAACGCGACGTGGTCGTTCATCGCCAGCACGTGCGCGGGCAGCGCTTCGGCCGCCACCACTTTCGCGCGCTGCATTTCTTGCAGCAGCAGCGCAGCGCCCGGCGCCCGGCCCAGGCCCTTGAGCGCCAAATCGATCAGTTCTTCATGGTCGTCGCGGCTGACCATGATCGCAGGTTTGCCCTTTGTGGACATGACATGACTCCAGCGCGCGCGGCCGTGCGGCTGCACGCGGAAAAACTCTGAATCTCAGGTGTGTTTGCGCCCCTAACTCGGCGCAAGCGGCGAGCTAGGGGCTAAGCGCGTTCGGCCGCGCGGTCGGCGCGGGCAAAAATAGAAAAGAGGGTCGCGCTCTGACGCATACGTATAAGATTGGGCCTCGAGCCGGAAAGTCAAGCCGCTTTCAGCAATTCGCCCGCCAGCCCCTTGCGCAGCAGCGCGCTGGTTTCGCGCACGCCGAAGATGGCGGCGAATTGCCCAAAGCGCGGCCCGCTCTCGACGCCGAACAAAACTTCGTAAAGCGCCTTGAACCAATCTCGCAGCGGCTCGAAGCCGTGCTCTTTGCCTACAGCGTAAATTTCGGCCTGGATCATCTCGCCGTCGGTCGTGTCCGCCGGCAGCGCGTCGAGGCGCTTGATCAAGTCCTCGAACGCGGCGCGCTCCTTCTCGTCAGCGGCGCGGAATTTCTTGGTCGGCTTCACGAAATCGTTGAAATAGGC
Source organism: uncultured Terricaulis sp. (assembly GCA_964635925.1). Lineage (GTDB taxonomy): Bacteria > Pseudomonadota > Alphaproteobacteria > Caulobacterales > Aquidulcibacteraceae > Vitreimonas. The sequence goes on along the minus strand of CAZWQS010000197.1, from coordinate 73 downwards.
GATGGCGTAGTCCGTGAGCTTATCCAGGAACGGGTGCGTTTGCGGGGTCGTGCCTGGCGCATATTTGCCGATG
>CAZWQS010000196.1:0-5005 GCA_964635925.1 uncultured Terricaulis sp. | reverse complement strand
CGATGCGCATCATCACGTCATCGATCACGCCGCCGAAAAAGCCCGCGATCGCGCCCCAAGCGACGCCGATGGTGAGCGCGACCAAAGTGGCGGCGAGGCCCACCAGCAGCGAAATCCCGAGCCCGAAGATGAGGCGCGCGACCATGTCGCGCCCTTCGGTGTCGGTGCCGAGAATGTGCCAATTGGTCCAAGTCGGGCCGATGCCGACGGCGTCGCGGAAGATGTCGTCGACCTTGTGCACCCACAGCATCGGGCCAAAAGCGGCGATCAGCACCAGGATGGCCACCACATAAAGGCTCGCCACCGCGGCTGGATTGCGCATGAGGCGACGGCGCGCGTCCTCCCAAAGCGAGCGGCCCTTGATCGCCTGCGGGGGCGGCGCATCGTCGAGGAAAATATCGCTCATGACGTGCGGGCCCTGGGATCGAGCACGCGGTAGGCGACATCCGCGGCGAGGTTGAAGAGGATGATCAGGAACGAATAGATCAGCACCACGCCCATCACGAGCGTGTAGTCGCGCTGTTGGGCGGCGTAGACGAATTGCTTGCCGATGCCGGGAAGCTGATAGACCGTCTCGATCACGAACGAGCCCGCCATCACGCCCGCGAGCGCGGGGCCGACATAAGACACCACCGGCAGCATCGCGATCGGCAGCGCGTGGCGCAGGATCACTTGCATTTCGGGCAAGCCCTTGGCGCGGGCGGTGCGGATGGCGTTCGAGCGCATCGTCTCGATCATCGAGGCGCGCATCAGGCGCGAGACGATGGCGATCAGCGGCAGCGACAGCGTGAGAATAGGCAGAAAGAGGTATTCGAGGCCGAACTGGTCGCGATGAAGGCCCTGGCTGGGCAAGAGGCCCCACTCCACCCCAAAATAAAGCTGCATGATCGGGCCGACGACCAGGGGCGGCAAACACACCCCGGCGATGGCCAGGGCCATCACCGCGTAATCCTGCGCTTGGTTCTGCCGGAGCGCGGCCATCACGCCGAGGCCCCCGCCGACCAACAGCGCCAGCGCCATGGCGCCCAGTCCGAGCAGCGCGCTGGTGGGCGCGCCTTCGGCGATGATTTCGATGACGGTCTTATCCTTATACGTCATCGAGGGGCCGAAATCCCCGCGCGCGAGCCCGCCGAGATAGCGCAGCAATTGCTCATGCACGGGCAGATCGAGGCCGAATTTCTGCGCAAGGCGCTGTTCGATCTCGGGCGGCAATTGGCGCTCGGTGGTGAACGGGCCGCCCGGCGCGGCCTTCATCAACAGGAACGCCGCCGCAACAATGACGATAAGCGTGGGAATAGCGATGATCAGGCGTCGAACGGTTAGAGCAAGCATTCAAACGTCCTGGTGACGCCTTTGCGGCGAAGCAGTGCGCGCGCAACCTTGCTTCCTTGGAAAGGCATGTCAACGTGGAGCCCCATGAGCGCCTTCAAACCCGTGACCAACGACTTTTCCGTTTCACCTCAGATCAGTGTGGAGGATGTCGCCCGCGCGGCGGCGATGGGATTCCGCACCATCGTCAACAATCGGCCCGAGGGCGAGGCGCCCGACCAGGCCCCGGGCGAAGCGATTGCCGCCGCCGCTGCGGCGCATGGCCTCACCTATAAGGCGCTGCCCTACAGCCCCGGCCCCCCGCCCCCTGGTGTGGTCAGCGCCATGGCGGCGCTGCTGACTGAGACGCAAGGGCCTGTTCTGGCCTATTGCCGGACGGGAACCCGATCAATTATGGCCTGGGCGCTGGCGCAGGCGCTCGAAGGGGCGCTCGCCCCGGATGAAATAATCGCCAAGGCCGCCGCGGCAGGGTACGACTTGGGGGGCATGCGCGGGGCGCTCGAAGGGCTGGCGCCGAAGCCTTAATTCGGCCATGCCGGCAGGACGAGAACCAACGCCAGCTTGATCAGAATGATGAACGCCAGCGCCGTGACGATCGTGCGCACGCGCTCCAAGGTAAACAACAGGACTTCGAAAGCGGCGGTCATGATTGATGCGATGCAAACAGCGGGCCGCGGAGGGGCATAGGTGACGGTAGAAACCTCCTCGCGCGAGACGTTTCAAACGTCAGGCCCGGTGTGGCTGCGCGATTTCGAGTTCGGCTTGACGGGACTCACCGTGCGCAAGACGGGCGCGCGCGTGCCCTATTCACCCTCCGTGATCGCGGAAGTGACGGCATGGTTTCGCTTCTTCTTTTCGTGGCGCGCGATGGAGCCGATCGGCGAGCGCTTTACGATTTATTTCACGCCCGAGCGCGCGCGGCCCTGGTATCTCATTCGCGCCGTGAGCCACATCGCCGGCGCCGTCCTGGCCAAGGATGTCTCGCAGGCCGACGTGGTGTTTCAGTTCGAGGACGCCACCATCTCCCCTAATCCGGCGCCGGCAAATGTGAAACCCGGCGCCAAGCTCATCAATTTCAATTGCGCCGACATTTCCAAATCGCGCGTGGCCGCGGCCAGCGAGGTTGCGTTCGCGCGCCCGCTGGCGATCGATCCCGCGACCTATGCCGGCCCCGCGGTCGAGAAATCGCAGATCAACGCCGCCCATGACGGCCACATCGTGCAATGCCCCACGCCGGCTTTGCCCGGGCGGGCCTATCAGCGCGTGATCGACAACCGCACGCCCGATCTGCAACTCGTGGAGGATCTGCGCACCTGCACCTTGGGCGGCAAGCCGATCATCGTGTTCATCAAGCGCCGGCCTGTAACCAAACGCTTCCAGAACACGAATGTGGAAGTGCTGCTGCGACGCCCCGAGGAGGTGTTCTCAGCCGAGGAGATCGAGCGCATTGGCGTGTTCTGCAAAGAGATCGGGCTTGAGTGGGGCGGCGTGGACGTGCTGCGCGACCGCACGGACGGCAGCCTGCAGATCGTCGACGCCAACAAGACCGACATGGGCCCGCCCATCGACCTTAACCTGCCCGACAAAATCATCGCCGCGCGCGTTCTGGCGCACGCGTTCCGCGATTACGTACGCGCATAGGGTTTAAACGGATGGCGGCGATCCCCTTCGTCCGCGAGATGGATTTCGCGTACGGCCAAGCCCAGCAGGTGAGCCCGCTGATCCGCCGGCTGGTTGCGAACAATCCCGGGCCGTTCACTTATCTGGGCACGGGCGTTTACATCATAGGGCGCGGCGCGGTGGCCGTGATCGATCCCGGCCCTGATGATCCCACCCATATCGAAGACATCCTGCGCGCCGTCGAAGGCGAGCGCGTGACGCATATCTTCGTCACGCACGGCCACGCCGATCACAGCCCCGCCGCGCATCCGCTGGCGGCGCGCACCGGCGCGAAAGTCTACGCCTCGGCCCTGCCAGTGCGCGTGACGGAATCGGAAATCCGCATGGAGGCCGGCGACGATACGAGCTTCAAGCCGGACATCGGCGTGCGCGACGGCGATGTCTTCGCCGGCGCGGGCTGGACGATCGAAGCGCTATCGACGCCTGGGCATACGTCCAACCACACCGCTTATGCGCTGATCGAGGAAAACGCCCTCTTCCCCGGCGATCACATCATGGGCTGGTCGACCACCGTGATCTCCCCGCCAGACGGCGACATGGATGATTATCTGGCTAGCTTGGAAAAAGTGCGCGACCGCGATTATGCGACGCTCTGGCCCACGCACGGCCCGCCCATCCGTGAAGTTCGTCCCTTCATCGAAGCGTACATCGCCCATCGCCTGGCGCGCGAAGCGCAAATCATCGCCCGCCTCGAGGCCGGCGATACGCGCATCCCCGACATGGTGGCGGTGATGTACGCCGACGTGGATAAGCGCCTGCATCCTGCCGCCTGCCATTCGGTGCTGGCGCACATGGTTCGGCTGGTGAAGCGAGGGCTCGTGACGACGCAGGGCGCACCAAGCGTGGCGGGCGAATATCGGCTGGCCTCTTAGAGTCATTCTAAGCAGCCGAAGGCTGACCTGGAATGACTCAGATGAAATGGAACGATCTCCATCCCGCGCCGTTCTCTCCATGCTGAAGCATGAACGATCGAAAGATCGGGATCGCAAGGCAGAGAGCGGCGCCGGGTAACACCGGCGCCGTTTTGTCATTCTGCCGCCTGCGTGCTGGGCAGGCGGTACTCCTTGAACGTTTCGCGCAACGCCAGCTTGTTGATCTTACCAGTCGCGCCGAGCGGGATTTTTTCCACGAATTGCACGTCGTCGGGCATCCACCATTTGGCGATCTTGCCTTCGAGGAACGCCAGCAATTGCTCGCGCGTCGGATTCGCGCCGGGCTTGGGCTCGATGATCAAGAGCGGGCGCTCATCCCATTTCGGGTGCGCCACCCCGATCACCGCGGCGCACGCCACGCCCTCGGCGCCGACCGCGATGTTTTCGATATCGATCGAGCTGATCCATTCGCCGCCGGATTTGATCACATCCTTCGCGCGGTCCGTGATCTGCATGACGCCAAGCGGATCGAGCGTAGCGACGTCGCCGGTGTCGAAGAAGCCGCACGGCTCCAGGCACTCGCCCTTCTCGTTGCGCGCGCCGGCGTTCTTGAAATACGCCTTGGCGACGGCGGGGCCTTTCACCAGCAGGCGCCCGAACGCCTTGCCGTCATGCGGTTTCTCGACGCCTTCATCGTCCACGGTTTTCATTTCGACAGTGAACAGCGCGCGGCCCTGCTTCAACTTGGCCTTCATCTGCTCATCGTGGCTCATCGCATAATGGTCGGGCAGCAGCTTGCCGATCGTGCCGATCGGGCTCATCTCCGTCATACCCCAGGCGTGGATCACCTCTACGCCGTAATCTTCCTCGAACGCGCGCAGCACGCGCTCGGGCACCGCCGAACCGCCGATGGCGGAGGTGATAGTCGCGGGCGGGGAAGCACTGACAGAGGCAGTGGAGCCAAGCCTAGCTGAACCGGCGGCGGTGGACGAGGCAGTGGAGATTGATCTGGCCAGCCTGGCAACATTGGCGGCGCTGGTGCCCGGCGAGCCAGAAGGCGCTGTACCACTCGCTGAAGAAGCCACGCCGGCTGTTCCCGCTGAAGCTGCTCCGACGGAAGCCAC